>NZ_JALHLF010000073.1 GCF_022832435.1 Novosphingobium organovorum | reverse complement strand
GGGACGTTTGAAGCCTCGCCTCCATCGATCGACAGGCCCTCGCACTGGTCCAGATTGAAGACCGTGAACCTCTTAAGGAACGCCACGGTGCGCGCGTCGCGGTCCTCGCTCTGGGCCTTTTGCGCCTCGTCCTTGGGCGTGAAACGATCCGCGTAACAAATGACCGTTCCCTTCTCCCCGCGCTTAACGTTGCCGCCTGCCTTCTCGGCCTGTTTGTAGGTAAGCCAGCGCTGCGAGGAATAGCCGCCCCCGATCCCAGCCGCCCACAGGATCAGCACGTTTATGCCGCTGTAGATGCGCCCGGTTACTCCGTTGTTCGGCATCGTCACCGGGCACCGCGCCGCATCCCAAGGCTGCACCCACGGCACGCGGCCGTCCTCCAACTCAGCAATGATCCGGTTCGCGACTTCTCCATAGAGGCTCTGACGGTTGTCCTTGGCCATGCTCCTTCACTCCTTCCTTCAACCGCCATTGACCGGCGCCAGGGTGGCGGGAGGCGGCAGGAGCGAACCAGCAGCCCCGCCGGCAAAAGGCGGGGCGCACCTGAAAGGCTGTAACGAAGTGAAGGACCCGGGAGCGCAGCGGACGGGTTGCGCCCCGTCGAGGCGGGGCTATCGGGCAGCGACGCCCCCCGTCACCTTGAAGCCGACAAAGGCCAACGCCGCCGCGCGGGTCAGCGCGGCGACACTTGAAGGGATGCGGACCGCATCCCGCCCCTGACAGGGATCGTCACGGCTCTGCCGACGAGACGGCGGCGTAGCTGGTGGCTCGGTTGAGCGTCAGCGAAATAGAGCCCGGCCGTGCCATAGGCGCGGGTCAGCCTGCAATGTTTGCATCAGCCCGTCACAGAGCCCCCTTTGTTTCGCGAAACTCACATGCGCGGCGAACAAAAGGCGGCCCAGTCCTTCATCATGCCGCGTCGCTTCTCCAAGAGGTTGCCGCGCCGGTAAGCCGCCTCGGTCTTGTTCTTGACCACATGGGCCAAGGCCGCTTCGGCCACGTCGCCTGGGTGATTGGTCGTCTCACTCACCCAATCGCGAAAAGCCGACCGGAAGCCATGCGCCGTATAAGGCTCCTTCATTTCCTTGAGCAGCTTGGTCAGTGTCATGTCGGACAGCGGCGCATTGCGCCGCGCGCCCGGAAAGACCAGCTGGCAATTGGCCAGCCGTAATTCGTTGCAACGCTCAAGAATGCGCAGCGCTGGGGACGTCAAAGGCACGACATGCTCGCGCTGGGCTTTCATGCGCTCTTTGGGAATCGTCCAGAGAGCGGCGTCGAAGTCGATCTCGTCCCAGGTTGCGTGGCGAACTTCCCCCGAGCGCGCGGCGGTGAGGATCGCGAATTGCAGCGCGAGACGACTGAAGGACTCCCGCTCGCGTAAGCGAATCAAGAACGTCGGGACCTTGTCGAAGGGCATAGCCGCGAAATGCCCCTCTTTCTTGGGCTGACGCGGCAAGCCGCGCGTCACCGCGCGCATGGGCGCTTCCGAATCGCGGTAGCCCGATGCGTAGGCCCAATCGAGGACCGTTCCGACCCGCTGGCGCACCCGCCGCGCGGTCTCGGGCTTGGTCAGCCAGATTTCCGCCAGCATGTTGCGGATCATGGGGCCGGTGATGGCGTTGACCTGAAGATCCCCAATATGGGGGAAGGCATAGGCCTTGAGCGTACTCGACCATTGGGCTTCGTGCTTTTCGTTGCGCCAGGTCTTCCGATAGCTCGCCAGCACCTTGGCGGCAGCTTCGCGAAAGGTCGGTATACCTTGCTCCTTTCGCCGCTCGAAGATCGGATCGAGCCCCTGCTCGACCCAACCTCGAATCTCCCGTGCTCGCTCGCGCGCATCGGCAAGCGACACCTTCGAGGCGCTACCCAAGCCGAAGTCGCGGCGCATTCCGTGCTTCTGCACCCGGCAGACCCAACTTTTCGAACCACCCGGCTGAACGACGAGGTAGAGGCCGTCACCATCGCCCAATCGCCCCTGTCGCGTGGCGGCTTTTACAGCGGTTACGGAGAGCTTTCCCATGCCCAAATTCTCCCACATTCCTTCCCACATTTCCAATCGGACACCGGTGGATGGGGCTGGATGCAGGAGGACGCGAATCACCACGTAAGCCAAGGTATTCCTTGGTTTTTCGTGGACGATTATGAATGTGGGTGTTGCCACCAGTGGCGGAGCGGGAGGGATTCGAACCCTCGATACGCTTTTGACGTATACACACTTTCCAGGCGTGCGCCTTCGACCACTCGGCCACCGCTCCGCATCGCTGGTGAGCGCAGGCCACTAGCGCGGCTTTTCGCCTTTCGCAAGCGGGGAGCGCGTGGCAACGTGTTTGTCATGCAAATTTTCCTCAAGGGCGCGCTGCCCCTGCTCGTCGCCGCCACGGCCCTGACCTTTCCCGCCCTGGCCTGCGCTCAGACCAAGGCAGCCCAGGCTGCCGTAACGCCGAACGGGGTCATCGAAGCGGCGAAACCCGCCGAGTGGCGCCGGATCGATCCCAAGGACCTGATGGTCATCGACCTTGCGCCCGACGCCAAGGGGCACCCGCGCCGGGTGGTGATCCAGCTGATGCCCGCTCCCTTCGCGCAAGGCTGGGTGGACAACATGCGCAAACTCATCGCCGCGCGCTGGTACGACGGGATCGCGGTGGTGCGCGTCCAGGACAACTACGTCGTGCAGTGGGGCGATCCCAATTCGCCGGGCGAAGCGGCCGACACCAACGGCGATACCGCCAAGGAGAAGACTTTGCCCAAGGGCCTCGCGGTCGTTCCCCAGAGCGCCTACACCAGCCCCGCCAGCGCGCTGCCCAAGGACGATAGCGCGGGAAGCGACGCCTATGCCCCGCGCAACGGCTTCGTCGATGGCTGGCCGATCGCCGGGGACGACACCGCTTCCTGGCCGATCCACTGCTATGGCGCGGTCGGCGTGGGGCGCGACATGTCGCCCGACACGGGCACCGGGGCTGAACTCTACACCGTCATCGGGCAGGCCCCGCGCCAGCTCGACCGCAACATTGCCGTGGTTGGCCGGGTGATCGAGGGGATGGGCGCCCTCTCCGCGCTTCCGCGCGGGCCGGGCGCGATGGGCTTTTACACGCGCGAGGAGGACCGCACGCCGATCGTCTCGGTTCGCCTCGGCAGCGCGATCAAGGACCTGCCCGGCTACGAATACCTTTCAACCACGAGCGACAGTTTCGCGGCCTACGTCCACGCGCGCGCCAACCGCAAGGACGGTTTCTACAACGTGCCCGCGGGCGGCGTGGACATCTGCAATGTGCCCGTGCCGATCCGGCAGGTCGCCCGATGAGCACGAGCGAGAGCCTGACGCACACCGCCACGCTCTGGCGCTGGGCGGGCGGGGCCAATGGCGGCAGCTGGCACTTCGTGACGATCACCGGGACCGACGCCGAAACGCTGAGCGCGACCGCGCTGATGCGCAAGCTCGAAGGCTCGGGCCGCGGCTTCGGGTCGCTCAAGGTCAAGGCGCGCATCGGCGAGAGCGCGTTTGCCACCTCGGTCTTTCCCAGCAAGGCCGACGGCGGCTGGCTGCTCCCCGTCAAGGCTGCCGTGCGTAAGGCCGAGAGTATCGGTGAAGGCGATAGCGTGACCGTGGAACTGGAGTTCTAAAACGATTCTCCAAGGGCGGTGCCCCTTTGGGTCATCCCGTCAGATCCGCTCCGCATCGGTTACCGCCGCGCTCGCCCGAAGCGCCGCGACGATGCGGGTCAGGTGCGCCAGGTCCGCCACTTCGAGCCCCACTTCATAAGTGCCGAAGTGATCGTCGCGCTGGACGATGTTGAGCGCGGAAACGTTGGCATGGGCGTTCGCGAAAATCTGCGTCACTTCGGCCAGCGTGCCCGGACGGTTGTAGAGCACGAGGCGCAGGCGGCCGGTCGCCCCGGTGGTGCGCGAGCCCCACGAGAGATCGAGCCAGTCGGCATCGACGCCATCGGCCAGCGTCAGGCAGTCGATCGTGTGGACTTCGACCTTGTGGTCCGGCCGGCGCAGGCCGACGATGCGATCGCCCGGCACGGGGTGGCAGCACTTGGCCAGCTCGAAGCCCATTCCCGGCGTCAGCCCCTTGATCGAAATCGCCTTTTCGCTGCGGGTCCATTCCGGGTCTTCGGGCATGGTCGCGGTGCTGCCGGGCACCAGCGCCTCCATCACCTCACGGTCGGTGACGTGGGCCGACCCGATCGCGAACATGAGGTCTTCCTCATCGTCCATGCCCAGCTTGGCGATCGCGGCGTTGAGCGCCTTTTTGCCGATGCGCTGCGGCAGGCGGGTGGTCAGCTCGTCGAACAGCTTGGAGCCGATCTCGGCGACCTCCGCGCGTTCCTTGGCGCGCACCGCGCGGCGGATCGCCGCGCGCGCCTTGCCGGTGACGACGAAACCCAGCCAGGAAAGCTGCGGCTCGGACCCTTCGCTCTTGATGATCTCGACCACGTCGCCGTTGTTGAGGCGGGTGCGCAGCGGCATGTGGCGCCCGTTGATCTTCGCGCCGACCGTGGCGTTGCCGAGGTCGGTGTGGACCGCATAGGCAAAGTCGACCGCGGTCGCACCCTTGGGCAGCTGCTGGAGCGAACCCTTGGGGGTGAAGGCGAAGATGCGATCGTGATAGATCGCCAGCTTGGTGTTCTCGAGCAGTTCCTCGGCGTCGTGCGTGGTGTCGACGATCTCGATCAGGTCGCGCAGCCAGCCGACCTGCCCGTCGGGCCGCGCGCCGCCCTGCTTGTAGGCCCAGTGCGCGGCGAGGCCGAATTCGTTGAGCCGGTGCATCTCGCGCGTGCGGATCTGCACTTCCATGCGCATCGAGTTTTCGTAGATCAGCGCGGTGTGGAGCGACTGGTAGCCGTTCGACTTGGGGGTCGAGATGTAGTCCTTGAAGCGGCCAGGGATCATCTGCCAGTGCTGGTGCAGCGTGCCCAGCGCGCGGTAGCAATCGTCCGCGCTGTCGGTCAGCACGCGGAAGGCCATGATGTCGGTGATCTGTTCGAAGGAGACGTGGCGCTCCTTCATCTTGCGCCAGATCGAATAGGGGTGCTTTTCGCGCCCCGTCACCTCGACGCTGACCCCCGCTTCGGCGAGCGCCTGCTTGATCGCCAGCGCGATCGCATCGACGTGCCCGCCTTCCTGGCTGCGGATCTGCGCAAGACGCCCGGTGATCGTGGCGTAGCCTTCGGGCTCGATCTGTTCGAAGGCGAGCAGCTGCATCTCGCGCATGTATTCGTACATGCCCACGCGCTCGGCCAGCGGGGCGTAGATCTCCATGGTCTCGCGCGCGATGCGCTGGCGCTTTTCCGGCTTCTTGATGAAGTGGAGCGTGCGCATGTTGTGCAGGCGATCGGCGAGCTTGACGAGCAGCACGCGCAAGTCCTCGCTCATCGCCAGGAGGAACTTGCGCAGGTTCTCCGCCGCCCGCTCGTTCTCGGTCATCACCTCGATCTTGGAGAGCTTGGTGACGCCGTCGACCAGCCGCGCGACATCGGCGCCGAACAGCTTCTCGATCTCCTCGGTCGTGGCGAGGGTATCCTCCACGGTGTCGTGGAGCAGCGCGGTGATGATCGTCTGCTGGTCGAGCTTGAGCTCGGTCATGAGCCCGGCCACTTCGACCGGATGCGAGAAATACGGGTCGCCGCTCGCGCGCTTTTGCGTCCCGTGTTTCTGCACCGTGTAGACATAGGCACGGTTCAGCAGGGCCTCGTCGGCCTCCGGGGCGTATTCCTTGACGCGTTCAACAAGTTCGTACTGGCGCAACATAGATTCAAATCATGTGCCGGTTTTTTGCCCCACGGCAAGCCTTGCCGAACGCAGATGCAGTCTTTGCAACAAACTCGGTTCGCCGACGCGGGTATGATTAACGATTATTGCCGTTCCGATCCCAGCATTCAATCGATTTCATCGCACCATCCACGATGCCCGCGTTAACCCTTCTCCAGCAATCGGACAGGCATGCTGGCCCCTGTGGCGGTCTGTCCCGTCGCCTGAGGAGCACACCAAACAGCGCCGCGCACGAGAGAGCAGGCGAGAGAGAAAGAGAGAGACCATGGCATCCTTCCAGCGCCATTTCGGAGACGATGCGCAACCGCTGCCCCCGCCGGTGTCCGAGGCAAGGCCAGGGGTGACGCGCGCGCCGCGCCAGCGCACCTTGATGCGTGCGGTGATGACCCTGCCGGGCATGGCGGGCGAGCCGGTCATGGTGCGCAACGTGTCCGAGCGCGGCATGGGCCTGGCCAGCAAGGCCCTGGTCCCGCGCGAGGGCGAGATCATCGATCTGGCGATCCTGGGCAGCAGCGGGCTGGAAGGCTGCGTGCGCTGGGTGCGCGGCAACGAGTTCGGGGTCGAACTGTCGCGTCCGCTCGACTTGCGCGGCATGGGCCTTGCCAACCAGCGGCGCAACGGCGACATGGCCGGAACGCTGGGCGGGCAGGTCGAAACGCGGCTCTGCCGGACCAAGACCAACCGCCCGCTTTACGCCTGCTGAGGGGCTGCCGGGGCCACCCTTCGGCCCCAGTGCCGCCGCATCGCCGACCGGGGCACCGCCATCCGGCGCCCCGCATTACGCCAGGCTCAGAACAGGCCGGGCAACTGGCGCTGGGCGAAGCTGGGGCTTTTTGCCTCGAGTGGTTCGCGCGCTCGTGCGGCACCCGCGACGCTCACCGAATCCGCCAAAGCCCCCTGCTGCACCGAGGCCGTCGCGCTGGACGCCAGCGACGAGGTGATTGCGGTGCAGCTGTTCCCGCTCAGGAACCCGATCGCCGCCTTGATCGAAGGCTCGTTGGCATCGCCCAGCTGGTAGGAAATGTCGTCGCTCGCCTCGCAGGTCGCCGGGTAGCTACTGGCAAGGCCCGAGTAGTAGTCCCCCTCATGGTCGGCGTTTTCAAGCTTGAGCGCGATGACCCGCAGACGGTCGTCGCAATCGCTGTTGTCGAGCCCGATCTGGCCCACCGGCTTGCCGTAGGTGTTGGCGCCGACAAGCGCGACGTCGTTGGGCAAATAGGGCTTTTGCGTGTTCATCACCAGCTCGCTCGCCGACGCGGTGCTGCCGGTGCCGATAAAGGCCACGCGGGTCGCCGCGATGGCCCCGTCCTGCGCCGAAAAATAGCTGGTCTCGTCGTTGTCCGACTTGGAATCGCGGAACGTGACATAGTTCATCACGCTGCCCGTGCGCTGCGCGTTGAGCAGGTTGGAAAACGTATCGGCAACCGAGATCAGCCCGCCCCCGTTGTAGCGCAAATCGACGATGACCTTGGTGACGCCTTGCGCCTTGAACGCGGCGAAGGCTTCGGCCAGCGCCGCGTTGGCGGTGCTCACGAAGGTCCGCAGGTTGACGTAGCCGTAGCTCTCCCCCCCGCTTTGAATGATCTTGTAGCCATAGCGCGAGGACAGCGGATCGAGCTCGAAGTCGGCCTTGGTCACGCTCACTGTCGAAACCGTGCTGTCGGGCTGGCGGATCTGGAACACCCGCGTGGTGCCCACGGTCGAATCGCCCAGCGCATCGCTCACCGCGTCAATCCCGCCGCTGGCGTAGAGCGCGGAGACGGTCTGCAGGTTCGCCGTGCTGGTGCCGATCGCGACGATTTGCGTGCCCCGGTCGAGCCCGGCGGCATAGGCCGGCGCGTTCTCGTAGGCCTCGATCACGTAGAGCGCCTTGGCGGTGTAATCGAACCCCAGCCGCACGCCGATCCCCGCGGTCTCGCCCGAGGCGTAGTAGGCGTTCTCTTCCGCGATCGAGGTGACATAAGTGAAATAGCGGTCCTTCGATTCCGCGCGCGCGGGCGCCACCAGCGCATCGATGTAGTCCTGCAGCGTGGAATAGGCGTCCGGATCGACCGTGGTGTCGAGCAGGTCGGGGAAGAGGTACCATTCCTTGAGCTGGGCCAGCGCCCAGGCTTCGCGCGTGGCGAGCGAGCAGGCGCTCGAGGTTCCGGACGAGCTGGTGGTCGTCGCGGTGGACGTCGACGTCGACGTCGATCCGGAGCTGCTGCCCGAACCGCCATCGCCGCCCCCGCATCCGGCCAGGGCAAGCGATAGCGCCACGAGCGGCGCAAGCAGGGCAAAGCGCATGAAAAGATGTCCGATATGTGGTTGTGACCGTGCACCACAATGCGGGCCAGATCTTGCACGTCAAAGAAAAACACCGCTCCCTCTCCCGTTGCGGACAAGTGTGGCAAAATCGCACCAAGTATCTTGAAAATGGTGCCAAATGCCGATCATCGCGCGCGGCATCGCATTGCCGTCACAAAGCCTACGCCGATTTGTCACACAGCCCGGATAGGGGCTCGCGGGATAGGCGACAGTGTCGCATCTTCGAAGTAAAGGGCCCAAGCCGTGAAACTCAAAACCCTCCTCGCCGGTCTTGCCGCCGGTTCCTCCCTGGTCGCTCTGGCGGGTGCGGCACATGCAGAGGACGGCGCGGCGGCGGCCACTCCCGAATACGATTCCAGCGCGATCGTCGTCACCGCGCAGAAGTACGAACAACGCGCGATGGACGTGCCGATCACGCTGAGCGCGCTGTCGGGCGAGGCGATCAGGGACCTTGGCGTCACCGACATCGGCCAGCTCTCGGCCTATGTTCCGGGCCTCAACGTCCAGATCCAGAGCGCCAACAACCCCGGCTTCGTGATCCGCGGGATCACCTCGGACAGCGGTTCGGCGCAGGAGAGCCCGCGCGTCACGCTCTACTACAACGGGGTCGACATCTCGCGTTCGCGCGGGGCCTATCAGGGCATCTACGACATGGAGCGCATCGAGGTCGTCAAAGGCCCGCAGGCGACCCTGTTCGGCACCGCCGCGACGATCGGGGCAATCTCGCTTATTTCGAACAAGCCCCAGCCCGGCCTCTCGGCCTCGGCGACGGCAGGCGTGGGCAACTACGGTGCGCGCAAGCTCGAAGGGTTCGTCAACGCGGGCAACGACGTGATCGCCGCGCGCCTCGCCTGGCAGTGGCTCAAGCGCGACGGCTACGTGAAGAACCTCGCCCCCGACCAGGACGATCTCTACGCGCAGAACCAGCTCGGCCTGCGCGGTTCGCTGCGCTACACCCCCACCGACACCTTCTCGGCGGACCTCGTCGTGACCTATGACCGCGAGCGCAATTCGGGCACCCCGTTCCTCTCCAGGTCGCTTGGCTCGACTTCGGTCGACGGCATCTACGGCGCGGCGTACCTGGGCGGTTCGGCGACTTCGGCCGAGGATCTGGGCCTCTCCAAGCTCGGCCTCCACCGCCACGTGTGGGACGCCAACTTCACCGCCAACTGGGAACTGTCGGACGACTGGAGCTTCACCACCGTCAACGGCTACCGCCACTTCAACGCGCTCGAAGTGTTCGACGCCGACGGTTCGGCCGCGCCCTATCTCGAATTCGCCGAGCACGCCAAGGGCTGGGACGCCAGCCACGAGGGCCGCTTCACCTACTCCTCGCCCACGCTGCGCGCCTCGCTGGGCTGGAACTACTATGTCGAAAAGAGCTACCAGAAGGTGCCCTTCTCGCTCGAGGAAGGCGTTCTGGTGGAATGCACCACCGGGCTGATCGGCACCGGCTGCGTCAATGCGGACAATTCGGTGCCCGCCGAACTCGCCACCTATTACGCCACCGGCGGCTACTACACCTCGCTGCCCTACAGCGGCTACTACGAGAACCAGGGCAAGAACCAGACCTGGTCGGTCTTCGCCGACACCACCTGGATCCCCACCCCCAGGCTCGAACTGACCGTGGGCGCGCGCCTGCTGCATGAAAAGCGCCACTCGGGCTATGTCTCGCAAGTGCCCAATTCGACGTTCTACTACCTGCTCTATGGCACCGAACAGCCGCTGATCACCGGGCTCTACAGCACCGATGGCGAAACCTACACCGCCACGCGCTCGTTCACCGCGGTGCTGCCGCGCGTCAACGTGCTCTACCACGTCACGCCCGACATCAACCTCTATGCCACCGTCTCCGAAGGCCGCCGCTCGCCGGTGGTGGACCTCAGCGCCACGACCGACGACAGCGGCGCGGTGGTCCCCGAGCTCAACGTGGTTGAGGCCGAGACGGTGTGGAACTACGAAGCGGGCATCAAGGGCAAGCTGGGCATCTTCTCGGGCTCGCTGGGTGTCTACTACGACGACTACAGCAATTTCCAGGTCAGCGTGTACAACGCCACGACCGGCCAGTCGGTGACCGAAAGCGCGGGCTCGGCCGGGAACCTGGGCGTCGAGGGCGAAGTGAGCGCGCAGCTCGCCAGCTGGCTCACCGCCTTTGCCAACGCGGGCTATATCTCGGGCGGGATCGACGACAAGGCCTCGAACGGCAAGTACGCCGGTTCGCAGTTCCGCCTCCAGCCCAAGTGGCAGTGGGCTGCCGGGTTCAACCTCGACCTGCCGATCAACCAGAACGACAGCCTGTTCCTCGCCCCCAGCGTCACCTACCGCTCGAAGATCTACTTCGAGGTACCCAACGACGAGGACACCAGCCAGGACCCGGTCACGCTCGTCAACGCACGCGGCGGCCTGCGCATCGCGCAGGGCAAGTACACGCTCGCGGTCTGGGGCAAGAACCTCGCCAACAAACGCTATCTGATGGACGCGGGCAACACCGGCGGCTCCTTCGGCTACCCCACCTACATCCCCGCCGAGCCGCGCACCTACGGCCTCGATGTGACGGTGCGGTACTGAACCGCGCGCAAAGGGAGACACCGTCATGACCTTCACCTTTGACCGCCGCCTGCTGCTCCAGGCCGGTGCCTTCGGCCTTGCCGCGCTTTCGACGCCCGGCGTCGCCGCGATCCTGACCGCGCGCGGCTTTACCCACGGCATCGCCAGCGGCGAACCGGCGGCCCGTTCGGTCCTGCTGTGGACGCGCTACGTCGGCACCGGCGAGACGAAGCTGCGCGCCGAAGTCGCCACCGATGCCAGCTTTGCCCATGTCGTCTCGGGGGGCGAGGTCCTCGCCTCGCCCGAACACGACTGCTGCGCCAAGCTCGTCGTCACCGGGCTCGAACCCGACCGCTGGTATCACTACCGCTTCATCGCGCCCGATGGCACGATGAGCGAGGTCGGGCGCACGCGCACGCTGCCCACGGGCGACGTCGCGCGGTTTGGCATCGGCCTGTTCTCCTGTTCGAACATGCCCTACGGCTGGTTCAACGCCTACGCCCACGCCGCCGCGCGCGACGATCTCGACCTGATGATCCACGTCGGCGACTATTTCTACGAATACGCACCCAACGGCACCTATCCCGATCACGCGATGGCCGGCCGCGTGCCCGAGCCCGATCACGAGATCCTGACGCTCGCCGACTATCGCCTGCGCTACGCCTCCTACCGGCTCGACCCGGACCTGCGCGCGCTCCACGCCCGCTTCCCGATGATCGCGCAGTGGGACGATCACGAATTCGCCAACGACAGCTGGATGGGCGGCGCGGAAAACCACCAGCCGGACAGCGAAGGCCCCTGGTCGGTGCGCAAGGCCGTGGCCGAGCGCGCCTACCGCGAATGGATGCCGGTGTCCGACGCGCTCTACGACAGCTTCCAGATCGGCGCGCTGGCCACCATCTTCCGCCCCGAGACGCGCATCACCGGGCGCGTCAAGCAGCTCGACCTTGGCGAAGCGCTGCACGGACAGGCCGATATCGGCAAGGCGCTCGTCGCCTTCCGCGACGGGCCCTGGCAGGACAGCGCGCGCACGCTGATGGGCGCGAAGCAGGAAGCCTGGCTGAACGAGGGCATCGCGGCGTCCGCAAAGGCGGGCACGCGCTGGCAGGTCCTCGCGCAGGAGATCGTGATGGGTCCGCTCAAGGCGCCCGCCGAGCTGGCTGCCTTCTCACCCGCCGATGCCCCGGCCAAGGTCCAGCAGGCGCTCGGCGCGATCGTCGCGGCGGCCAAGGTCGGCCTTCCGGTCAACATGGATTCGTGGGACGGCTACCCCGCTGCGCGCACGCGCCTGCTTTCCGCCGCGCGCGAGGCCGAGGCGAACCTCGTCGTCCTCTCGGGCGACAGCCACAACGCCTGGGGCCAGAACCTCACGCTCGACGGGGCGCCCGTTGGCGTCGAATACGCCGGGCACTCGGTCACCTCGCCGGGGTACGAGACCTATCTGCCGGGCGTCGCCCCGCAGAACCTTGCCCGCGCGATGCAGGAGGCCAACCCCGGCCTCTCGCTGTGCGACACCAGCCGCCGTGGCTACGTCAGCCTCGAGCTTACCAAGGAACGCGTGCGCGGCGCCTGGCACTTCATGAGCACGATCCAGGCCCACACCACCGCCGGGACCACCAGCGAATACCGCACCGTCGCGTGGGGCGCGCGCCGGTTCGACGCCAGCTGACGCGAACGATCGCGATCGAATAAGAGGAGCCCGAGGGCCATCGCCCTCGGGCTCCCCGAACAGTCCCCCTCACGTCACTCAGCCGGCGGCGCGCAAGACAGGTGCGGTCGACAGTTCGGGGGCGGCAGTTCGGTTTCAAGGGGCTGTGGTCCTTGAACAGCGCATCTTTGTTCGTCTCGTCCCCGGCAGGCCCTAAGCCGCGCGCAGCTTGCCCAGCATCGCCTGTTCCTCGGGCCGCAGCGTCAAGACCTCCACACCGCTCGCGGTGACCAGCACGGTGTGTTCGAACTGCGCGGAGAGGCCGCCGTCCTTGGTCACCACGCTCCAGCCATCGTCGAGCTGGCGCACGTGGCGGCGCCCCTGGTTGAGCATCGGTTCGATCGTGAACGTCATTCCCTCGCGCAGCAGCACGCCCGTCCCGGCGTTGCCGAAGTGGAGCACCTGCGGTTCTTCGTGCATTTCGCGCCCGATGCCGTGGCCGCAGTATTCGCGCACCACGGTGTAGCCCGCGCGCTTGGCAAAGCGTTCGATCGTATGGCCAATATCGCCCATCCGCGCGCCGGGGCGCACGCAGCCGATGCCCTTCCACAGCGCGGCGTAGGTCGTCTCGACCAGCCGGCGCGCGGCAGGATGCACCGCGCCAACCATGTAGGTCTTGCTCGAATCCGCGATGTAGCCGTTCTTCTCGAGCGTGATGTCGAAATTGACGATGTCACCCTCGCCCAGAATGTCCCGCGGCGAGGGCACGCCGTGGCAGACCACCGAATTGACCGAGGAATTGAGCACGAAGGCGAAGCCGTACTGGCCCTTGCTCGCGGGCCGCGCCTTGAGCTCCTCGACGATATAGCGCTCGACCATGGTGTCGATGTCGAGCGTGGACTTTCCGACGAGGTCGGTGCGGTCGATCAGGCCGAACACCGAGGCAAGCAGGCGCCCGGCCTCGGCCATCAGTTCGCGTTCCCAGACCTGCTTGATCATGCCGCGTCCTTCGCCAGCGCGGGGCTGGATGGAACGAGCGGCGTGGGCGCCACCCCGGCGCGGGCCAGTTCGCGCTCCATGATCTGGTTGAAACTCAGCGTCGGCTCGAGCTCGCACAGCAGCCCGACCTTGATCCAGAACGCAGCCTGCGCGTTGATGGAACGGCCCGAAACCCTGCTCGCACGGCGCACCTGTTCGTGCAGCTCGTCATCGATGTTCACGATGCCCATGGCAGGCTCCTTTCTACGATTCGCATATGGTCCATATACGGATCGTATAGCCCAAGGCAAAGGGCCTGTCCGAACGGGCCCCGTCAAGTCCAGCCCGTCAGCTCCAGGTCGCCTCGGGCGGCAGGCTCATCAGGATCGCGTCGACATTCCCCCCGGTCTTGAGCCCGAACAGCGTGCCACGATCGTAGACGAGGTTGAATTCGGCATAGCGCCCGCGCCATTCGAGCTGCTGCGCCTTGTCGGCGGGCGTAAAGGCCATCCCCATCCGGCGCCGCACGAGCTGCGGGAAGATCGCCAGAAAAGTCTCGCCCACCGCCTTGGTCAACGCGAAATTGGCCTCCCACGCGGCTTCGTCGGCGCATTCGAGGTGATCGTAGAAGATGCCGCCCACGCCGCGATAGACCTTGCGGTGAGGAATGTAGAAGTATTCGTCCGCCCAGGCCTTGTAGCGCTCGTAATTGCCCTCGCCGTGCGCGTCGCAGGTGGCCTTGAAGGCAGCGTGGAAGGCCTCGGTATCCTCGGCATAGGGCAGCGGCGGGTTGAGATCGGCACCGCCCCCGAACCAGGCCTTGGTGGTGGTCAGGAAGCGCGTGTTCATGTGCACCGCAGGCACGTGCGGATTGGCCATGTGCGCGACAAGGCTGATCCCCGTGGCCGAGAACTGCGGCTGCTGCGCCGAGGCGCCGTTGATGGTCGCGGCGAATTCCTTGCCAAAGGCGCCGTGGACGGTGGAGATGTTGACCCCCACCTTCTCGAACACCTGGCCCTTCATCAGCCCGCGCGTGCCACCGCCGGTCTCCTCGCCCTCGCCTTCCACGGCCGAGCGCTTCCAGGGAGTGTATTCAAACGCCGCATCGCTCCCCGCCTCGCGCTCGATCGCTTCGAACTCGGCGCAGATCGCATCGCGCAGGCTCTGGAACCAGTGTGCGGCGCGCGCGGTGTAAGGGGCCCAATCGGTCATGCGTGTCATCCTCTGTCTTGGCGCAAGCGCTTGCCAAATCGCGCAGGGCACGGCAAGGAAAAGCCATGGTTCCCTTTTCGTTCTGCACGCACGAGCTGGTCCTGCTCGAAGGCCATGGCAGCCGCCCCGGCGCGCTCTACTGGCCCGCCGAACGCGCGCTGCTGGTGGCCGACCTGCACCTCGAAAAGGCCAGCTTCTACGCCAGCGGCGGGCAGATGCTCCCCCCTTACGACAGCCGCGAGACGCTTGAGCGGCTGGCCGACGCGCTGCGCGTCACCGGCGCGCGGCGGGTCTTCGCGCTGGGCGACAATTTTCACGACGATGCCGGCCCCGCCCGACTTGAACCCCACGCCACAGGGATGCTCGACGCGCTCACCCGCGCGCACGAATGGGTGTGGATCACCGGCAACCACGACCGCGCGCTCGGCAGCGATCCCGCCCGCACCCTGCCCGGTACCTGCCACGAGGAGCTGGAACTGGCCGGGATCATGCTGCGCCACGAGACCCGGCCCGACACCCCCGAGCCCGAGCTTTCGGGCCACTTCCACCCCCGCCTCACGCTCACCGCGCGCGGGCGCCGGATCGCCCGCGCCTGCACCGTGGCGAGCGAGACGCGCCTCATCCTGCCCGCCTTCGGCGCGCTCACCGGCGGGATGCCCGCGAACGATCCGGCGATCCTCGAGGCGCTGCAACCCGCCGAGGCGATCGATGCGCTTTTGCCCTCGCGCGCGCGTCTTGTTCGCTTCCCCCTCTGGCGAAAGGCGGCCTGAACGCCTACATGGGAGAAGGACCGCATCGCCGGTCCGGGGCGCTCTTGTAAACAGGACGGAAAAATCGCGCTTTGCGCAAAGCGGCGATTCGCATTAAGGACGCCCGAATTCGCAGATTTCAGAGTAACGACTCAGGAGAACGCATATAGCACCCCCACCCCGGCGCATGATGGCGCCACCGGTCAAGAGCGGACCGCGCTACAACAAGTTCATCCAAGCCGACAAGGTCCGCGTGATCGACGAGAACGGCGAGAATATTGGTGTCCTTTCGACGCGTGAGGCAATCGAGCGTGCGGCCGACGTCGGTCTCGACCTCGTCGAAGTCTCGCCCAACGCGGATCCGCCGGTGTGCAAGTTCCTCGATGTCGGCAAGTATCGCTACGAGGCCCAGAAAAAGGCCAACGCCGCGCGCAAGACCCAGAAGACGCAGGAGATCAAGGAGATCAAGATGCGTCCGAACATCGATGACCACGACTATGACGTGAAGATGCGCAACATCCACCGCTTCATCGGCGATGGGGACAAGGTGAAGGTCACCCTGCGCTTTCGCGGTCGTGAGCTTTCGCACCAGCAGCTGGGCATGAACCTGCTGCGCCGCGTGCAGGAAGACGTCGCCGAAGTGGCCAAGGTCGAAGCCTACCCGCGCATGGAAGGCCGCCAGATGCTGATGGTGCTGGCCCCCAAATAATCCTGCGCCCCTGCCCCGGACCAAACGCTGGCGCAAGGCAAGGGGCCCAGAGACAAGCCGAGAAAAAAGGGGCGCTCCCGGCAACGGGAGCGCCCCTTTTTCGTTGCTCTCGTCCGATCTGGGGCAACACACCCACACCTGTTACACCCTGCGACAGCGTTGAAATTTTCCTGCCACACAATCCGCCCACGAAGTCGCCCATGCGCAAGACCACTCTCACTCTCGCCTCGCTGCTCGCGACCACGCTGCTGATCGCGCAGCCATCCTCCGTCATGGCCCAGATGGGCGGTATGGGCGGCGGCGACATGGGAGGCGGCATGGGTGGCGGTATGGGCGGTGGACCGGGCGGCGGTGGCGGTGCTCCGCCAAGCGGCGGCGGCGAAGCCAAGCCGCGCATGCCCAAGCCGATCAAGCGCTCCACCTTCGACAAGGTGGTCACCAAGATGTTCGAGGAAGCCGACGCCGACCATAACGGCATCGTCACGCTCGAGGAACTGCACGGCGTGATCGACGCGCGCCGCGCCGCGATCATCCGCGAACGCTTCGCCAAGATCGACACCGACCACAACCACACCATCTCCGAAGCCGAATTCATCGCCTGGCAATCGCAGATGGGATCGGCCGCCGCGCACGAAAGCAGCGCGCTGGGCGACAGCGAAGGCCCCATCCCCGACGCCATCATGCCAGACGCCGGGCACGAGGAAGAGGACCTGATGCTCAACCAGCTGATCGAGCCGCTGACCGGCACGATCATCGCGAAGGCCAACACCAACTACGACGCCGGGCTCTCGCTCGACGAATTCCTCGCCTACGAAGGCAAGATCTTCGATGCCGCCGACAAGGACCACGACGGCAAACTCACGATGATGGAAATGCGCCCCCACGGCAAAGGCGGCCCCGGTGGGCCGGGTGGGCCGGGTGGCGCCGGTGGCCCGCCCCCCGGCGGCCCGCCGCCCCAGCAGCCCTGATCCCGCAAAAGCCCGCCAGATCCTTTGGCGGGCTTTTTCTGTAGGGGCATTCTTGCCAGGTCGGATCGCCGGTTGCGCGGCCGCCCCCTACAGGCCGAGCGCGCTCAGGCCGGGATGGTCGAGCGGGCGCGGGCCGAGCGGCCAGTGGAACAGCCGCTCGGTGCTGGCGATGGGCCTGTCGTTGATGCTGGCAAGGCGCCGACGCATGAGGCCCGCAGCGTCGAACTCCCAGTTCTCGTTGCCGTAGGAGCGGGTCCAGTGGCCCTCCTCGTCGTGCCATTCGTAGGCAAAGCGCACCGCGATGCGGTCATCCGCCGCAGCCCAGACTTCCTTGATCAGCCGGTAGTCGCGCTCGCGCGCCCACTTCGCGGCAAGGAAAGCGATGATCGCCGCGCGCCCTTGCAGGAAGTCCGAGCGGTTGCGCCACACGCTGTCGGGCGAATAGGCGCGCGCGACGCGCGCGGGATCGCGGCTGTTCCACGCGTCCTCGGCCAGACGGGCCTTTTGCGCGGCGCTTTCGCGCGTGAACGGGGGCAACGGCGGGCGCGACACCGGGGCGCTCACTGGCCCGCCGGCGCAAGAGCGCCAAGCCGCGCGGCCGCGACGCGGGCCTCAGCCTCCCGTTCGGGCAGGATGGCCGCCATGCGCGCCCGGTAGGCCACAAGGATCGGCTCAGGTGCGGTTTCGGGGCGCCCGGCGGTAAACGGCGGCTCGGGCGCGTATTCGAGGCCGAGCTGGATCGCCTGCGCGGTGTCCGCCCCCCCGATCTCGGCCAGCACGGTAAGTGCGAAATCGATCCCTGCGGTGACCCCGCCCCCGGTGATGACCCGACCATCGCGCACCACGCGCCCGTCATCGGGGATCGCGCCGAACAGCGGCAGGAGGTGGCGCCAGGCCCAGTGGCACGCCGCGCGCCGCCCCCTCAGCAGCCCCGCCGCGCCCAGCACCAGCGATCCGGTGCACACCGAGGTCACGTAGCGCGCGCCCAGACCCAGCCGGCGCACCTCATCGACGAAACCGGCATCGCACGCGACCTGCGCCGCGCCGGCGCCGCCCGGCACGCACAGCAGATCGCACCCGGCGATGTCGGCCAGCCGCCCGGTTCCGGCAAAGGTCAGTCCTTCGGCCGCGACCGCACCGCCATCGCGGCTGGCCACGATCGTCTCGCTGCCCGGCAGGCGCGAGAGGAACTGGTGCGGGCCGGTGAAATCGAGCTGGGTCATGCCGGGGAAGACGGCGAAGACGAGGCGCAATGGCTGGTCGGACATGAAAACCTCCTTGCGGTGACACCCCCTTCATCACTGCAAGCGCGCCTTGACGAAAGGACAGTGATCCCTCATTTTAGGCCATGCCCCGCACGATCGCGCTCTACCTCTATCCCGATTTCCAGCTGCTCGACGCCTGCGGCCCGATCACCAGTTTCGAGATCGCCGGGCGCATGGCGGCAGACGAAAACGGGGACAGGGACAGCGACGGGGTGGATGAAGAAACGCCGGGGCCCTACCGTATCGAACTGCTTTCCGCCCACGGCGGGCCGGTGCGCTCGTCCTCGGGCGTCGCGCTCGATACGCGCGCCGCGCCGCTCGAGCCGCTATCCGAGCCGCTGGCCGATACGCTGGCCGATACGCTGGCCGATACGCTGGCCGACACCCTCATCGTGGTGGGCGGCAACGGCGCCTACGCCGCGATGCACGACGCGCCGAGCCTCGCCTTCCTGCGCGCCG
>NZ_JALHLF010000072.1 GCF_022832435.1 Novosphingobium organovorum | reverse complement strand
ACTTTGATGCCGTGAGCGGGAGCCATCCACCCTATCCGGTTTGGAGGTGGCAGTCCGCTAAAGGAGACATCACCGATAGGCGTCAGCTAACGGACCCTCTAAGACGAATTTGGTGCAATTCGCGAAGCTCACGCATCAGTGATTTTTCCCGGCGATCAAGATCCAACATATTCGCTACTTCAATTGGACGTTCGCATCCGAATTCCCTGAGAATTTCGATCATTTGCGAAAATTGGCCCTGCTGTCGCGCATTTCGCCATTCTGCGTTTCTGTCGGAGTTTGCTATGCGCAAAAAGATGGGATCCGGCAGAATATTGGCGTTTTCGCCATCCCAATTCGCATCTACGAGCGGCTGCTCGAGATGGGAGATGCGTTGCCATTCAGATCGCACATCACTCCGACACCAGAACTCCAAGATTTTGAATTCAAGGGACGACATCGCATAGCCCATATTACACTGCGCCCCTAGCTCATCGCAGGCAAATGGTGGGTCACCAACCTCCAAGGCATTCGTATAGGCAAGAATATTGCGTAGGCTATGGTATAGTGGCGGCTGAGGTTTGATCGCTATATCGTAACGCGTTCTGCAACTCCGACATTCGGTATGCACCAAAGCGATCTCAAATGTGCCTATAATCGCTGGGGAAAATGCTTCATATCGAGGAATACCCTCGAACCACCAGATTGGCGGATGAGGTATGTTTCGAATAATATCATGGTACTTCTGACGCATGGAATTTACGGTAAATTGCTTTTGTTAACGAAATCCATCCTAACGTAGTGATGCTCGTCGAATTCGTGTTCGGAAATTTCAAAAACTCACCGTGCCAACGAATATACGCGTCCAAGTGTTAAACTCTGTCGCCCAGACCGGCGGCCATCAACGCCAACAGGACTGCTGGCGACATCAATTGCTGGGCTGCCTCAGCCGGCGTGGGAAAGCGGGTCGTCCGATTTTGAGGACATTGACTTGGATCTAGAACGACCACCTTGGGCGCCATGCGGCCTAGCGGTAGACACCCCTTAACCGGGGTTGGCGTTCAGCCCACCCCCGTGGCTAGGTCCCTTCGTTCCCAAGCCTTCCGGCGGGCGGGAGGGCGTGGTGCTGTTCCGCTTCCCGCTTGTGGGGGCGGCGAGATTTGCGGAGACGCAGGCGACGCTCGTCGCAGCGGGGTGGGGCAGCGTAACGGCAGTTTCCCGGCGTTCTCAAGCGCGGACTGATCGGATCGGCCAGGGAACCGGGCGGTCGCGCCTGCCTCGTCCCATCAGGCGCGGCCTTGGTGGTCGCAGCCCGCCTTCGCCAAGTCTGGGGAGCTCGAGGGCGATGGCCCTCGAAACTCCTTCTTGTTTTGCATCGCTCCGGCTTCTTCATCGTCGGTTGGGCGTGCCGGGTTCGCCCAGGGGTTGTGCCGCGTCAAGTCGGCGAGCGGCCGCCATACCAATCTGTTTTAAAGCGCTTTTTGAGCCGTTTGGCGATGCCGCTCGAGGCAAAACGCCTCAGTCTTGCGACGCGGCCGGCTTGTCGGGCCGGGTGTCGGGGGAGAGCAGGACGGTGCCCAGTGTGTCGGGTTCGGTGTCGCCGGCGGTGGTCGGATTGGAAGCATAGCGCGTGCCGCCGAAGGGGACGCGGCGGATCGAGGAGGGTTCGCCGCCGCCCGAGACCGAGACGGCAAGATCGTGCCAGCCGTTGGTCTTGCTTGCCAGCACGCCGACCGGCAGCTGGACCACCGAGAGGTCTCCGACGATCGTGTAGCCTTGCTGGCTCGGCTTGAGTACCAGCAGGTCGCATCCGCCGGTGCCGCACATCATCGCACCACTGGCGTAGGCGAGCACNCTCCGACGATCGTGTAGCCTTGCTGGCTCGGCTTGAGTACCAGCAGGTCGCATCCGCCGGTGCCGCACATCATCGCACCACTGGCGTAGGCGAGCACTTCGTCGGTGCCATCCCCGTCGAGATCGTAGCGGGCGGTATCGACGTGGATGGTGCCCAGGCCTCCGCCCAGTTCCTTGTCGAGATAGCTACGCACCCAGGCCTTGGGATCGGGCGGGGTGAGGACGGCTTCGTTTGCCGGGGCACTGGCTTCGCTGCTGGGGGAGGGGGAAGGCGGCGCGTCACCCTTGCACGCGGCGAGCGCCAGCGAGAGGGCAAGAGTTAGGGCAGGCGCGAGAACGCCCACGGCTGGACGCGATGCAGCGCGAAGGGGGATCGACATGGCGGGCAGGCTATCGCTCCGCTGGCCGATGCACAAGCAAGGGCGGGGGCATCCACCGGTCACCCCGCACGTCCAATCGCGAACCGGCGTCCGTCACGCCGGTTCGCAAGGGAGCCGGGGCTGGCCGGGCGCCCACGCGAACGGCCCCGGTGTTCGCGCACCGGGGCCGCCAGAGGGGACTCGTCGATGAGGCCGGAATCTTACCAGAAGAAGCCGTTGTAGACGGTAAGGACGCGTCCAGTCCGGATGTTGATCATCACGACATCGTTGTTGTAGCGGACCCAGCGTGCGCCGGCGCGCGGAGCGGGCAGACGGTAGCGGGCGTAATCACGCACCCAATAGCGATCGCCGTAATAGGCCGGGGCGAAGCGGTGCCCCACGGCGACGGGGGCGTAGCGGTAGCCGCGCGGACCGACATAGGCGGGGCGCTTGTACGCGCTGCGGTGGGCCTTGCGGTAGTCGCGCCAGTCCTGACGGGCCTCGCGCTGGGCGTGGCGCACGTCCTTGCGGGCCTCGCGCACGTCGTGACGGTCGCCATGGCGCTCGGCCTGCCGCAGGTCGTGCTTGGCGTCGCGCACGTCGCGCTGGCTCTCGCGCGCCTCGCGGTAGCTCTGGGCCGAGGCCATCGTCGGCACGGCGAGCGCGGGGATCAGCATCGAGGTGGCCAGGGCCATGGTTACGAACTTACGCATGTCGCATCTCCTTTTTCGTAAAGCCGAACAACGCGGCCTTGGCGTTCAGGTTTCCCGCATTTCGTCTGAATAAATCAGGACTGGCCCGTACAGAATCCGGTCAGGAGTGTCGCATTGTTGCGACAACTGGCTCCAAACGTGCGCAAACCGGTGCCTGCGCGCGTCGGGATGTGGGAACCGGCGCGCGGCAGGCGGCGACGCGCTGCGCCAGGGCGAGGCTCCGCTGCGACACGGCGGCGGGGGCCTGTCGTCCAAAAGGGCCCGGTTGTGTGCACAAGCGATCACGTCGTCGCCTATCAGGACGATTCGCGCTGTCACGGCGTGTTTTTTCCACCGTCCAATGCGCCTGTGCGCGGCGCCCTCTTGCCAGCCGCGCGCGCGAAGGCCATCCTTCGAGAAACAAGAAGCCTGTCCTCACAGAAAGGAACGCATGGCCCGTAAAGCAGCTCGTACCGACAACGAAACGGTGCATTTGAGGCCCGACACCCACCGTCGCGCCCGTGTCGAAGTCGAATTCGACGAACCCACGCTGCTAGGGGCCCTGTTCGGGCAGTTCGACTCCAATCTCGTGCAGGTCGAAAACCGCCTTGGCGTCTACATCGCCGCGCGGGGCAACAAGATCCAGATCGAAGGACCCGAAGACGCCGTGGCCCGTGCACGCGAAACCCTGATTGGCATGTACAAGCAGCTCGAACAGGGCCGCGAGCTCGACTCGGGTGCGATCGAGGCGCTGATCTCGATGTCCGCCGAGCCGACCCTCGAAGGGATCATCACCGGCGACGGCGGCAAGAGCCCGCCGATCATGATCCGCACGCGCAAGAAGACGATCGTGCCGCGCTCGGCGACGCAGGTCGAATACATGCGCGCGCTGACCCGCAACGACGTGATCTTCGCGCTTGGTCCGGCAGGCACCGGCAAGACCTACATCGCGGTCGCACAGGCGGTCAGCCAGCTGATGACCGGTTCGGTCCAGCGTCTGATCCTCTCGCGCCCCGCGGTCGAGGCGGGTGAGAAGCTCGGCTTCCTGCCCGGCGACATGAAGGACAAGGTCGATCCCTACCTGCGTCCGCTTTACGACGCGCTCTACGACTGCATGCCGCCCGAACAGGTCGAACGCCGGCTGGCGAGCGGCGAGATCGAGATCGCGCCGATTGCCTTCATGCGCGGCCGCACGCTGGCCGATGCCTTCGTCATCCTCGACGAGGCGCAGAACACCACGCGCGAGCAGATGAAGATGTTCCTCACCCGCTTTGGCCAGAACAGCCGGATGGTGGTCTGCGGCGACCCCAAGCAGATCGACCTTCCCGGCGGCCAGCGCATGAGCGGGCTCGCCGATGCGGTGGACAAGCTGGAGGGCGTGGACGGCATCGCGGTCACCCGCTTTTCGGCCGCCGACGTCGTGCGCCACCCGATCGTGGGGCGCATCGTCGAGGCTTACGAAGGTCCGCTCTCGCAGTACGACGAAGCCTGAGGCCGAACCGGCCGGGCGAAATCGACATTCGCAAAAGCGCGAAGCCGGAGGCGTCCACCCTGCGCTTCGCGCTCCTTTCGACCACACGCTTTTCGTGCGTTACCAGCGGCGAAGGCTGCGCTTGCCCGTCGTGGGGGCAAGGCGGGTGTCCGCTTGAAACATGGCGTTGTCCTTCATCCGTTGGGATCGCCCGCCGGCGGCAACTGGTGCACGAAGCGCAGGACGTAGCCCGTTTCACCCGCCGCGCGGCGTTCGGGATCGTTGAGGCTCTGCGCGACGAACATCAGGTTTTCGATTTTGAGGTCCGCGGGATCGCGCGCTTCGGGCCGCGCCTGCAAGGTCGTGTAGCGCACGTCCACGTGCATGTTTGCGTCGGTGAGGTCACGCTCCCAGTGTCCGTCCTGCGCGCTTGGCTGCGGCTGGCGGGCGCGATAGGCCGCGACGTAACGCTGTTTGGCCGCCTCGTAAGGGGCCGGGTCGGGCCTTTGCGGGGCGTTCCAGCGAACCGAGCACGCGTGATAGGGCGGAAATTCGAGCCACACGCTGGTCGCGCTCGTCGGGCTTTGCCAGCCACGGGCGGGATCGTCGCCCATCGTGACCTTGACCGCGTCCGGGCTGAGAGGGCGCCAGCCCAGCTGCTCCATCCGGGTGATCAGTGCGGCATCATCGGGAAAGGTCTTGAGGCACACGTCTTCGTAAACCGCGACGATCCCGGCGAATTCATCCGGCGCGGCAGGTGTGCCCACCGCCGCGCTTACGCCCCGAGCCCCTGCCAATGACATTGCCAGTGACGCCGCCATCATGCCCGCTGCCATAGCCCCGATCTCCCCTCATCGCGCCGTCCCGTCCCGTCTGGCCGCTTGGTCGACGATCAGCCATGGATAAACCATGGCAACGCGGCAAATCCAGCCTCGCCCGTCCGCGCCGGCTCGACCCGCCGGGAAACAGGGCTTAAAGGGCCAGGTCATGGAACTCGAAATCGACATCGAACAGCCCTGGGATGCGGACACTGACTGGGCCGACCTGGCCCAGCGCGCGCTGGAGGCGCTGGTCCAGGTGGCGCCCGAGCTGGATAACGAGCGGCTGCTGGCCAGCGTGCTGTTCACCTCGGATTCGCAGGTCCACGCGCTTAACCGCGAATGGCGCGGCAAGGACAAGCCCACCAACGTGCTGTCCTTTCCCATGCTCGAACGTAACGATCTGTTGCATTTATCGCCCGACGGTCCGCCTGAAATGCTGGGTGACATAGCCCTGGCGGCGGAGACCTGCGGGCGTGAGTCTGTGGATAAAAATGTTTCTATTCAAGATCATGCGACGCATCTTCTGATCCACGGCCTGCTCCACCTGGCCGGGCTCGATCACGAGATTTCGGAACAGGACGCGATCGCCATGGAGGCACTCGAAACAAAGGCACTTGCGTTTCTTGCCATTGCCGACCCATATGGGGATCGAACCTAGACTTCGAGGGATACCCAAGCACGATGGCCGACAATGGCCGCCATACCGATTCCGGTTCCGGAGACGGAGACAGTACCGGCACGCTCTGGCGTGCCTTTCGCAAACTGTTCCAGGGGGACGCCGATCAGTCGCTGCGCGCGCAGATCGAGGACGTCATCAACAACCACGAGGATGATGGGGCCCAGGGTCGCGAGGGCAAGGGTGACCTCTCCCCGCTCGAGCGCCAGATGCTGCGCAATCTCCTCCACTTCTCCGAACACGACGCCGATGACGTGGCTATCCCGCGCGGCGAAATCATCGCCATTCCCGCCTCGGCCAGCTGGGATGAGGTGGTCGAGGCCTTTGCCGAACACGGCCATTCGCGCCTGCCGGTCTACGGCGAATCGCTCGACGAGGTGAAGGGCATGATCCACATCAAGGACGTGTTCCCGATCCTCGCCCGGCGCGAGGATCCGCCCGCTGACTGGTCGAGCCTGCTGCGTCGGCCGCTGTTCGTGCCCCAGGCGCGCGGCGCGCTCGATGTGCTGGCCGACATGCGTGCGCAGCGCGTCCATCTCGCGGTGGTGATCGATGAATACACCGGCACCGACGGGATCATCACCATCGAGGACCTCGTCGAGGAAATCGTCGGCGACATCGAGGACGAGCACGACGAGGCTGCGGAAGAATGGCTGGTTCCGCTCGAAAATGGCGTATGGGACGCCGATTCGCGCGCGGAACTGGACGATGTCGCCGAGCGAATCGATCCACGGCTTGCCGAAATCGAGGAAGCGGTCGATACTCTGGGCGGTCTGGCGTTCGTCCTGGCCGAACAGGTCCCGCACGTCGGGACGGTGCTGGAACACAAGAGCGGCTGGCGCATAGAAATAACCGACGGGAACGAGCGGCACGTCACACGGCTTCGCCTCCACCCCCCGTTGGAGCAGGCCGTGCGAGAGGAAAACTGAAAGTATCGGAGCAAGCCGTCGCACTCCCGCGTCCGGCGACCCTAACGGAAAAGACCTGAATTTGCCTGTACGTCGACTCCCTCCCCTGCGCGCTCTGGAAGCGTTCGTGCGCGTGGTTCGCCTCGGTTCCGCCAAGGCGGCGGCCAACGAGCTGGCGCTCAGTCCGTCGGCGCTGTCGCGCCGCGTCGCCGCGCTCGAGGATTTCACCGGCAAGCGCCTGTTCACGCGCCAGCACCAGGCGATGAAGCTGACCGACGAAGGCCAGGCGTTCTACAACGTCGTGGGCCCCAAGCTCGAAGAGCTCGCCGAGGCGGTCGAATCGCAGATCGATCGCGGCCAGGTGCTGCGCCTGCACCTGGGCGTGCCCACGCTGTTCGGCGGCCAGCGGCTGTTCCCGCGCCTGCCCGAGCTGCGCAAGCTGCACCCGCGCCTGCACATCGACATCGACACTGGCGCGCACCTTGAAGCGCGCGTGGGCGATACGCTTGACGCCGCCGTCATTCTGGCCAAGGAACCCGATCCGGCGTTCTACCGCGTCCAGCTCGACCACAACAAGGTCTACGGCATCGTCTCGCGCGATCTGGCCGCTGAACTCGGCCCCAAGCCTGATCGTGAGAAGCTGGGCAAGCAGACCTTCCTGATCCACCAGGACCTGCCCGACAGCCTCGATGCGTGGAAGAGGGCGATCGGCATGCCCGATCTCGAGCCGGCCTCGGTCGACAAGTTCGATTCCGGCCAACTGGTGCTCGAGGCCGCGGCGCAAGGGCTCGGGATCGCGATCATGCACGACGATCACTTCCGCCGCTCGAACGACGCGCGTCTGGCGCGGCTCTACGACATCGACGTCGAAAGCCCTTACCGCTACTGGTTCGTGTGCCGCCCCAAGGCGCTCGAAACGCGGCCCGTGCGCATGTTCCACGAGTGGCTCCAGCAGGCCGGGCTCTAAGAGACCGATCCAAAATCCGGAACCCTCGCACGCCCCCCCCCGTTTGCGGGAGGGGCGGCGCGAGGCGGGTTCAGGCGGCCAGCCAGCCGCGCATGTGCCGGGTCACTTCGGCGGGCTTTTCCATCGGCGCCATGTGGCCGCAGTCCGCGATCAGCGCGAGCCGCGCGGCGGGGATGGTGCGGTGGAGCCGTTCGAGCCGTTCGGGCGCGATCAGCCTGTCCTGCGCGCCCGCGAGGATCAGCGCGGGGACCGCGACGCTTGCGAGGTCCGCGTGCGAATCGGGGCGGTGCTGGATCGCGCGCTGCTGGATCGCAAAGCGTTCGAGCCCGACGTCGAGCGCCATCGCGACGACCCGTTCGGCCACCTCGCGCGGCGCGCTGGGGTGGACGAGGCGTTGCAGGCTGCCGCGCAGCACCGCTTCGAGGCTGCGCGCCTCGGCGGTCGCGATGGCGGCCTCACGCAGGCGCAGCGCGTCCGCATCGTCGGCTCCGGCGGTCGTGTCGACAAAGGCGATGCGGGTTATCCGTTCGGGCGCCTGGCGCCAGATTTCCATCGTCACGTAGCCGCCCATCGAGAACCCGGCGAGCGCGAAGCGCGCGGGCGCGGTGGCGAGGATACGCTGCGCCATCGCCGGGATCGAGGGATCGCTCAGCGTATCGCCGATGGTCACCTGCGCCACGTCGGCAAGCGCAGCGACCTGCGCCTCCCACACGGTTTGGTTGCAGGCTAGCCCAGGGACGAGCACCAGCGGCTGGCGCGGATCGGGCATCGCGATGGGGCCGGTTCGAACGGTCAGGCGGCGACGGGTGCGATCAGCGCGGCGCCCAGGCTGTTGGGGCCGGCGCTGGTGAGCGCCACGCGCACCACATCGCCCACCGCGACATCGCCGGTGAAGTGGACTGACTGGAGCCAGGGCGACTTGCCCAGCCACTGGCCCGGATGCTTGCCCTTGCGTTCGACCAGGACCTCGCAGGTCTTGCCGACCGAGGCGGTGTTGAAGGCCAGCTGGTCGCGGTTGAGCGCGTCCTGCAGGCGCTTGAGGCGTTCGTCCATCACCGCGGCGGGAATCTGGTCGCCCATCGTCGCGGCGGGCGTACCCGGACGCGGCGAATACTTGAAGCTGAAGCACTGCGCGTACCCCACCGCATCGACGAGCGCGAGCGTCTCGGCGAATTCGGCCTCGGTCTCGCCCGGGAAGCCGACGATGAAATCGCCCGAAAGCGCGATGTCGGGGCGGGCCTGGCGCACCTCTTCGAGGATGCGCAGGTACTTTTCGACGTGGTGCGCGCGGTTCATTGCCTTGAGCACCCGGTCCGATCCCGCCTGCACCGGCAGGTGGAGGAAGGGCATCAGCTTGGCGATGCTGCCGTGCGCCTCGATCAGGCCCGGCGTCATGTCGTTGGGGTGGCTGGTGGTATAGCGGATACGCGCGAGGTCGGGGATCTCGGCCAGCTCACGGATCAGCCCGTCGAGCCCGAGCGTCTGGCCGCGCGCGTTTTCGCCGGTCCAGGCGTTGACGTTCTGGCCCAGCAGGGTGATTTCGCGCGCGCCCGCATCGACCAGCCGCTTGGCCTCGTCGATCAGATCGGCGTGGGGACGCGAGATTTCCGCGCCGCGGGTGTAGGGCACCACGCAATAGGTGCAGAACTTGTCGCACCCTTCCTGCACGGTGAGAAAGGCGGTCGGCCCGGCGCGGCGGCGCTTGGGCAGCGCGTCGAACTTGGTTTCGGCGGGCATGTCGGTGTCCGTCGTGCGGCGGCCTTCGCTCGCGGCTTTCACCATCGCGGGCAGGCGGTGGTAGGCCTGCGGGCCGACGACCATCTTCACCGCGGGGGCGCGGGCCATGATTTCCTCGCCCTCGGCCTGCGCGACGCAGCCCGCAACCGCGATCAGCGGCGAGCTGCCATCCTCGCGGCGCAGGCGCCCGATGTCCGAATAGACCTTCTCGGCCGCCTTCTCGCGGATATGGCAGGTGTTGAGCACGACGAGATCGGCGTCCTCACCCTCGGGCGCGGGGGTGATGCCCTGCTCGGCGAGCAGTTCGGCCATGCGATCGCCGTCGTAGACGTTCATCTGGCAGCCGAAGCTCTTGACGCGGTAGGTCTTGGGAATCGCAGGTGCAGTATCGGGCATCGCGCGCCGATACACGGGTTTGCGCGGCTTTTGAAGAGGTGCCTGTGAAGAGGTGCCTGTGAAGAGGCGCCGGTGGAGAGGGGCTGGACGGGTGGGCGTGGTCAGTCGGCGGCAAAGGAGGGCGCGGGGGCGGGCACGCCCAGCCGTGCCGCGAGCCAGGCTCCCATCGCCGAATGCCGCGCGAAGGCGACGAGGTAGGCCGCCAGCACGGTGACGAGGAACCACCATACCCCCTCCTTGGCGAGCCATAGCGACAGGCTGGCGACCCCCTCGCTGCCGAACACGTAGCGCCCCAGCGTCGGGCCGTGGTTGCGCCAGGCCTCGCCCCACAGCGAGAGCAGCACCGCGCCCGGCATCCAGCGAAAGCGCAGCGACGGTGCAAAGGCGCGCAGCGCCAGCAGCGCGGGCAGCGCGAGTAGCAGGTGGATGACGCGGTAGCCGATGTTCTGCGCGGTGAAGAAGCAGGCGATGGTGAGCAGCGCGCCGACCAGCAGGAAGCTGCGCTCGCGCGCGGTGAGCGCGGCGAGCGCGCGGTGGGTCTCGCCCTGAAGCCCCATCACCAGCGCCCCTGTGAGGCTGAACGCGATCATCGCGAGACGCACCAGGGGCACCGCGCCATCGGGCAGGCCCACCAGTTTGGTCAGGCCCAGCGCGACGACGATCGAGCCGAACATGTCGCCGAACGGGGTGCCGGTGGGGATGATCGCCAGCACGCGCGAAAGGTCGGGCCAGGTGATCGCGAGGAACGCGCCCAGTCCGGCGCACGAGAGCAGGGTGAGCGCGGCGAAGCGTCCCGGCCGCTCGCGCAGCGCCAGCGCCATTGTCAGCATCGGGTAGAACTTGAGCAGCCCGGCCAGGAACAGCAGCGCGTAGCCCAGGCGCCGGCGGCCCCACCCGGCCAGCAGCAGCGCGGCGGCTCCGGCGCCCAGCACGAAGAGGATGAGGTCGTTGTTGCCCCGCTCGAGCGCGAAGACCACCCCGCTCGAAACCGTGCCCAGCGTCATCAGCACCGCCGCGCGACGATCGCGCACGCGCGGCAACAGGAACAGCGCGGCAAGGAAACCGAGGTCGATCGCCAGCCCGGTCGGCGCGATCCACGCCTTGGTCACCGGAAAGACGCTGAGCGCCATCCACAAGGGCGAATAGTCGAACGGGCGCCGTTCGGGATCGCAGGGATTGGCGGCGTAGACGTCGACCCCTTTGCGCAGGCAGCGCAGGGCGGACATCACCGTGTCGGTATCCACGAAGGGCCAGGGGTAGGGAATGATGCCCCAGCCGCGCAGCGCGGCGAAATAGAGGCCCAGCGCGCCCGACAGGTACAGGGCGGCCATCGCGGCGAAAAGCGCGATCGGGACGAGCAGTGGCCAGGCGGCGAAGGGGATGCGGACGCGCGAGCGGGGCGTGGTCATGGCTCCGGGTTATTACGGCAATCGTGGCGGCGGGGAAGCGCCAAGTTACGCGGGTTTCGCAAATAATTAACCCTGGCGGGCCTAGCACTCGGGACACGGACCTGGAACTGATTCTGGCAGGGGCAAGACGGATGATCGATGGTAAGCGCGTGGCAGTGGTCCTGCCCGCATACAACGCGGAACTCACGCTGGTGCGCACCTTCCGCGAAATCCCGATGGACATCGTCGACGACGTCATCCTGACCGACGACTGCAGCCGCGACATGACGCAGGACGTCGCGCGCAGGCTGGGCATCCACACCATCGTCCACGAAAAGAACCGGGGCTACGGCGGCAACCAGAAGACCTGTTACGCCGCCGCGCTCGAACGCGGCGCGGACATCGTCGTCATGCTCCACCCCGATTACCAGTATTCGCCCCAGCTCATCCGCGCGATGGTCGCGATGATCGCCTCGGGCCACTACGACGCGGTGCTCGCCTCGCGCATTCTGGGCAAGGGCGCGCTCAAGGGCGGGATGCCGCTCTACAAGTACATCGCCAACCGCGCGCTGACTTTTGCCGAGAACGTGCTGCTCGGCCAGAAGCTGTCGGAATACCACACCGGCTACCGCGCCTGGAGCCGCAAGGTGCTCGAAGCGCTGCCGCTCGAGGCCTGCTCGGACGACTTCGTGTTCGACAACCAGATGCTCGCGCAGGCGACCTGGTTCGACTTTGCGATCGGCGAGATTTCCTGCCCGACGCGCTACTTCGAGGAAGCCTCGAGCATCAATTTCCGTCGCTCGGTGGTCTATGGCCTGGGCGTGCTGAAAACCGCGGCGCAGTTCCGCGCGGCAAAGCTCGGCTGGTACGCGACGCCGCTGTTCCAGGCCGACGGCGGGGCGGTGACGCTTCCCCGGTCCGAACCCGTGACCCGCGTCCAGGCATGAGCCTGCGCGCGCTTCTGGCCGGCCTCGCGTCCGCGCCGGGGGCGCAGGCGCACGCTCTGTTCGTCACGCTGGCCCAGCGGCTGGGCGACCTGCAGGCGGCGATGGCCGCCAACTGGGTGGCCTTCGGTTCGATCCAGATCGCGGTCGCGGCAACCGGCATCCTGCCCGCGGCCGTCGTCGCGATGATGGCGGGGGCGAGCTTCGGTGTCGGCGCGGGGATCGCCATCTCGGCGATCTCGACGATGCTGGGGGGATGGATCGCCTTTGGTCTGGCCCGTTCGTTCCTGCGGCCGTGGATCGCGCGCTGGATCGGGCGCAGCGACCGGTGCCTGCGCTGGGACGCGGCGGTGGGCCGCGAAAGCTGGCGTTTCGTGCTGCTGCTGCGGATTTCCCCGGTGATGCCCTTTGCGCCGACCAGCTACGCGCTCGGCCTCAGTTCGATCGACCAGCGCAGCTACCTGCTCGGCACGCTGGCCTCGCTGCCCGCGCTCGTCGGCTACGTCGTGCTCGGCGCGCTGGGGGGCAAGGGGCTGGCGATGATGGCGGGCAGCGCCAACCTGTTGCAGTGGGCCGCCTGGGGCGTGGGCTTCGCCTTTGTCGCCATCGCGCTGCTGCGCGTGCGCACGGCGCTGGGCAAGATGGCCCAGGCGACGCCGAGCGAGGCGTGAGCCTGTAGACGGGGCCAGGGGGCGGAAAATCCCCTTGAGCCCAATCCGATCACCTGTCTCTCAAAGCAAGACGAACGCGCGCGGTTCGAGCGGGGCGGGCAGCACCGCGTGCCCGGCGGCGTGGAGCAGTTCGCGTTCGATCGTGCGGACCATGGCGTCGAGCGGCAGGTCGTTTTCGTCGGTGCCGAACGGATCGCCCAGTTCATCGCCCAGCGCGTCGAGCCCGAAGAAGGCATAGGCGACGAGGAACGTGGGCAGCAGCGTCCACCAGCCCAAGGTCGTCGCCAGCGCAAAGGGCAGCAGCAGGCAGAAGGCGTAGGCCGTGCGGTGCAGCAGCAGCGAATAGGAAAAGGGCACCGGGGTCATCTTGATCCGCTCGCACCCGCCCTGGACATAGGCCATTTCGGAAATCTGGATTTCGAGTACCGAGTAGTGGATCGGGTCGATCACGCCCGCGTCGGTCAGCCGGCGGCAGGCCTGGCCCACGGCGCACAGCGCGGCGTCGGTGGGGTTGGGGGCGGCCGACCAGTCGGCATCGCCAGCCAGGCGCGCGATCGCCGATTCCTCGTTGTAACCGCGCAGGCGCGCGCCGAGCCCGGCGACGAAGCCCGCGACGGTTTCGAGCAGCGGCGCCGCATCCCCGCGTTCGAGCGTCGAAACCTGCCGCGCGAAGCTGCGCGTGGCGATGATCAGGCGGCCCCACAGCTGGCGGCCTTCCCACCAGCGGTTGTAGCACACGGTGTTGCGAAAGCTCATGAAGATCGAGAGCGCGATGCCGATCAGGGTGAAGGGCATGGGCGCCAGATCGGCGAGCAGGCTGGGCTTCCACGCGGCCAGCAGCACCGCGCCGATCGAGACGAGCAGGATCAGCACGAGCGGGCGCACGATTCGCGGCAGGATGGATCCGCGCGTGGCGGTCAGCACGTCGCGCAGGCTGGGGCTTTCGCGCACGATCATGGGCGGGGCGATTCGAAACGGGAACACGAAAGGGGCGTCATGGCGCGGCCCTATGCGCTGCACTTGCGCGCTGTGCAATGGCGATCAGGACGGCCGGGCGCGCAGGCGGGGCAAAACGCCGCCAGCCCCGCCTGCACGTTACCGGATTTTACAGCGCGAACGGGGAAATGGTGGTTGAATGTGTCGTGTGAAAAGGGCTTTACAGCCGGTGTGATCCGGGGCTGATTGGCCTTGTGGCAGAGCGTCTCGTTCATGCCGACATCAGAGGTTCGTCTATGCCCTTTCACGTCTGGTTCGCGTTCGCCTGCGCTTCGTTCGTGCTGGTCGTCATTCCGGGGCCGACAGTCCTGCTCGTGCTGAGCTACGCGTTGAGTCAGGGGCGTCGGGTGGCGCTTGCGACGGTGGGGGGCGTCGCGTTGGGAGACATCATCGCGATGTCGGCCTCGCTGGCGGGGCTGGGGGCGCTGGTCATGGCCTCTGCCAAGCTGTTCGTGTTGCTTAGATGGGTGGGTGCGGCCTATCTTGTCTATCTGGGTATCAAGCTGTTGCGCAGCCCGCCGCTGGATCTGGCCGATGACGGGGAGGCCTCGGTTGCGGTGTCGCCGGGGCGGGTTTTCGTCCACGCCGCGAGCGTGACGGCGCTCAACCCCAAGTCGATCGTGTTCTTCATTGCCTTCGTGCCGCAGTTCATCGATCCCGAGGCGGCGCTGCCTGGACAGTTCGCGTTACTCGTCGCGACGTTCGTCGGCCTTGCCGCGACCAATACTCTGGCTTACGCTTTGCTCGCGGCTCGTCTGCGGCAGGCGCTTGACGGGCGTTGCGCGATCCGCACATTGGCCCGCTCTGGTGGTATAGCGCTGGTCGCGATGGGGCTGGCAACCGTCACGCTGCGCCGCAGCTGAGGTGCGCCCGAAAGCTTTGGCAACACAGTCGGAAGAAACCGCGTTGGCGGCTTGATCGTCATCGTCCGCGCGCGCGATAGTGGTGTGTGTCGCGCGCCCTGTTCCCCTTTGCCGCGACTTGGGCTATCCGCGCGTCCTTATGAGCGACAACCTGACCCTTTACGCCGCCTTCGCAGGCCATCTTTCCGCCGCGCTCGATGCGCTGGAAGCCGCCGGAACCCTGCCGGGGGGGCTCAAGCGAAGCGCGATCACGGTCGAGCCGCCGCGCGATCCTTCGCACGGGGACCTGGCGACCAACGCGGCGATGGTGCTGGCCAAGCCCGCCGGGCTCAAGCCGCGCGACCTGGCCGAGGCGCTGGTGGCCGAACTGGAAAAGCTCGATGCGGTGACCTCGGCCGAGATCGCCGGGCCGGGCTTCATCAACTTGCGCCTCGCGCCCGCCGCCTGGCTCGACGAGCTGAACGCGATCGCCACGCTGGCGGCGGACTATGGCCGCTCGGTGATGGGCGGGGGCACCACGGTCAACGTCGAATACGTCTCGGCCAACCCGACCGGGCCTATGCACATGGGCCATTGCCGCGGCGCGGTGGTCGGCGATGCGCTGGCGACTCTGCTCGAATACGCCGGGCACACGGTCATCAAGGAATACTACGTCAACGACGCGGGCGCGCAGGTGCAGGTCCTCGCGCGTTCGGCGCACATCCGCTATCGCGAGGCGCTTGGCCTTGGCGAGGCGGTGATCCCCGAGGGGCTTTACCCCGGCGAATACCTCAAGCCCGTGGGCGAAAAACTTGCCGCCGAATTCGGTGACCAGTACGCCGAAGCCCCCGAAGCCGAATGGCTGGCGCTGTTCCGCGTGAAGGCGGTGGCCGCGATGATGGACATGATCCGCGCGGACCTCGCCCAGCTTGGCATCCGCCACGATGTGTTCAGCTCCGAAGCCGAGCTTCAGGCCTCGGGCAAGCCCGACGAGGCCGAAGCCTGGCTGCGCGCCAAGGGCCTCGTCTACGACGGCGTGCTCGAAGCGCCCAAGGGCAAGACGCCCGAGGACTGGGAGCCGGTCGAGCTGCCGCTGTTCAAGTCGACCCAGTTCGGCGATGATCAGGACCGTCCGATCAAGAAGTCCGACGGCACCTGGACCTATTTCGGCGCCGACCTCGCCTACCACTACCAGAAGGCGCAAAGCGCCGACGCGCTGGTCGACATCTGGGGCGCGGATCACGCTGGCACGGTCAAGCGGATCAAGGCCGCGGTCAAGGCGATGACCGGTGCCGAGGGCGAGCCCACGCCCTTCGAGATCAAGCTGGTGCAGATGGTCCAGCTGCTGCGCGACGGCGAACCGGTCAAGATGTCCAAGCGTTCGGGCAACTTCATCACCATCGCCGACATGGTCGAGGAAGTGGGCAAGGACGTGGTGCGCTTCACCATGCTGACCCGCAAGCCCGATGCGCAGATGGACTTCGACTTCGCCAAAGTGGTGGAAACCTCGAAGGACAACCCGGTCTTCTACGTGCAATATGCCCATGCGCGCATCTGTTCGATGCTGCGCAAGGGGGCCAGGGAGCTGGGCGTCGAACCCGCCGCGCAGCACCTTTCGCAGCTGGGAGAAGAGGATCTCGAGGTGGCCAAGCTGCTGGCACAGTTCCCCCGCGTGATCGAGTCTGCCGCCGCGGCGCGCGAACCGCACCGCGTGGCGTTCTACCTGCACGATCTCGCTGCGGCCTTCCATGGTTACTACAATCTGGGTAACGATGACCCACAAAAGCGGATTGTTAACGCATCGGATGTTAACCTTACTTCGGCGCGGCTGTTCCTGGCCGCGCAAGTGGGGCAGATCGTGCGCAACGGCCTGGCGCTTCTGGGTGTCGAGGCCGTGGAGGAAATGTAATCAATGGCGAGCGGGGATTTCGGCAGGAAGGACGGCGGATCGTCCCAGGGTGGTGAAGGCGCTGCGGCGTCGCCCGATTACTGGAACACGCCGAGCGGCGGTGCGGGCACCGGTGCGCCCGCCGCGCCGTTTCGCGCCGACCCTTACGAGCCCGATGCCTTCGACGCGGACCCCTTCGCCGATGACATCGATCCCTTCGCGCCAACCGATGGGGCGCCCTTTGCTGCGCCTTCGCCGGGCTTTTCCGCGTTCACGAGCGCTCCGGCGGCTTCCGCTCAACCGGCCGCCCCCGCTGCGGCGGCACCCGCTGCGGGGGCGGCGTCGGCTGCGTCGTCTTCTTACGAGGAGGCGAGCGAACTGGACCTGGGCGATGACGCGATGCGTCTGCCCTGGCTCGAAGGCGATGATGAGGATTACGAGGATGAGCGCGGCGGGCTGGGCCAGACCACGCTGCTGCTGATCCTCGCGGTGGCGGCGATCATTCTCTTGGCTGGCGGTGTTTTCTGGGCGCTGCGTTCGGGCTCGGCCCCTGCGCCGACGGTGGCCGGAGGCGTGATCGAAGCCCCGCAGGAACCCTATAAGACCAAGCCGCAGGACCCCGGCGGCGAAGTGGTCGACGGCACCGGCGATACCAGCTTTGCGGTCGCCGAAGGGCAGACCCGCATGCCCCAGATCGCTGACGGAAAGGACGCGGCCAAGCCCGCGGCCCCCGCGCCCGGCTTTTCGAGCGTGGGCAAGCCCTCGACCGCGCCCGCGCCTTCGTCCGCACCGGCTCCCAAGGCTTCGCCCGCCGCGGTGAGCGGCGTTGGCGTGCAGGTGGGCGCCTATACCTCGAAGGAAAGCGCGGAGAAGGGCTGGCTCACGCTCAAGGGACAGTACGAAGGGCTCTCGGGCGTCAAGTACCGAATCGTCCAGGGCGAGGCCGACATCGGCACCGTCTATCGCCTCCAGGCTGTACCGGGCGATCTGGCCGCGGCCCGCTCGCTCTGCGCGGGGATGCGCAAGGCCGGGCTGTCGTGTCAGGTGAAGCGCTAGGAAAGGGTTCAAGGGGGGGCACCCCTTGACCTCCAGCCTTGACCTCCAGCCTGCCGTGCGCGTCTTGCGCACGCACCGGCGGCTCAGAACGGTGAGGCGGGCCCAGCGCAGAGCCCGAGGGCAAGGACGCCCCGATTTTTCGTCTTCCCGCCTTATTCCACATACGCCTGCCGCAGCTTTCTTGCACGCCGCGCCCGATTGCGCGATGAAACGGGCATGATCCCTGCGATTTTCGGCCTTTCGGGCCTGACCCTCACCGCTGACGAGCGCGCCTTCCTGCGCGACGCCGATCCGGCGGGGTACATTCTCTTTGCGCGCAACGTGGAGAGCCGCGACCAGCTGCGCGCGCTGACCGAGGACCTGCGCAGCCTGCACGGGCGCGACCGGCTGCTCGTGAGCATCGATCAGGAAGGCGGCCGCGTCGCGCGCATGAAACCGCCGGTCTGGCCCGCCTATCCCCCTGCCGAAGTGTTCGATCGGCTTTACGACACCGCGCCCGCCAGCGCGATCGAGGCGGCGCGCCTCAACGGCGAGGCGCTGGGGCTCGACTTGTCCGAAGTGGGCATCACGGTGGACTGCCACCCCTCGCTCGACGTGCGCCAGAGCGGGGCGCACGACATCATCGGCGATCGCTCGTTCGGGCACGATCCGATGCGCGTCGCCGCGCTCGGGCGCGCCACGCTCGACGGGTTGGCCAAGGCGGGCGTGGTGGGCTGCATCAAGCACATTCCGGGGCACGGCCGGGCGCTGGCCGACAGCCACAAGGAGCTGCCCACGGTCAGCGCGAGCGCGGACGAGCTGGAGCTTGACCTGCGTCCTTTCCGGACATTGGCGGCGGCGCCGATCGGGATGACCGCGCACGTGCGCTACACGGCCTGGGATGCGGAAAATCCCGGTACGCTCTCTCCCTTCGTGGTGGAGGAGATCATCCGGCGGCGGATCGGCTTTTCCGGCCTGCTGCTGAGCGACGACCTCGACATGCAGGCGCTTTCGGGCACCGTGCCCGAGCGGGCCGCGCGCGCGCTGGCGGCGGGCTGCGACATCGCGCTCAATTGCTGGGCGAAGATGGACGACATGATCGGCATCGCCAGGGCGGCGCCGACGATGCCGGAAAGCACCGCCGGGCGGCTGGCCGCGGCGCTCGCTTCGTGCCCGCCGGACGCGGGACGCGG
>NZ_JALHLF010000071.1 GCF_022832435.1 Novosphingobium organovorum | reverse complement strand
CGCACCGCCTTTGCCAGCGAGCCGCCCGCGCCCGGCGATCCGCTGCTGGGATTCGCGCCCTATCGCCACAAGGCGCCGCGCCGCAATTCGATCACGCCCGACCGCCAGCGCGCCTTCATCGCCGCGCTCGCCGCGAGCGGGATCGTCACCCAGGCCGCACGCACCATCGGCGCCTCGCTCGAAGCGCTCTACAAACTGCGCCACCAGCCGGGCGCCGAAGGCTTCTCAGCCGCCTGGGACGCCGCGATCGACCGGGGTATCGCCCGGCTCGAGGACTGCGCGCTCGAACGCGCGCTCAGCGGCGAGGAACGCCCCGTGGTCAGCCAGGGCCAGGTCGTCGCCACCTACACCCGCTACGACACCGCGCTCATCCTCTTCCTCCTGCGCCACCGCCGCGCCCGGCGCTACGGCGGCACCGTGGAGCAAACCCGCGAGGCCGCCGTGCGCGAACGCGCAGAGGCGAGCGAGGCGCTGCTCGATTCGATCAACGCAAAGATCGAAGCGATGCGGGGAAGGTTGGCGGAATAGGGGTTTAGGGCGGATTTGATTCAATTTGATTCAAGGGGTTAATACCCCTTGACCCCAAACTGTAGAGGACAGCGCTCGCCGGAGATGAGCGCGCGTGTAAGGCTATAATCATAGAGGGGCAAAGCCCCTCAATCATCAAGAGCAACGGTGTCCTTCATGCCGGACCCAGCCGGCTGGCCCAGCCCTCTACAGTCGGGGGTCAAGGGGTATTAACCCCTTGAAAAAATCCCTTCCTCTTCCACGAAAAAAGGGCGCCCGCACGGACGCCCTTTTTCGTTTCCAGGGTGCGAATGCCTCAGGCCATCGCGGCGGCGGCCTCCTTGCTCGAGGTGAGCTTGCTGACCACGACGATGGCCAGGGCCGAGGCGAGGAAGCCGGGGATGATCTCGTAGATGCCGGGGCCGCCCAGGAAGCTGGAATTCCAGCCAAGGCCGATCCAGGCGATGACCACCAGCGCGCCGGTGACGAGGCCTGCGACCGCGCCCTTGCCCGACATCCCGCGCCAGGTCAGCGCGAGGAAGATCAGCGGGCCGAACGCGGCGCCAAAGCCTGCCCAGGCGTTCGAGACGAGTTGCAGCACGCCGCTGTCGGGATCGCGCGCGAGGTAGATCGCGGCGAGCGAGACGAGCAGCACGGCGACGCGTCCGACGTTGACGATCTCGCGTTCGCTGGCCTCCTTGCGCAGGAACAGGCGGTAGAAATCCTCGGTCAGCGAGCTGGAGGAGACCAGCAGCTGCGAGGAGATCGTGCTCATGATCGCGGCGAGCAGCGCGGCGAGCAGGAAGCCGGTGATGAGCGGGTGGAACAGCAGGTGCGCGAGCGCGATGAAGATCGTCTCGGGATCGTCGATGGCAAGGCCGTTGCGCTGCATGTAGGCGCGTCCGGCAAGGCCCACGCCCAGCGCGCCGATCAGCGAGACCGCCATCCAGCCCATGCCGATGTTGCGCGCGACCGCCACGTCCTTGACGCTGCGCACGGCCATGAAGCGTACGATGATGTGCGGCTGGCCGAAGTAGCCCAGCCCCCAGGTCACCGCCGAGAGCCAGCCGATCAGCGTCACCCCGTGGGTGAGGCTGAGGAAGTGCGGGTCGATCTGGGTGAGCGTCGTTTCCATCTGGCCAAAGCCGTTGCCCTGGCCACCCCACAGCACCACCACGGGCATCAGCACCAGCGCGACGACCATGATGCAGCCCTGGCAGAAGTCGGTCAGCGACACCGCAAGGAAGCCGCCGATCATGGTGTAGGCGAGCACCACGCCCGCGGTCAGCCAGATGCCGAACATGTAGTCGCTCATCCCCACGTTGCCGAACACGCCGGCAAAGCTCGTCACGAACAGCTTGCCTCCGCCGACGAGGCCCGCGGCGGTGTAGACGGTGAAGAAGACGACGATGATCACCGCCGAGATGACGCGCAGCAGCGTGGCGGCGTCGGGGAAGCGGTTGGCGAGGAATTCGGGGATGGTGAGCGCGTTGCCGTAGGACACGGTCTGCTCGCGCAGGCGCGGGGCGACGACCATCCAGTTGACCAGCGCGCCGACGAACAGCCCGATGCCGATCCACGCCTCGGACAGCCCCGAAACGTAAAGCGCGCCGGGCAGACCGAGCAGCAGCCAGCCCGACATGTCCGAGGCGCCGGCCGAAAGCGCGGCGACCGCGGGATGGAGGTTTCGCCCTCCCAGAAGGTAGCCTTCAGAGTCCTCGGTGGACTTCTTCCAGGCGTAGAGGCCGATGCCCAGCATCAGCACGAAATAGAGCGTTAACGATATGAAGGTTCCTGTATGCATGGGCGCAGAGCATAACGGCCGGGCCTCAAAACCCAAGGTTTGCAAGGCAAAAAGCCAGAAATTGACAGGATCGGGCTGGATCGCACGCGGATGCTTGCCACATTGTTGCCGGCCGCGACATATCGTGATTCCCGGTGGACTATTTCGCAACCCGAAGACGCCATCACGCCCCCCTCGCGCGCGCTTCTCGGGGGCGGGCTGCTCGCATTTCGGCCCTTTCCGGGTGGCTCTTGCACAGCCTGGCGGTTAGGCTGGTTGCAATGTTCGGGAGAGTACGCCTGTGGCTGGAGCGTGACAGCTCCCTGCGCGAGAGCGCCTGGAACGTCGTCATCGACGCGCGCTCGATCGCCATCCGTGACGGCTTTGGCCAGCACCGTTCGCTCGCGCTCGGGGCGCTCGAACGGGTGGTGATGACCACGCACGACAGCTTCCCCTGGCGCACCCACCGCATCCTCATCCTCTATGGCCGCGAGCCCGACCCGATCGCCTTCTTCCCCACCGAAGCGCGCGGAAGCGACGGTTTCCTGCTCTGGCTGCGGGCGCAGCACGGGTTCTGCGCCCGCACGCTGGACGAAGCGATGGCCGCGCGGCGGGTCTCGCGCCACGAGATCTACACCCGGCGCACGGTCCGCGCGGTCAAGGTCCCCCCTCCCGCGCCGCTGGGGGAGAGCGCGCCCACCGGGGCCTGCGTCATCCGCCCGCCTGCCGCCGCGGCGTCAAGGCCGCTTCCCCAGCCCCCGCAACGCCCTCCGGCCCGTACCAGCCTGCGCTGAAACGCGGCGCTGGCGCTCCTGCGGCGCCGGTTTCGCCGCACTGTCCGATCCGAAACGGTGCAATCACCGTCGAGCCGAGCGCGCGGCGGCTTCTAATCGCCAATTTTCAGAAACATGCGAGAAATCATCGCCAAGGCCGATTACTCTTATCGAGCTAATGCACTGTCTTGCATCCGCTGTTGCGTCCTACACACGCTTCAGCCCCAGCCGAGCGATCGCGCCAGGGCCTCCCCGCAGCGCGGCCCGACACCGCCACGCTTCGAGGTGGCCGCGCGATGGTCCCGGCAGAGGCGTTCGTCGCACAACAGGTGGAGAGGCAATCATGCCTACTATGTCCCGATACGCTTTTCGCGCTTTCCTGCTGGGAAGCGCGCTCACCGTCCTCAGTTCCGCGCCCGCGCGCGCCGGGGTCGAGAACGAAACCGCAAGCCAGACCGATACCTCGGTGCGCGCCAAGATCGGCGGCATGACCAACGAGGACTGGTGGCCCGACCGGCTCGACCTGACCGCGCTGCGCCAGCACGAGGCGATGTCCAACCCCTATGGCCCCGATTTCGACTACGCCAAGGAATTCGCCAGCCTCGATCTCGACGCGGTCAAGGCCGACATCCGCACCGTGCTGCACACCTCGCAGCCCTGGTGGCCGGCCGACTACGGCAACTACGGCCCGTTCTTCATCCGCATGGCCTGGCACTCGGCCGGGACTTACCGCGTGGGCGACGGGCGGGGCGGCTCGGACGGCGGCGAGCAGCGCTTCGACCCGCTCAACTCCTGGCCCGACAACGTCAGCCTCGACAAGGCGCGCCGGCTGGTCTGGCCGATCAAGCAGAAGTACGGCCGCAAGCTGTCCTGGGGTGACCTGATGGTGCTTTCGGGCACCGTCGCGCTCGAGGACATGGGCTTCAAGACGCTGGGCTTCGCGGGCGGGCGCATCGACGCCTGGCAGCCCGACGTGGTCTACTGGGGCCCCGAGATGAAGATGCTCGCCTCGCAGCGCTACACCAAGGACGGCAAGCTGCAAAAGTCGCTCGCGGCGACCACCATGGGGCTCATCTACGTCAACCCCGAAGGTCCGGGCGGCAACCACGACCCGATCTCGGCGGCGCAGGCGATCCGCGTCGCCTTCGGCCAGATGGCGATGGACGACGAGGAAACGCTGGCGCTGATCGCGGGCGGCCACACCTTCGGCAAGGCGCACGGCGCGCACAAGCCCGAGGAGTGCCTGGGCGCCGAGCCCACCGCCGCGCCCATCGAACAGCAGGGCCTTGGCTGGGCCAACAAATGCGGCAAGGGCAACGCCGAGGACACGCTGACCTCGGGCCTCGAAGGCGCCTGGTCGGCCGCGCCCACCCAGTTCACCACGCAGTACATCGACAACCTGCTCAACTTCGACTGGGTCAAGACCAAGAGCCCGGCGGGCGCCACGCAGTGGATCCCGACCGACCCGGCCGCCGCCAACCTCGTCCCCGACGCGCACGTCGAGGGCAAGTTCCACGCCCCGATCATGTTCACCACCGACATCGCGCTGAAGGAAGACCCCAAGTTCCGCGCGGTGCTCGAACGCTGGCAGAAGGACCCGACGCTGTTCGCCAAGGCCTTCGCGCGCGCGTGGTTCAAACTGACCCACCGCGACCTCGGCCCCGAGGCGCGTTACCTCGGCAAGGACATCCCGAGCGAGACCTTCAAGTGGCAGGACCCGCTGCCCAAGGCGAGCTTCGCGCCGGTCAGCGCGGCGCAGGCCGAAACGCTCAAAGGCCAGATCCTCGCCACCGGGCTCACCGTGCCCCAGCTGGTGCGCACGGCCTGGGCTTCGGCCTCGACCTTCCGCGACACCGACATGCGCGGCGGGGCGAACGGCGCGCGGCTGCGGCTCGACCCGCAGACCTCCTGGGCGGTTAACGATCCGGCCGAGCTCAAGAGCGTGCTGGCCACGCTGAGCAAGGTCCAGCAGGCGAGCGCCAAGGCCGGCGTGCCGATCTCGATGGCCGACCTCATCGTGCTGGGCGGTAGCGCCGCGATCGAAAAGGCCGCCGCCGATGCCGGCCAGCCGATCCGCGTGCCCTTCACGCCGGGCCGGGTGGACGCGAGCGCGGCACAGACCGACGCGGCCTCGTTCGCCTACCTCGAACCCAAGGCCGACGCTTTCCGCAACTACTACCGCGAGGGCGCCGACAACCCGCCGGTCGAGGCCATGGTCGACAAGGCCGACAGCCTGGGCCTGACCGTTCCCGAAATGACCGTACTGGTAGGCGGCCTGCGCGCGCTGGGTGCCAACGCGGGCGGCAGCAAGGCGGGCGTGTTCACCACCCATCCCGGCCAGCTGACCAACGACTTCTTCGTCAACCTGCTGACGATGGACACCGTCTGGTCCAAGAGCGCGACCCCCGGCCTTTACGAAGGCAAGGACCGCGCGAGCGGCGCGGTGAAGTGGACCGCCACCCCGGTCGACCTCATCTACGGTTCGAACTCGGAACTGCGCGCGGTCGCCGAAGTCTACGCGTCGGCCGACGCCAAGGCGCTGTTCGCCAAGGACTTCGTCGCCGCCTGGACCAAGGTGATGGACGCCGATCGGTACTGATCGGGCATTTAGTACCGGGCGGGGTGGGCGAGAGCGCCCGCCCCGCTGCCACTAGGCCGCGTGGACAAATTCCATGCGTCTGATTTGGGTGGAAAGCGGCCGCGCGGGAGCGTGNGCTGCCACTAGGCCGCGTGGACAAATTCCATGCGTCTGATTTGGGTGGAAAGCGGCCGCGCGGGAGCGTGAAAGAACAGACAAGATTTTCCGGGGGATGATCCCCCGGACCCTCGAAATGTCGATGTTTGGGCACGCCCCATCCGTCCGGCACGATTGGCGCCGCAGGCTCTAAAAGGTCTCCCGACGAACCCGAGCGCAACGTTGAGGTGAAGCGCACCGCCGCCAGTTTTCGGGGGTGCAGGGGGCGATGGCCCCCTGCTTCAACCCCTTCCTTCTTCGTCTGCCATGGGGCGAAACCGGACATTTGAATTTGTCCACGCTGCCTAGCCTGGCGGCGCTCGGCAAGTCTCGCGGCCCTCCCGCTTGCGGGAGGGCTAACCAGCTCCCTTCTCCCCCCTGCACTGCCCCAGGACTCCCCTCCCGCCTGCGGGAGGGGTTGGGGGTGGTCCTTCCCCTCCCGCCCGCAGGAAGGGGCAGGGGTGGGTCCCCCTCAGCTCGCCAGCGCCTCCAGCGCCTGCGCGCTCGCGGCGTGAAGGTCGGCGACCAGATCGTCCACCCGCGCAAGGTCGGCGTCCCAGGCGAACATGAAGCGCGCGCCCCCGCCGATGAAGGTATAGAAACGCCAGCCGCGCGCCCGCAGGCCTTCCAGCACCGGTTCGGGCGCGGTCAGGAACACCGCGTTGGCTTCCACCGGGAACATCGGGGCAACGCCGGGAAGCTCGCGCACCCCTTCGGCCAGACGCTGTGCGCAGGCGTTGGCGTGGCGCGCGTTGGCAAGCCAGGCGCCGCTTTCGAGCAGGCCCACCCAGGGCGCGGACAGAAAGCGCATCTTCGAGGCGAGTTGCCCCGCCTGCTTGCAGCGGTAATCGAAATCGCAGGCCAGCGCGGGGTCGAAGAAGAGGATCGCCTCGCCCACCGCCATGCCGTTCTTGGTTCCCCCGAAGCACAGCACGTCAACCCCTGCGCGCCAGGTCAGATCGGCGGGCGAGCAGCCCAGCGTCGCGCAGGCGTGGGCAAAGCGCGCCCCGTCCATGTGCAGGCGCAGCCCCAGTTCGCGGCAGGTCGCCGAGAGCGCCTCGATCTCGGCCACCGTATAGACCTGCCCGGTCTCGGTCGGCTGGGTGATGGTCACCACGCGCGGCTTGGGAAAGTGGATGTCCCCGCGCGAGGTGGCAAGGCTGCGCACCGCCTCGGGGGTAAGCTTGCCGGTCTCGGTCTGCGCGACCAGCAGCTTGGAGCCGTTGGAGAAAAATTCGGGCGCGCCGCATTCGTCGGTCTCGACGTGGGCGTGGGCCGAACAGATCACGCTGTGGTAGGACTGGCACAGCGAGGCGAGCGCGAGCGAGTTGGCCGCGGTGCCGTTGAAGGCGAAGAACACCTCGCAAGCCGTCTCGAACAGCGCCCGGAAGGCGTCGGCGGCGCGCTGGGTCCATTCGTCCTCGCCATAGGCCGGGGTCGAACCGGCGTTGGCGCGGACCATCGCGGCGAGCGCCTCGGGACAGATCCCGGCGTAGTTGTCGCTGGCGAATTGCTGGGGGTGGGTCATGCGGTGGTCCTCGTTATGCGGCGTCTTGTGCGGTGGCGCACCCGAAACGACATGACGCATGGCGAGGACCCGTAATTGCCGGTTCGGCCACATCCCTCCATTTTCATGGAGGCACCACCTTGCAGGGAAGCAGGTTGGTGTCGGGCGTCATCCCGACTCTTGATGCTGGAGCGCCGGTTAGACCCGCGCGATAACGCCGTCAAGATAGACGCAGGGCGCCCCCGTCAGTAAATCTGGCCGAGCACCTTGGCGAAATGGTCGTGGACCTGATCGTTGCACGAGCACGCGCGCCCGGCGAGGCCCGCACGGTCGAGCACCTCGATCCCGCCGCGCCGGGTGCGCAGCAGGCCATCGTGCTTGAAGCGCTGGAGCACGCGGCTGGCGTAGCTGCGCCCCACCCCCATCATCGAGGCGAGCTGTTCCTGGGTCATCGTCACGTCGGGGCGGCCCATCCGCTCGACCGCAGCGACCAGCCACTTGGCCGCGCGCTGTTCGATGGTGTGGACCGCGTTGCAGGCGATCGACTGGAACACTTGCGCGAGCATGCAGTCGGCGTAGCGCGCGAAGAGGTGATCGACCGCCGGCGACTGGCGCTTGACCGCTTCGAGATCGCGCAGCGCGATACGCAGGAAGTGCCCGCCGTGCAGCACGTTGGCGCGCGCGAAGGCGGGCAGGTTGCCGTGGCTGACGACCCCGCCGATCGCGCCTTCGCGCCCGACCAGGATCGTTTCGACCGCGAGCCCCTCGTCCATCTCGACGAAGTAGGAACCGATCGCCGAGCCCAGCGGCAGGTAGCAATAGTCGACGTTGGCGCCCGGCTGGTACAGCACCGCGCCCGATTCGAGCCGGACCGCCTCGCACGCGGCCCGCAGCATCGCGCGGTCCCGATCGCCCAGCAGGTCGAGAAGGTCGCTGCGCCTGTCGATCGTCCCGATATGCTCGCTTGTCCTGATATCCATGTCCTGCTTTCCCGCGGCGCCGTGTTGTCGCTTCGTTGTGTCTTGATGAAGACCCTAACCGCGCCGCACGCCGGTGGTTCCCTTTCGCGACCCGCCCCTTCCCTATGCACACTAGTGAACAGACACCCACCGGATGCCTTGCTAGTGTGTGACCACGGAACATCCCGCAGCAGGCCGCGTTAGGTATCGGCAGGGACCGCGCCGGCAAGAACGGGCAGGAGGCCGGGTCACGAGGCCCACCTGCCCAACTTGCAATTGATTGTGGTTGCCTTATTCGAAACGGCCATGGGACGCATGACGACACGACAAGACCCCTCGCCAGATCCGTTGGAAATGCTCACGCGGCTGCACGCCGCGACGGGATCGGCACACCGGCGGCGCGACGCGGCGCTCGCTCCCGGCGGCGCAGCGGACCAGGGCTGTGTCCCGACCGGTTCGCGGCAGGGCAACGCGGTCCTGCGCGCGCAAGGCTATTATGGGCGCGACGCCGGAATGGCTTCGCGCTACGTGGAAGACGACGGCGGCATCACGGTGCGAGAGGCGCTCGGCGCGTGGATGCGCGCGCGCGCTTTTGGCGAGACCAAAGCCAGCGCCATGACCGCCGCCGCACTTGCCGCATTCACACAGTTCGAAACCGCCTTCGCCGTCGGTACGCAAACACGAGAAGGGCTCACGCATACCGATGGCTGACGATACCCATTCGGTCGATCTGACCACCTGCGACCTCGAGCCGATCCACATCATCGGCCGCATCCAGAGCTTCGGCTGGCTGCTCTCCTTCTCGAGCGACTGGATCATCAACCACGCCTCGGTCAATTGCGAGGGGCTGTTCGGCACGCCCGCGCAGGACCTGATCGGCCTCGATGCAACGCATTTCCTCTCCCCCAGCGCGCTCCACGACATCCGCAGCCGCCTGCAGATCCTGGGCGCGATGGGCGCGGTCGAGCGTATCTTCGAGGTCGACCTGCTCGCCGACGGGCGCCTGTTCGACATCGCGGTGCACAATTCGGGCCGCTCCTTCGTGGTCGAGATCGAGGCGCACGAGGGCGGACGCCAGCGCGATCTCGTGTCCTACGTGCGCCCGATGATCGAGCGCCTGCGCCAGAGCGAAACGATCGAGAAGCTGTGCGCGAGCGCGGCGCGCCACTTGCGCGGGCTCACCGGGTTCGACCGGGTAATGATCTACCGCTTCGCCGAGGACGGCGCGGGCGAAGTCGTCGCCGAAAGCCTCAACGGCCTCGTCGACAGTTTCAAGGGCCTGCACTTTCCCGCCTCGGACATCCCCAAGCAGGCACGCCGGCTCTACACCCGCAACCTCCTGCGCATCATTTCGGACGTCGATGATCCGACCGTTCCCGTGATCCCCGCCAGCGGCCCCAACGGCGACCCGCTCGACCTGTCGATGTCGGGCCTGCGCGCGGTTTCGCCGATCCACGTCGAATACTTGCGCAACATGGGGGTCAGGGCCTCGATGTCGGTTTCGATCATGCGCCGGGGCAAGCTGTGGGGGCTGATGGCCTGCCACCATTACAGCCCCTTGCGCCTGTCCTATTCGGTGCGCACCGCAAGCGAGCTGTTCGGCGAGTTCTTCGCCTATCTGCTCGAACAGAAGGAAAGCGACGCCGCCTTTGCCAAGCGCGGCGATTCGATGCGCCTGCACGACGAGATCATGAGCCGCGTCGCGGGCGGCGGATCGCTGCTCGATGCCTTTGGCGACTTTTCCGAATCGATCGGCCGGGTGATCGAATTCGACGGCGCGATCGGCTGGGTCGACGGCCACTTCATGGCCGACGGGCAAGTCCCCGACCGTGCCCAGTTCGGCCAGCTCGCCCGCTTCCTCAACACCGCGGGCGCCAGCACCGTGTGGGCGAGCGACAACATCGCTGCGATCTACCAGCCCGCAAGCGAATGGGCGGACAAGGCCGCGGGCGTCATGGCGCTGCCGGTCAGCCGCACCCCGCGCGACTACATCGTGCTGTTCCGCCGCGAGCAGCTGCGCGCGGTGAACTGGGCGGGCAATCCCGAAAAGGCGATCGAGCTTGGCCCCAACGGCGCCCGGCTGACCCCGCGCAAGAGCTTCGAGATCTGGAAGGAAGAACGCCGCGGCTTCTCCCGGCCGTGGACCGAGGAGGAGACTTCGGCCGCGGAATCGCTGCGCATCACCCTGCTCGAAGTGGTGCTGCGCATGTCCGATGCCGCGCACGCCCAGCGCGAGCAGGCGAGCCAGCAGCAGGACATGCTGATCGCCGAGCTCAACCACCGCGTGCGCAACATCCTCAACCTCATCCGCGGGCTCGTCTCGCAGAGCAAGGATGGCGCCAGCACGATCGACGAATTCGCCGAGATCGTGGGCAGCCGCATCCACGCGCTCGCCCGCGCGCACGATCAGGTGACCGAGAAGGACTGGCGCCCCTCCTCGCTCTACGACCTCATCCGCACCGAGACCGCCGCCTACGCCAGCCACAGCGCCGACCGGGTGACGATCGACGGGCTCGACGCGATGATCGCGCCCAGCGCCTTCACCACGCTCGCGCTGGTCGTCCACGAGTTGATGACCAATTCGTGCAAGTACGGCGCGCTCTCGAACGCCTCGGGCCGGGTCGTCGTCACCTTGGGCCGGGGCGACGACGGCGCGCTGGAGATCGACTGGCGCGAGGAAGGTGGCCCGCCCGTCGTACCGCCCAAGCGGCGCGGCTTCGGCTCGACCATCATCGAGCGCACGATCCCGCACGAGTTGGGCGGCGAGGCCTCGGTGATCTTCCCCGAGGCCGGGCTCCACGCCTTCTTCCTCATCCCGCAGGAACACATCGCGACGTTCGAAACGCCCGGCGCCGACCCGCGCCAGGGCCTCGTCGAGGTGCCCGAAGGCACCGACCTCAGCGCCGAGCTGGCCGAGGGCGCGGCGCTCATCGTGGAGGACAACGTGATCATCGCGATGGAGGCCGAGGACCACTTGCGCGGCTGCGGCTTTACCGATTGCCGCGTGGCCGGATCGGTCCACGCCGCGCTGGAGATCCTGGCCAGCGCGCCGATTTCGTTCGCGATGCTCGACGTGAACCTCGGCCGCGACACCAGCGCGCCGGTGGCCGAGGCGCTGCACGCGCGCGGCGTGCCCTTCATCTTCGCCAGCGGCTATGGCGAAGGCGCGCTGCCCAAGGGCGATTTCCCGGCTGTGCCGGTGGTGACCAAGCCTTACGGCGAGCGCGACGTGCGCAGCGCCATCGCACGCGCGACAAGGTCGCGCGGATAAAGGGGGCGCACGCGCGACAAGGTCGCGCGGATAAAGGGGGCGCACGCGCGACAAGGTCGCGCGGATAGCGCGCGCACGCGCGCCACCACGAAAAACGCGCAAAAGCCCGCAATTCGGCCCGTTTTTGAGGGCGCCGCCGGAACCGGACGGCGCCCTCTTTCGTTTCACAGCCAAGTCCCGGTGCGCCGCGCGGCTCCGCCGCCACGCAGCGGTCCAACGCCACACGAAAACGAGGTACGACCATGGCCGACGCCCGTATTTTCAAGGATCTCAAAGCCGATCACGACCGCCATCGCACGCTGCTCGCCCAGCTTGCCGAGACCAGCGGCGACAGTGAGGAGCGGCGCACGCTGTTCGCCGAGCTGCGCACCGAACTCCAGGCCCACGCCGCGGCGGAGGAGGAATCGCTCTACGCCGCGATGCTGGCCGACCCGGACTTGCGCGACGACGCGCGCCATTCGGTCGCCGAACACAAGGAAATCGACGATTTCCTCGGCGAGCTGGTCGACACCGACATGAGCAGCAGCGCCTGGCTGATGACCTTCAAGGACCTGCGCCACCGCTACCTTCACCACATCGACGAGGAAGAGGAAGACATGTTCCCCGCCGCCGCCAAGGGCCTCTCGCGCGCCGAGGAGCAGCGCATCGCCAAGGTGTTCGAAGCGCGCAAGCCGCGCGAACTCGAACTGGCCGAGGAAAACGGCCCCGGCGACGAACGCGACTGAGCCGACAGCACCGGCAAGTCGCATCGGCAGGACGGGAGGACGGCGCGCGGCAACTGCGGCCCCTGCGCGTCCATCCGCCCGCGCCGCGCATCCCCGTCGAGGGCAGGCGCGCCACGCCACACGTTGGGAGAGACGCGCCCGGCCATACGGTGCGAGAGCGCGCGAGGAAAGACCCTTCCCCGCTTCGGTTCAGTCCGGAACGGGAAAGGGTCTTTTTCCTTGGGCCTTGCCCACCCGCACCCCATCCGCGACCCGGCACGGCCCCGTTGCGAACGGCGGACACGAAAAACCCCGCCGAAGCGGGGTCTTCTAGCCCACACCGGGCCAGACGAGAGGTGGTTCAGTGCGGCGCGCCGATCCGCTCGAGCGCGGCCGGGCGTGCGGCTTCGGGGCAGCCTGCCAGCACGTACTGGATCGCGGCCAGGATCGCCTCGCGGTGGAAGGGCTTTTGCACCACGCCCACCGCGCCCGAGGCCGGATCTCCGATCTGGCCCGGATTGGCGGTGACGTAGATCACCCGCGTGCCGAACCGCTCGCACAGCTGGCGCGCGACATCGGGCCCGGTCAATCCGTCGCGCAAGTTGAGATCGACCAGCGCGATGTCGGCGCACAGGCGCGCGCCGTCAAGCGCACCGCCCAGCCCGTCGAGCGCGGCCCGATCGGCCAGCGTCGCGATCACCGAATGCCCCGCATCGTGGAGGATGTCTTCCAGCTGGAGGGCCAGCAGGAATTCGTCTTCCACGATCAGAACTTTGGCCTTGTCCGGCATCTTGGGTGTGTCTCGAGGAAAAATGAGGGGCCTTTTTGGGTCTACGCACCAGGCGCCGATTGGTTCCCCGGGCGCCGGTTTCACACCATTGCTCAGCCCGCGATGCAGCCTCGCTCAGGCCGCGATGCGGCGCAGTTCCTCGAGGTTGGCGACCTTGCCCAGCTCGGCGAAGAAGGCGTCGATCGCCTCGCCGGAGAGCACGAAATCGTGGCGCGAATCGGGCAGCTGGCCGGATTCGATGATCTTGGACAGCATCGCGCGCGCGCGGCAGATCCGGCTCTTCACCGTGCCCAGGGCAATCCCGCAGATCTCGGCGATTTCCTCGTAAGCCAGGTTCCCCGCCGCGACGAGGATCAGCGCCTCGCGGTAGTTGGCCGGGATCGTCGCGAGCGCGCGCAGCACGTCGGTCAGTTCGATCGCGCTTTCCTGCCCCGCCTCGGTGCACAGGATACGCTCGGCGGCCAGTTCGTCGTATTCACCGTGGAAACGCGCGCGGCGCGCCTCGCTGTAGAAGTGGTTGCGCAGGATGGTGAAGGTCCAGGCCTTGAAGTTGGTGCCCGCCGCATAGCGCCCGCGCGCCGCCCAGGCCCGCAGCATCGCTTCCTGCGCCAGATCGTCGGCCCGGTCGCGGCATCCGCACAGCCCGCGCGCAAAGGCCCTGAGATGGGGGGCGACCTCGGCCAGCGCGCGCTTGAACTGCGCGTCGCTCAGCGCCGTGGTCTGTTCGGCCTTGGTCTCGGCGTCCTGAACTGCTGCGGTCATCTGGATTAACCCTCCGTTGATTATCCGTTGTGGAGCCAACGCCAGCCCTTGCCGAAAAGTTCCTGAAGCACACTGCGCGCCCGGCAAGGCGCGACCAACCGTTTGCTCCGGGCGGCCAGCCGATGGTTTCGCGCCCGTGTCGCGCCGGTTCTGCCCCGTCCGGAGGGCATCGCTGCAAAAAATCGGGAGGCATCCGGGAACAACCGGGCCCTGAAACCTTTGAGGCCTCCGTTCACGGTGTGAACGAAGGCCTCTTCGGGATCGGGTTGCCACCGGATTGCGGGGGGTGAGGGGGTGATTTCCGGTGGCAACAACGACGAAACGCCGTTCCACCGGGTCGGTTCCCGAAAGATCCAGATCGAGGAAAAAATTTTGATGTTGCTCTCCCGCCAGCTCCGCGCCAGACCAGACGGCAAAGGTTCGCAACGCTTGCCGACCCGCGAAACGCGGCCCTGACGGCAGCGCCAGGCACCGGTAGACGGCCCCGCCGCCACCGGCTCCAGAACAGATACCAAGGACGAGGAATTCGGATGTCCGTCTCAGACCAGATCGCCATGCAGCTTCCCTACCTGCGCCGTTACGCGCGCGCGCTCACCGGCTCGCAAGCCTCGGGCGACACGTTCGTGCGCGCCACGCTCGAAGCCGCGCTCGCCGATGGCGAGCTGCGCGCGACCATCGCGTCCAGCCGCGCCGCGCTCTACGGCGCCTTCACCCGCATCTGGACCACCGCCCACGTCGAGGAGGCGACCGCGCTCGCGGCCGAGACCAACCGCCACGAAATGGCCGCGCAGGCCCGCCTTTCGGCCATCGCGCCCACGCACCGCCAGGCGCTGCTGCTGACCACGGTGGAAGAGTTTTCGGCCGCCGAAACCGCCACGATCCTGGGCGTCACCCCCGAAGCGGTCGAAGCGCTGATCGCGCAGGCCGTCGCCGAGATCGAAGGTGAAAGCGCGACCCGCGTGCTCATCATCGAGGATGAACCGCTGATCTCGATGCAGCTGGAAAACCTCGTCGCGGACCTGGGCCACACCGTCGTGGGCACCGCCGCGACGCACAGCCAGGCGGTCGACATCTTCGAGCGCGAGCCGGCCGGACTGGTCCTCGCCGACATCCAGCTTGCCGACGGCAGCTCGGGCATCGATGCGGTGGAAGACCTGCTCAAGTTCGGCGACGTGCCGGTGATCTTCATCACCGCCTATCCCGAACGCCTGCTCACCGGCGAACGCCCCGAGCCGACCTACCTCGTCACCAAGCCCTTCAAGGAGGCCACGGTGCGCGCGGCGATCAGCCAGGCGCTGTTCTTCGGGTCGAGCAAGCCGCTGGGCTGACCCGCCGCTCTTCCCCCGGCCTTGCGCGACCTCAGGCGGTCGCCAGGCCGAGGTAGGCCTCGACGAAGGACAGCGCGAGCGCGGAGACCAGCGCGAGGGCAAAAGTGCTCGCCGTCGCGGTGGCCTCGTGTTCCTGGCCCTCCAGCCGCACGCTCGCGCAGAACAGCACGCGGCCCGAATTCGACGTCATCACCCCGGCCCGCTCGGGCAGCAGCGCGAGCGCGGCGTCGGCATAGGCGCCCAGCCGCAGATAGCCGAAAATCGCCTGTTCCTGCCCGGCGCTGAGCGCGCCCTGGCGAAAGCGCCCCGGACACAGCCGGAGCAGCTGGCCCATCGCGAAAATGAACGCGTCCTGCTCGTGCGCGGCCGCGTTGCCCGCGGCCAGACCCAGTTCGTCGACCTGCGACAACCAGCGCTTCGTCTCGTTGTTCGAACCCATGTTCCCTACCTTCTTCGTATCGGTTTCGCGCACCAGCAGGTTTACCCATTGCGATGCAGCATTACCGGGACGCGAATGCAATCCTCGGTAAATCCCCTAGCAATCGATTGCATCGCCAATGCTAACGTGTGCAATTGCAACGAGTTCACCCACGGCAAGGGCCAGCGATCGCGTCAGCCCGCCCTCGAAACCCGCGCCCGCTGCGTGGCTTGCCCGAGTCCGCCCGCCCTCACCCACCGCATCCGCGAAGGGGAAGGAAGAGGCCACAAAGAGATCGCCCTCCCCGCCCGTGCAGGGCTGTGGAAACCGGGGAAAACATCCCCACCCTCGGGCATTCCCTGCCCTGTAGAATCACGTAGACTTGCACAAAATACGCAAAATTCCCCCGCCCAGCGCCGCACCAGCGCGCCACCGAGTCGGCGCAGACCGGCCGCGCCCCGCTGCGACACGCTTGCCCTGCAGCCCTGCCCCTCTCGCCCCCCTCCTTGCGCGCAGGAGGGCTGACACGACGTGGCCAAGGCCGATCAGCGATACCTGGACCAGACCAACACCAGCATTGTCAGCGCGGCCACCAAAATCGCGACACTCTTATGCACCCCCAGCCAATTGGTAGTGCTGGCGGTGGGGTGCGATTGTCCATACGATCGGCGCGGCGCAACGGTACTGCGGTTCAGCGCCTCGGGCGCGGCCTGCCCCTTTTCGACGGGTGTGATGGAACGGAGCAGCTTTCCGTCGTCCGACAGGTAAGCCGCTTTGACTTTCTCATAATTTTCGGATGTGATCTCGCCTTGTTCGCGAACGATAATAGCCCTCGTCGTCCAAGAGCCACCAAAATGGGCATCGTATTGCACCAGACCGTACTCGGCCAGCATCTGGACGCCCACGACGCCAGCGGTGAAGCCGTCACATTCGACGTACGTCCAACGTCCCGGCATGTACTGGCCGCAGACATTGGAGAGAGCATGAAGGAGGCGAAGTTCCTCCAAAGTTGGATCATCCGCTGACATACGCACTCCCCCAAGCGCCTTGCCCTCGACACCTGGCAAGGCGGTGATTTACGGCCGCAAACAGAGCAATTGCCTTCAGCGCAATATTCGAAAATGGCGTCAGGTTACCAGCCATCACACCCGATGCGTCAGGTTGCAACCAGCCCCGAATTCCGGGAATGAGCCGGTCGGCCAGGCACGCTATGCCGACGGCGGGCTTGGCCCACCCCGCCTAGTGGCTGCGCAGAACGAATTCGCGGGCGACGCGCACGGGGACTTTGAGTTCGCATTCCACGCCGCCGGGCTTGAACTGGAGGTCGACTTCGGACTTGAGTTCGTGGGCGACGATCTTTTCGATCAGGTCGCGCCCGAAGCCGCGCTTGGACGGTTCGCTGACCACCGGGCCGCCTTCCTCGCGCCAGTGGATCGAGGCAAGGTCCTGCGCGATGAGCGCCCACTCAACGAAGATGCGGCCTTCGGGCGTCGTCAGCGCGCCGTACTTGGCCGCGTTGGTGGCCAGTTCGTGGATCGCCAGGCCCAGCGACATCGCGTCGTTGGGGGCCAGCTTGATGTCGGGGCCGGTCAGCGTGACGTGGCCTTCGCTGCCTTCCATGTAGGGGGCCAGTTCGGAGGAGACGACATCGCCCAGCCCGGCGTAGCCCCAGTCCGACTGCGAGAGCAGGTCGTGCGTCGCCGAAAGCGCGCGGATGCGGGCGGTGAGGCTTTCGGTGAATTCGTCGATGTCCTTCGAGCGGCGGCGGGTGAGCGCGGCGATCGAGAGCACGTTGGCAAGCGTGTTCTTGACCCGGTGGTTGAGTTCGCGGGTCAGCGAATCGCGGATCGAAGCCTGGCTGGAGAGCCATTCGAGCACGCGCCGGTCTTCGGCCGCGCGCTTGGTGATGAGCCGGCCGATGGCCATGACCATGAGCGAGGCGATCGCCCCGAAGAACAGCGTGAGGCGCGAGAGCGGCGAGAGCAGGCCGCTCTTCTTGTCGCGCACCTGGAGCACCCAGGTATGCCCGGCAATGTCCACGTTGCGTTCGAGCATCGGCCCGTCGGTGCCGCCCGCGGCGTGTTCGGCGAGCAGGTTTTCGGGCGCCACGTTCTGGTCGTAGATGGCGATTTCGAGCTGCGACTTGGAGAACAGCTCGCTTGCCGAATTGAGGAAGGCCTCGGCGCGGAAGGGGCTGTAGATGAAGCCCTTGACGCGTTTGCCGCCCCAGGTTTCGACCAGCACGGGCATGTAGATGAGAAAGCCCGCGGCGTCGGGCTGGTTGCTGTCCTGCACCAGGTGGACTTTGCCCGAGGCGATCGGCTTGCCCAGCCGCATGGCCTTTTCCATGGCCGCGCGGCGCACCGGTTCGGAGAACATGTCAAAGCCGATCGCGCGCCGGTTCGCCGCGCTCATCGGGCGCAGGTACACGATCGGCACCGCGTAGTCGGCATCGGGTTCGGGGCGGGGGTGGACGATGTAGTCGTTGCGCCCCTCATCGAGCTGGGAGACTTCGAGCTTGGCGACATCGTCGCGCTTGACCAGCGGCGCCCAGCCCAGCCCGAGCGAGCCGTAGAGGTTGCCCTCCTGCTGGATGTCGCCGATGAATTCGTCGAACTGGGGGCCGGTCACCGCATCCTGCGTGGCGAACAGCGCGCTGCCCGCGCGCAGGAGCGCGATCGTCTCGGTCGAGCGGCGTTGCAGCGCCGAGGCGATTTCGGTCATGCTGCTCTCGATCGCGGCGCGGCGCGTCTCGCGGTCGGCGCGCTCGATCGCCATGACCGAGACCGCGGTGGTCGCGCTCGCGATCAGGAAGAGCAGGAAAGGCCAGCCGCGCGGGTACTTGTGAAACCACGCCTGCTTTTCGACCCTGTCCAGCAAAGGCTGGTCAATCACCGTACGTACCCCCAGCGGTCCGATTGGAACCCGCTTTTCGGCCTCCAGTGTGCTCTATGGCACAGGACTATCGAGATTCCAGAGACTTTGCTGCACCTGTTCACAGGTCGGGAACCATCCGGCCCGCAAATGGTTCCTTGGGAGCCGCCGAAATCTGCGGCACCGTCAGCAAAACCACGAAGTCGCGAAGGCTTGTCGGTCCGAGGCGCAAAAAAAGCCGCAGCGCGCGCCCCATGCGCCCCGCCGCGCTTGACCGCGACGCGCAGGACCCCCAAGAGGCAAGCGAGCAAGGAGTCAGCTTTGGATCAGCCCAAGTCAAATGGCCCATCCCGCACCAAGCCGGGACTGCCGCCGGAGGTGCGCCGCGACGGCGAGCCCGGCTGGGCCGGTGGATTGCGGAAGCTGTACAACTCCGTAGTGGACGAGCCGCTGCCGGACAGCTTCCAGGATCTCCTGAAGAAGCTGGACGACACCGGCAATGCCTGAGCGCATCTCGCCCGCCCCGGCCGACGAGGGCTTCCGCCGCGAACTGATGAGCGTCCTGCCGCACTTGCGCGCCTTTGCGCGCGGGCTGTGCGGCCGCCACGATTTCGCCGACGATCTGGTCCAGGAGACCGCGGTCAAGGCCTGGACCGCGCGCGAACGCTACCAGCCGGGCACCAACATGCGCGCCTGGACCTTCGCGATCCTGCGCAACCACTACTTGTCCGAACTGCGCAAGTCCAAGCGCCAGACCGACATCGAGGATGGCGACATGGAGCGTATGCTCGTCATGGACGCCGACCAGGAAGCCCCGCTGCACCTGGGCGACATGGAGACCGCGCTCGCCCAGCTCGCGCCTGAGCGGCGCGAGGCGGTGCTGCTGGTGGGCGCCTCGGGCTTCAGCTACGAGGAAGCCGCCGATATCGCGGGCTGCCCGATCGGCACGATGAAGAGCCGCGTCGCGCGCGCGCGCGCCGATCTGACCCGGATGCTTCAGGACGAGCCGGAAAAGGCCGGATAGGGAAGCGGGCGTTCGCGGCGGGACACGGCGCGCCGTGTCCCGTGCCGGACGCTTGGATCAGATGGGGTGATTGGGGCTCGGCACCGAGTCGGTGGAGT
>NZ_JALHLF010000070.1 GCF_022832435.1 Novosphingobium organovorum | reverse complement strand
CGCCGAGGCGGGGGTCGTGCGCAGCGCCCGGCTGGCCGGGGCGGCGCGCGCCAATCTGGCGCGGCGCACCGGGCTGTCGCCCCTGGCTACGCTCGACGGGGACTGGCTCGAGCGGGTGCCGCCTTCCGTAATGGGTCCCGTGATGGGATCAGCCGAGGATGCGGTGGCGCCGGACGGGGCGCTGGGCGAAGGCACGCTGGCGCTCGCTGCGGCGCAGGCGGATCTGGCTCTGGCCGATGCCGGGGTGGCGCTGGCCCGTTCGCAGCGGGTGCCCGACGTGACCGTGGGGCCGGGTCTGCGCCGCCTGTCGCAGACCGGCGATACCGCGTTCGTGGTCAGCCTGTCGTTGCCGATCCCGCTCTTCAACGCGGGGCAGGCCGCGCTTGCACAGGCCGGGGCCGAGCGGACCCGCGCACAGGCGCAGACCCGCATGGTTGCGCTCGACGTCGCGCAGGCGATCACCGACGCGCGCGCCGAAGCGGACAACGCAGCGGTCAGCGCACGGGCGAGCCAGGGCCCGGTCCTCGCCGCCGCCGAGGAAGCCGCGCGGATTGCCCGCATCGGCTACCGCGAAGGCAAGTTCGGCCAGCTCGACCTGCTCGATGCCGAACGCACGCTCGCGCAGACGCGGCTCGCCGCGATCGACGCGCTTGCCACCTATCAGACCGCGCGCGCGCTGCTGGAGCGCCTGACGGCCCCCGCGCCCGCGCCGCAACAGGACGATTGACCCGATGACTTCGCACAAACTTACCCGCGAGGGCGCTGTGCCGACGCGCACTTGCAAGCCTGCGCTGGTGCTTGCCTTGACCCTTTGTGTTCCGCTTTCGCTCGCCGCGTGCGGTGACGGCGCGGACGACGACGCGGTGTCGGGGCAGGGCGCTCAAACCGCTGCGGCCGATGCGCCGGAGGATCGCTCCACGATTACGCTTGGCGCCGCGCAGATCGCTGCGGCGGGTATCGCCATCGCCCGTCCCGTCGTCGGCGGGGCCGGAACGATCGAGCTGCCCGCGCTGATCGAGGCCGATCCCGAGGCGATGCAGGTCGTCTCGGCGGCGATTGGCGGGCGTGTCGTCGCGCTCACCCGCAATCTGGGCCAGGCGGTCGGCAAGGGGCAGACCCTCGCGGTGATCGAAAGCCGCGAGGCGGCCATGCTCAACGCCGAGGTCGATGCGGCCCAGGCACGCCTGGCGCTGGCGAACGCCAATCTGGCGCGGGAGCAGAACCTGTTCGCACAGCGTGTCTCGCCCGAGCAGGATCTCCTCGCCGCGCGCACCGCCGCGCGCGAGGCGCAGATCGCGCTGCGCCTTGCGCGCCAGCAGGTTTCGGCCGCGGGTGGGCAAGGGGGCGCGCTCAACCGGATCGCGATCGCCGCGCCGATCGGCGGGCAGGTGATCGCGCGCAGCGTGACGCTGGGCGAGACGGTGGCCGCCGATGCCGAGCTGTTTCGGGTGGCCGATCTGTCGCGCGTGTCGCTGACCTTCAGCCTGCTGCCGCAGGATGCCGGGCGGGTGCGCGCGGGGGGCGCGGTCGAGGTCAAGGCGGCCGGGCGCGCGGCCCGCGCCAGAATTGCCTACGTTGCGCCCGCGCTCGATCCGGCGACGCGCCAGGTGCCGGTCATCGCCACGCTCGACAATCGGTCGGGCCAATGGCGCGTGGGCGAACCGGTCGAGGCCTGGGTGACGCTGGCCGGGAGCGGGGGGAGCAGCGCCATTCGCGTACCCTCGACCGCGATCCAGACCGTCTCGGGAAAGCCCACCGTGTTCGTGCGCACCGCCTCGGGCTTTCGGGCGACGCCGGTGACGCTCGGCGCGCGGGCCGGGGCGGACGTGATCGTGCGCGAGGGCCTGTCCGGCGCCGAGCGCATCGCCACCACCAACAGCTTCACGCTCAAGGCCGAACTGGGCAAAGGTGATGTGGGTGAGGGCGACGTGGGCGAGGAGGATTGAGCCGATGATTGCCCCCATCGTCACGTGGGCGGTGCACAAGCGCTGGTTCGTGCTCCTGCTCGTCTCCATCGCCGCCGCGATCGGTGCGGCCGCGCTGGCGCGGTTGCCGATCGACGCGGTGCCCGACATCACCAACAACCAGGTCCAGATCACTATCCGCGCGCCCGCGCTGGCGCCCGAACTGGTCGAGAAGCAGGTTGCCTTCCCGATCGAGACCGCGCTGGCGGGGATTCCCGGCCTCGAATACTCGCGCTCGCTCAGCCGCAACGGCTTCGCGCAGGTCACCGCCGTCTTTTCCGAGGCGACCGACATCTACTTCGCGCGCCAGCAAGTCGGCGAGCGTCTGGCCGGGGTGCAGGAAAGCCTGCCGCCCGGCGTCAGTCCCGAAATGGGGCCGATCGCCACCGGGCTAGGCGAAGTGTTCATGTGGACCGTGCGGCTCGACCACCGCGAGGACGATAGCCACCTGCCCGGCGAGCCGGGGATGCAGCCCGACGGCAGCTATATCACGCCTGAGGGCGAGCGGCTGACCGACGATACCCAGAAGGCGACGTACCTGCGCACGGCGCAGGACTGGATCGTGGCGCCGCTGCTCAAGAACACGCCGGGGCTGGCCGGTGTCGATGCGATCGGGGGCTATGCGCGGCAGATCCTCGTCGTGCCCGATGTTCCGCAGCTGGCCTCGCTCGGGCTGACGCTGGGCGAACTGGGCCGCGCGCTGGAGGACAACAACGTCAGCGTGGGCGGCGGCATCGTCGAGCGCGGCGGCGAGGGGCTGGCGGTGCGCGCCGATGCGCTGGTGCGCAACGCCGCCGAACTGGGCCGGATCGTGATCGCCACGCGGGGCGGCGTACCGATCACCCTCGATCAGGTGGCGCGGGTGCAGACGGGGCAGGCGATCCGCATGGGCTCGGCCTCGGAAAACGGCAGCGAAGTGGTGGTGGGCACCGCGATCATGCGGATCGGGGAGAACAGCCGCACGGTGGCCACCGCGGTCGCCGACCGGCTGCGCGCGATCAACGCCTCGCTTCCGCCCGATGTCGTGGTGCAGCCGGTGCTCGACCGCACCACGCTGGTCAACGCCACGATCGCCACCGTCGCGCGCAACCTGGGCGAAGGGGCGGTGCTGGTCATCGTCGTCCTGTTCGCGCTGCTCGGCAACGCGCGCGCGGCACTGATCGCGGCGCTGGTCATCCCGGTCACCATGATGCTGACCGGACTGGGCATGGTGAAGGCGGGCGTCTCGGCNCGCGCTGCTCGGCAACGCGCGCGCGGCACTGATCGCGGCGCTGGTCATCCCGGTCACCATGATGCTGACCGGACTGGGCATGGTGAAGGCGGGCGTCTCGGCCAACCTGATGAGCCTTGGCGCGCTCGACTTCGGGCTCATCGTCGATGGCGCGGTGATCATCGTCGAGAACGCGCTGCGGCGCATGGCCGGGCGCCAGCGTGCGGCAGGGCGGCCGCTTACCCGCGAGGAGCGTCTCGATACCGTCGCGACGGCCGCGCGCGAGATGATCCGCCCGTCGGTCTATGGCCAGGCGATCATCATGCTGGTCTATGTCCCGCTGCTCACGCTGAGCGGGGTGGAGGGCAAGACTTTCGTGCCGATGGCGCTGACGGTCATCATCGCGCTGGGCTGCGCCTTCGTGCTTTCGCTGACCTTCGTGCCCGCGATGATCGCGCTGTGGCTGTCAAAGCGGATCGAGGAGAAGGACGGGCGGATCATGGCCTGGCTCAAGGCGCGCTACGAACCCGGTCTCGACCGGGCGATGCGGCGGCCCGCGCTCACCTTCGGGGTGGGGCTGGGCGCCTTCGTCGCGGCGGTCCTCGCCTTCCTTTCGCTCGGCCAGGTGTTCCTGCCGCAGCTCGACGAAGGCGATCTGCTGATCCAGGCGCTGCGCATCCCGGCGACTTCGGTCCGCCAGAGCCAGGCGATGCAGCGGCCGATCGAGCGGATGATGGCGCGCCAGCCCGAAGTGAAGTTCGTCTTTTCCAAGACCGGCACCGCCGAACTGGCTTCCGACCCGATGCCGCCCAACGCCACTGACATGTTCGTGATCCTCAAGGACCGGGCAGACTGGCCCGATCCCGCGCTGCCCAAGGCGGCGCTGGTGGCCCGGCTGGAAGGTGAGCTGGCGCGCTTTCCCGGCAACGTCTACGAGATCACCCAGCCGATCCAGATGCGTTTCAACGAGCTGATCGCCGGGGTGCGCGGGGACATTGCGGTGAAGGTCTATGGCGATGACTTTACGGCGATGAACGCCACGGCGCAAAGCATCGCCGAGGTGCTTGGGCGCACGAAGGGGGCGGTGGACGTCAAGGTCGAGCAGACCACCGGCCTGCCGATGCTCGACATTCGCGTCAATCGTGAGGCGATGGCGCGCCTGGGCGTCACCGCGCAGGCCGTGCAGGACGTCGTCACCGCCACCATCGGCGGCCGTCAGGCGGGCACGATCTACGAGGGCGATCGCCGTTTCCCGGTGGTCATCCGCCTGGCCGAAGCCGATCGCGGCGATCTGGCAAGGCTTAAACACTTGCCGGTGCCAACGCCTGCGGGGGGCTTCGTGCCTCTGGCCAGCGTCGCCGATATCCGCATCGAGGACGGGCCCAACCAGATCAGCCGCGAGAACGGCAAGCGCCGGGTCGTGGTCCAGGCCAACGTGCGTGGGCGCGACGTTGCGAGCGTCGTCGCCGATGCCGAGGCGGCGATCGCGCGCGAGGTTCGCCTGCCGCCCGGCAGCTACCTGGAATGGGGCGGGCAATTCGAGAACCTGGCTTCGGCGCGCGCGCGGCTGCAACTGGTGATCCCGGCCTGCTTCGTGCTGATCCTGCTGCTGCTGTACGGGGCGCTGGGATCGGTGCGCGATGCCGCGATCGTGTTCACCGGGGTGCCGCTGGCGCTTGTCGGAGGGGTGCTGGCGCTGTTCGCGCGGGGCATGGACTTCTCGGTCTCGGCGGCGGTGGGCTTCATTGCGCTGTCGGGCATTGCGGTGCTCAACGGGCTGGTCATGGTCTCCTCGATCCAGGACCTCATGCGCAGCGGAATGCCGCGCGCGCAGGCGGCCCGTGCGGGGGCCTTGCAGCGCCTGCGCCCGGTGGTGATGACCGCGCTGGTCGCCAGCCTGGGGTTCGTGCCGATGGCGCTGGGCCACGGGGCGGGCGCCGAAGTGCAGAAGCCGGTGGCGACGGTGGTGATTGGTGGCCTGGTCTCGGCCACGCTGCTCACCCTCTTCGTGCTGCCCACGCTTTACGCGCGCTATGGGCGGCGGGGGCCGGGCCCGACCTCGACAACCGGGGCCCTGTCCCGGCTCGACGCGCAGGACTGAGTGTCGGGGATGGGAGGTTCGCCGCGCGCGTCCTCCCATCCCACGGCGAGTCTCCCGGCCGCGAAGACGGTCAAGGAGGGGGCTTCGAGCCGGTCAGGGGGCGGGTTTTTCATGAACATTTCCCAATGTCCCGCTTTTGCCTGTGCCTTGTCGTTCGGTATGAGTGTCGAATACATTTTGCCGATCGCCTGATGGTGTTCTAAAATTTCCTGTTACATATTTTAATTGTAATTATTTTTTACTTTGCTGCGTTGAGGTTATTTCCTGAATATATGTAAAAATGGAAATGTTTGAGATAGTTTTATTCGTAATAACTCAAATATTGCCGATTATATTTTTCTATTTTTAATTCTTTCAGGCGTTTTGTCTGGCGTCATGGCCATGCGCGGCTGGCCATTTCGAACCCGCAAGGGCAGCCTCGGCACGTTCGCGCACGGGGCCTGGGAGGCCCGCCGGCGGGTGTCTTCAAAGTGTCATCTGGCCTTCACATGAGTGTCATCGACCTCGGCCAATTCGGCAGCGCACCACTGACACCACGTAACCGCGACTGACCTCGCTACCTGGAGAATGACCATGACGCGCCTTTCCCGCCGTATCGCCGCGGGGGTCCTTGCCGTGGCCTTTGCCGGCACCGCCGTTGCCGCGACCGCTTCCAACATCACCGGCGCCGGATCGACCTTCGTCTACCCCGTCCTCGCCAAGTGGGCGGCTGACTACAAGGGCATGACCGGCGACCAGATCAACTACCAGTCGATCGGTTCGGGCGGCGGCATCGCCCAGATCAAGGCCGGAACGGTCGACTTCGGCGCCACCGACAAGCCGCTTTCGCCCGAGGAACTGGCGCAGGCCGGTCTCGCCCAGTTTCCCGTCGCCATCGGCGGCGTGGTCCCGGTGGTCAACATCGCGGGGCTCAAGCCCGGCCAGCTGCGCCTGAGCGGCCCGGTCCTCGCCGATATCTACGACGGCCGGATCAAGACCTGGAACGACCCGCAGATCGCCAGGCTCAACCCCGGTCTGCATCTGCCCGCAGCGCAGATCACCGCGGTGCACCGCTCGGACGGTTCGGGCACGACCTTCAACTTCACCCATTACCTTTCCCAGGTGAACGGCGGCTGGAAGGCCAGCGCGGGCGAAGGCACGTCGGTCAACTGGCCGGGCGGCGTGGGCGGCAAGGGCAACGAAGGCGTCGCCACCTACGTCAAGCAGATCCCCAACGCGATCGGCTACGTCGAATACGCCTATGTCCTGCAGAACCACATGACCTACGCGCTGATGCGTAACGCGGCCGGGCAGTTCGTCGCGCCCAACACGGCCTCGTTCCAGGCCGCGGCGGCGACCGCCGACTGGGCGCATTCCAAGGACTTCTACCTGGTCATGACCAACGCGCCGGGTCCCAAGGCCTACCCGATCACCGCGTCGACGTTCGTGCTCATGTACAAGCATCCCCGGAACGCCAAGACCTCGCTGGCCGCGCGCAAGTTCTTCCGCTGGGCGCTCGAGAAGGGCCAGAAGCAGGCGCTGAGCCTCGATTACGTGCCGCTGCCCGGCGCGCTGGTCAAGCACATCGAAGCCTATAGCGCGGCCAGCTTCAAGTAATCCGGCGACCCGCGCGGGGACGGGGGCGCTCCCTGTCTCCGCTCGGGCCGGACATGCCCCGGTCCCGCCACTGCGGGCCGATACCGGGCCAGACCCGAGCCAAACCCGAGCCGGTGCTGCGCCGCGCCCTCGGACCGCGGTTGTGCCTGGCTCCGTTTCGAAGATGCGCACGGCGCGGGTGCCCGGACGTTTGCGCCGCCGCCATCAAGGAGTTCCTGACGTGAAGAAGATCCTGTCCCCCGCGCTCATCGGCGCCTGTCTGCTCGCTGGCTGCCAGGGCAAGCCCGAATCGGATGTCACCGGTGCGGGCTCGACGTTCGTGTACCCGGTCCTGTCGGCCTGGTCGGCGCACTACCCCGAGGCGGGCAAGGTCAAGATCAACTACCAGTCGATCGGCTCGGGCGGCGGGATTGCCCAGATCAAGGCGGGGACGGTCGATTTCGGCGCCACCGACAAGCCGCTCGCGCCCAAGGAGCTGGCCGATGCCGGACTGGTGCAGTTTCCCGTGATCGTCGGCGGGGTCGTGCCCGTGGTCCACATCGCAGGGATCGCCAAGGGCCAGCTCAAGCTGACCGGCGAAGTGCTGGCCGACATCTACGCGGGCACGATCACCAAATGGAACGCGCCGGCGATCACCGCGCTCAATCCGGGGCTCAAGCTGCCCGATGCGACGATCACCGCCGTCCACCGTTCGGACGGGTCGGGGACGACCTTCAACTTCACCCACTATCTCAGCCAGGCCAGCGCGGGCTGGAAGGCATCGGCGGGCGAAGGCACATCGGTTTCGTGGCAGGGCGGCGTGGGCGGCAAGGGCAACGAGGGCGTGGCGGCCTATGTCGATCAGATCCCCAATTCGATCGGCTATGTCGAATACGCCTATGTCCTGCAGAACGGCATGGCCTGGGCCTATGTCCGCAACGCGGCGGGCGCCTATGTCGCGCCCAGCGCCGAGAGTTTCCAGGCCGCCGCGGCCAGCGCCGACTGGGCCGGGGCCAAGGATTTCGATCTGGTCATGACCAACGCGCCGGGGGCCAAGGCCTACCCGATCACCGCCTCGACCTTCGTGCTGATGTACAAGCAGCCCAGGGACAAGGCGCATAGCGACGCGGCGCTAAAGTTCTTCCGCTGGTCGCTCGAAAAGGGCCAGGCCGAGGCGGGCAAGCTCGACTACGTGCCGCTGCCTGCGCCGGTCGTGACGCAGATCGAGACCTACTGGCGCGAGAACATCAAGTGACCGAGGCGCCGCGCCACGCCGCACCGGGCCTTGCGGCCCGAGCGCTGCCGGGGGAGGCCGGGATTGTCCTGCCCGCCGCCCCGCACGGTTTTTCCGCCCCTGTCGCTGCGCCATCGCCGCGCAGCGCGCTGCCCGAGCGGCTCTATCGCGCGCTGACCGCCGGGGCCGCCTGGCTGGTGCTGCTGACCCTGATCGCGGTCACCGTTTCGATGGCGGTCGGCGGGCGGCTGGCGTTCCAGACCTTCGGGCTGGGTTTCATCACCAGCGCCGACTGGGACGTCGTCAACGGCCAGTTCGGCGCTTTCGTGCCGATCTGCGGGACGCTCGTCACCTCGGCCATTGCGCTCATCATCGCGGTGCCCGTCAGCCTCGGCATCGCGCTGTTCCTGACCGACATCGCGCCGGTCTGGTCGCGCCAGCCGATCGCCGTCGCGATCGAACTGCTCGCCGCCGTGCCCAGCATCATCTACGGCATGTGGGGCCTGTTCCTGTTCGCCCCGTTCATGGCCACCCATGTCGAGCCGTGGGTCAACGACACGCTCGGCGCGCTGCCGCTGGTGGGGCCGCTGTTCGCCGGGCCGCCGATCGGCATCGGCATGCTGACCGCCGGCATCGTGCTGGGCATCATGGTGGTGCCCTTCATCGCCTCGGTCGCGCGCGACGTGCTGGGCGCGGTTCCCGCTGCGCTGCGCGAATCCGCCGTCGCGCTGGGCGCCACGCGCTGGGAAATCCTGCGTCACGTCAGCCTGCCCTACACCCGTTCGGCGATCGTGGGCGCGATCTTCCTCGGGCTTGGCCGCGCGCTGGGCGAGACGATGGCGGTGACTTTCGTGCTGGGCAACGCGCACGACCTTTCGGTCTCGCTCCTGATGCCCAGCAACTCGATCGCGGCGGCCATCGCCAACGAGTTCACCGAAGCCGATACCGATCTCTACCGCTCCTCGCTGATCGCGCTGGCCTTCCTGCTCTTCATCGTCACTTTCATCGTCCTCTCGCTCGCCAAGCTGATGCTGGCGCGGATGGACCGCAGCCTGGGGCGGACGCACTGACCATGAACTGGGTATTCTTCCGCCGCCGCCTCGCCGATCGCATCGCGCTCGTCTGCGCGGCGCTCGCCACCGCCTTTGGCCTGTTCTTCCTCGCCTGGATCCTGTGGACCACGTTCGCCAACGGTGCGGCGGCGATCAACGCCCGGCTGTTCACGCAGATGACCCCGCCGCCGGGCGCCGACGGGGGGCTGCTCAACGCCTTCTACGGCAGCGTGGTGATGATCGCGCTGGCGATCGCGATCGGCACGCCGATCGGGCTTGGCGCGGGCACCTATCTCGCCGAACAGGGCCGCCACACCCGGCTGGCCGCGGCGGTGCGCTTCGTCAACGACATCCTGCTCAGCGCGCCTTCGATCGTGCTCGGCCTGTTCGTCTACGAGCTGGTGGTGGTGCCGTCGGGGCATTTCTCAGGCTATGCGGGCAGCCTGGCGCTGGCGCTGATCCTCGTCCCTGTCGTCGTGCGCACCAGCGACGAGGCGCTGCGCCTGGTCCCCGACCGCATGCGCGAGGCGGCTTTCGCGCTGGGCCTGCCACGCTGGAAGGTCAGCCTCCAGGTGCTGTACAAGGCCGCGCGCAGCGGCGTCCTCACCGGCGTGCTGCTGGGCGTGGCGCGGATCAGCGGCGAGACCGCGCCCTTGCTGTTCACCGCGCTCAACAACCAGTTCTGGAGCGCGGACATGAACGCCCCGCTCGCCAACGTGCCGGTGGTCATCTTCCAATACGCGATGAGCCCCTACGACCAGTGGCACGCGCTGGCCTGGGCAGGCGCCCTCATTCTCACGGCATTCGTGCTGGCCCTAAGCCTTCTCGTCAGGCTGGTCGCACGGGGGAGACATTCATGATTACCACCCAGAACCGGCCGCTCGATACCGGGCACCTCGAGCCCGAAGCTCCGATCAAGATCGACGTGAAGGGCCTCGATTTCTTCTATGGCCGCGATCAGGCGCTCCACGGCGTGAACCTGGCCATCCCCGCGCTTGCGGTGACCGCGATCATCGGCCCTTCGGGCTGCGGCAAATCGACCCTGCTGCGCACGCTCAACCGCATCTACGCGCTCTATCCCGAACAGCGCGCGGCGGGCGAGATCGCCATCGACGGGGCGAACATCCTGGCGCGCGGGACCGATCTGGCCGACTTGCGCCGCCGCGTGGGCATGGTGTTCCAGAAGCCGACCCCGTTCGCTTCGTCGATCCGCGCCAACATCGGCTTTGCGCTTTCGTTCTACGAAAAGCTCTCGCGGTCCGAACTGGCTGACCGGATCGAGGACGCGCTGCGCCAGGCGGCGCTGTGGGACGAGGTGAAGGACAAGCTCGACCAGAGCGCGCTGTCGCTTTCGGGCGGGCAGCAGCAGCGTCTGTGCATCGCGCGCACGATCGCGGTGCGGCCCGAGATCGTGCTGTTCGACGAGCCGACTTCGGCGCTCGACCCGATCTCGACCGCGCGGATCGAGGAACTGCTGCAGGAATTGCGCGGGCGCTACACGATCGTGATCGTCACCCACAACATGCAGCAGGCCGCGCGCGTGTCGGACAAGACCGCGTTCTTCCACCTGGGCGAACTGGTCGAGTTCGACCAGACCTCGCGCATCTTCACCAGCCCGGCGGTGGCGCGCACGCAGGACTACATCACCGGCCGCTACGGCTAGAGCGGCCGATCCGATCGACCGGACAACGCGCCAAGGGAAGGCAATCGCATGACTTCGACCCCCCACACCCTCAAGGCTTTCGACGAGGAACAGAACGCCCTGCGCGCGCTGATCCGCCGCATGGGCGAACACGCCCAGCGCGCGCTCGACGATGCGCTGCGCTGCCTGCTCGAGCACGACGCCGAGGGCGCGGCGCGGATCGTCGCGCGCGATCATCAGCTCGACGACATGGAGGCCCAAGCCGAAACGCACGTGGTCCAGATCATCGCGCGCCGTGCGCCGATGGCCGATGACTTGCGCGACCTGATCGCCGCGCACAAGATCGCGGGCACGGTCGAGCGGATCGGCGACTATGCCAAGAACATCGCCAAGCGCGTGCCGATGCTCGAGCCGGTCGGCGAGGCGGCGTCGCCCAGCCCGTTGCCGGTCAGCCTGCTGCCCGAGATGGGGCGGGTGGCTGGAGCGCAGGTCCACGACGCGCTCGAGGCGTTCATCACCCGCGATGCGACGCTGGCGGCCCAGGTCTGCGCCAGCGACCGGGTGGTCGATGACTACTACACCGCGATGCTGCGCTCGCTGCTGACCTGCATGATGGAGGCGCCGCAGAACATCGCTCCGGCCACGCACCTGCTGTTCGTGGCGCGCAACATCGAACGGATCGGCGATCACGCCACCAACCTTGCCGAAATGGTCTATTTCGCGGCGACCGGCCAGCGTCTGGGCGAGCGTGTGCGCGGCGAGGATGGCGTGCGCCTCTGACCGCGCGCACGACCTGTTCTTCCGGGATAGCAAATGGGGAGGAAAAACGAAGAGAGGCGTGTTCGTCCCACCAAGGCCACAAGCCCGCGATCCGGGCGGGCGGGCCGGTGAGGATGGACGCAAGACGGCGATGACACCGACATTTCACGTTCACGCAGCCACCACGAGGCGAGCCTGACCCTCGCCTTCACGAGCTTCGACTGACCCGCAGCTCGACCGGACGATTAGGGGAATACGACAATGAAGACCGCTCTCATGCTGGGCGGGCTGCTGGGCACGCTTGCGCTCGGCAGCACACCTGTTCTCGCGCAGGATTCCAGCACCGACACCACCACCACTACCGCCAAGATCGAAGCGCTCGAACAGCAGATCGCGCAGCTCAAGCAAAGCGTCGATGCGCTCAAGGCCGCATCGGCTGCGGCATCCACTCCGGCCGTCTCGTCGGACACGGTGACCACCACCGCGACGGCCAGCCCTGCCGCTGCCGCCCCGGTGGCCAGCGCGCCCGCTTCCTCGGGCGACAGCGCGCTGCCCGCCTGGCTTGCCGACACCACGATCAGCGGCAAGGGCTACCTCAACCTCAGCACCATCCACCAGCTCTCGGACGGTGCCAAGACCGCGACCAATGGCACCCAGGCCGAACTCAAGCGTTTCTACATTTCGGTCGATCACCGCTTCAGCGACATCTTTTCGGCCGACCTCACCACCGACGTGCGCTACGGCTCGAACGGGCTGACCAACGATGACAGCGTCTACGTCAAGAAGGCCTACCTCCAGGCCAAGTTCGCACCGGAACTGTGGGTGCGGCTGGGTGCGGCGGACCTGCCCTGGGTGCCCTTTGTCGAGGGGATCTACAACTACCGCTTCGTCGAAAACACGCTGATCGACCGCACCAAGTACGGCACGTCGGCGGACTGGGGCGTCCATGTCGGCGGTACGCTTGGTCACGGGCTGGTCGGTTATCAGGTCTCGGCGGTGAGCGGGGAGGGCTACAAGACGCTCGAGCGCAAGACCGATACGGTCGATCTGGAAGGCCGTCTCGACGTGCATCCGGTCAAGGGGCTGACGCTGGCCGTGGGCGGCTACGAGGGCAAGCTGGGCAAGAGCAACGCGACGCTTGCCGAGAGCGCCACGCCCTACCGCGCCAAGCGTTTCGACGCGCTCGCCGCCTATGTCCAGGGGCCGCTGCGCGTGGGGGTCGAATATTTCTCGGCCTGGGACTGGGCGGTGACGGCCAAGGACCAGACCACCGGCTGGTCGGCGTTCGGTTCCTATGCGCTGAACCGGAAGATCGCGCTCTTCGGGCGCTACGACTGGGTCGACCCGACGAAGGATTCGGTGCCGCAGGCCAAGGAGAACTATTACGACTTCGGTGTCGATTACACCGGGGTCAAGAACATCGACATCGCGCTCGTCTACAAGCGCGACGAGGCCGACAATATTTCCATGTCCACCTCGAACGGCACCATCGGGGGAACCGACGAAGGCACTTACGACGAACTGGGCGTGTGGACACAGTTCAAGTTCTGAACCAGCCAATGACGCCGCTGCGTGCGTCGTCCCTTGGTGGGCGGCGCACGTTTGCGCTGGCGGCGCGCGAAGACGCTCGCTGCCCCAGGGGCACGCCTTCCCGCCAAGCACCGGGCTGACCCCCCGGTGTCTGACCATGGCGGATGCCTGGGCATCGCGCCGCCAACACGTTCATGAAGCGAGGCCACGCCTGCCGGCGTGGCCCATATCGTGCACCACTTCACGCAACGCCGACCGAACCCGCCCCCTGACGAGAGGTGGGTACCGCCGCCGCGTTCGGTCCTAGGAAGCGGCAATTGCACAAATGTGACAATCTTAGCGGATTTCTTGCAAAGGATGCGAAGGGGCCGCAGCGCGGCGGGGCAGCCCGCAATCGGACTTCGTTCAGACACGGTAAGTCTTGGCGGGTGCAAAGAGCCGCGCAACCGCAACCTGGATCGCCCCGCCGATGCTCAAGCTTGGTCAAATCGTACTCACCTCCGGAAACAAGGATCACATCGATCACATCACCGATTCGTTCCTGAATCTGGGGGTTTCGGTGGTCGATCCGGTGGGGCTCCTCGATCTTCAGCTCGACGATTCGACCTGGATCTTCATCGACTGGCTGCTGCCCACGATGGCCGGGGTGCTGCTGCTCAACCTGCTGCGCCAGACGATGCTTGGCCGGCGGGCGAAAGTGACGATGGTCTTGCCCAATCATGACGAGACGCTGCGCGCTCGCGCGCTTGAGGCCGGTGCGGACGACTACATCCTCGGCCCGCTCAGCCCCGAGGCGCTGGCCGAGCGGATCCGGGTTTATCAGGGGGCGGTCCGCCAGCCCGAGACGGCGGTGCTCACGATCGGCAAGATGGATGTCGATACCAACGCCTATCTGGCGCGCTACGAGGGGCGAGCGCTCACGCTCAAGACGCTCGAATTCCGGCTGCTCGCGCACTTCTTTCGCAACCCCGACCGGATCTTCACCCGCGCCAGCCTGATCGGCGTGCTGGGCAAGGGCGGCGAAGTCCACGCCGAGCGCACGGTCGACACCTGGATGAGCCGCCTGCGCCGCAGTCTCCAGCGTCAGGGCGTCCCTCTCGTGCCGCGCACCGTGCGTTCGGCGGGGTACATTCTCGACACCCGGTAAAAGCGGGTGGAGCTCAGGCTCCTACCTGGGTTCGACGGGCGCGCGGGGACAGGACGAACACGGCGAGCAGGGCGACCAGCAGCAGCGTGAGCGCAAGGAACCCTGCGGTCATCGCGGCGCTGGCGCGCACATGGGCATCGCTCACCAGCAATGAGGCGGCGAACGGTCCCGCCCCGCAGCCCAGCAGCGACGCGCCCGAGCCGAGCGAGGCGGCCTGGCGTGTGGGATCGGCGGCAATCGTGAGCGGGGTGAGCAGCGGGGCTGCGAACATCCACAGGAAGCCGAACAGGATCGCGGCGCCCATCAGCAGCGTGGTCGACGGCGCGGCAAGCGCGAAGATGCCGAGCACGCCGATCATGACCACGAGCGAGACCGCCAGCGCGCGCACGAAGGACAGGCGCGGCGCGATCGCGGTGGCCAGCACGCCGCCGACGACCTGCCCGGCCAGCGCGGCTGAAGTCGCCACCACCACCAGTCCCGTCGCCATCCCGGCCTCGCGCAGCAGCGGCGAGAAGTAGACCCACAACCCGAGCGTGGCGGCGTTGTAGCAGAACTGCGCGGCGAGCGCGGCGATTCCCGCCAGCGCGGGGACGCTGGAGGCGGCGGAGGCGTCGGCTGTCCCGGACGCGTGCGCGTGGGGCGTCCCCAGCGGCGCAAACGCGGCGGGCGCGAGCGGCGTTACCGCGGCGACCGCGAGGCTGAGCACCACGAGGATCGCGACGCCGGGCACGACGTCGGTGGCGCTTCGCGCCAGCACCCCGGCGGCGGTCACCACCGCGAGCTGCGCGACGGTCTGGATGGTGAGGTAGAAGGCGGCCCAGCGCTCGGGGCGCTCCATGCGCACGATGAGCGCGGTGACCATCCAGATCAGCACCCCGCAGGGCAGCCCGACCAGCGCGCAGGCGCCGACCAGGCCATACCCGGAGAGCTGGGTGATGAGCCCGTTGCACAAGGCCGTAAAGAGCCCGCAGCCGGCCATCAGCGGGCGCACGCCCCAGCGCCGTTCGAGCGGGGCGGCGAAGGCGGCGGCCAGCCCCATCGCCACCAGTTCGACCGTGCCCGCCTGACCCAGCTGCTCCGCGTCGAGCCGCCCGCCCGCCTGCAACGCGCCCAGGATGAACGGGCCGACCCCGGCGAACAGGATCGCGACAACGCCCGCGAACAGGATCGCGGTGCAGTGCGCGGGGGTGAACGGCCCGTCCGGCGCGCGGCGGCGCAACGCGCGCGCCACGCTCAGAACCGCGCCTTGGCGTAAAGGCCGTAGGTGCGCGGCGGCCCGACGCTGACCGCATCGAAGCCCAGGCTTTCGACCGGGGTGATGTCGGAAATGTTGGTCTCGTTGAAGAGGTTCTTCACCCACAGCCCCAGTTCGTAGCCGTTGGGACCGAACCGCAGCCCGGTGCGGGCATCGACGAAGGCGCGCGCCTTGTCGGTCAGCCGTTCGCTGTTCGAGGTGTCGAAATAGACTTTCGAGCGGTAGGTGACGTTGCCCGAGGCGAGCAGCGTGGCGAAGCCCAGGTCATGCTTCCAGTCGGCCCCGCCCTGCAGGCTGAAGCGGGGCGCCGAGGGCAGCCGGTTGCCCGAATAGTCCGCCCCGTCGGAAACAAAGTCGCGATAGGTCGCATCGAGGTAGGACAGGTTGAGTGTGAGGTTGAGGTCGGGCGCGGGCTGCGAGGCGAGTTCAAGCTCGGCACCCTTGACCCGCGCCGCCGAGGCGTTGGTGAACAGCTGGCGGGTGATCAATCCGGTGACTTGCGTGGTGTAGACCTGCAGGTTGCGGTAATCGTAGTAGAATACCGAGGCATTGGCCTGCAGGAGATCGCCCAGCGGGCGGGTCTTGGCACCGATCTCGTAAGCGTTGACGGTCTCGTCCTTGTAGGGTTCGAGCGCGGTGATGTCCGAGGTCTGGCCGGAGAAGAACCCGCCGCTCTTGGTGCCGCGATTGTAGCTGGCGTAGATGTTGAAATCGGGCGTGAAGCGGTACTGCAATCCCACCTTGCCCGAGACCGACGAGAAGTTGTGCGCGGCGTCGTAGACGAAGATCGGGACTTCGCCGAAGTAGGCCTCGCTGGTGTAGTGGAAGCTCTTGTCGTCGCCCGAATAGCGCAGGCCCACCGTCGCGGTCAGCTGGCTGGTGAGATCGTAGTCGACCTGCCCGAACAGCGCATAGCTCTTGGTGCGCTGGGTCAGCGGCCAGTCGAACGTGCCGATGCCGTTGGTGAGATCGACCCCGGTCGGGTTGTCGCTGGTCGGTGACACGTAGTCGGTCAGCACGTCGTAGTAGGAGTTGTTCTCGATGTAGTCGTAGGCGTAATAGGCGCCCGCGACCCAGCGCAGGCGGGTGTGGCCGCGCGATTGCAGGCGCAGTTCCTGGCTGAAGGTGTTCTGGCGCGAGCGGTAGCGCCCGTCGATCACGTTCGTCGGGCTGGCGTCGGTATCCTCGTCGTCGTCGCGCCAGGCGTGCTGGTAGCCGGTGACCGCAACCAGGGAAACCGCGCCAAGGTCGATCGTCAGGTCGTTGGAGATCGTCGCGACGTTGACCTTGTCCTTGCCCTCGAAGCGATAGTCGCCGGCGTAGAGGTTCTTGCTGGTGTTGGCGTAGCCCAGGATGTTGGTGCACTGGCCCGAGGTGTAATAGGCCGGCGTGCAGTAGCCGTCGCTGCCGGTGGCCGCCGTGGTGGTGGGCATGATCGTGCGGTTGTAGGCCCAGATCGATCCCCCGCGTGAACGGCCCATGGTGAACACCAGATGATCGGTCACGGTGCTGCTCGGGGTGAACGCCACCACCGCGCGCCCGGCCCAGCGATTGGTGTTGTTGCCCCGGTTCCCGGTCAGCCGGTTGAGCGTGTAGCCATCGTCGCGCTGGTAGAGCCCGGCGAGGCGCACCGCGAGGATGTCGCGCACGATCGGGACGCTCACCCCGCCCTGCACGTTGACCGAATTGAACCGGCCGTATTCGACGCTGAGGTCGCCTTCGTAGGCGTTGCCGGGCATCCGGCTGGTCACGTTGATTGCCCCGCCCGTGGTGTTGCGCCCGTAGAGCGTGCCTTGCGGGCCGCGCAGCACTTCGACCTGTTGCAGGTCGAAGAAGGCCAGCCGCTGGGCCAGCGGCGAGGCGACATAGATGCCGTCGGTGTAGATGCCGATCGCGCTCGCGGTGGTCGGGTTGAAGTCGTTCACGCCCACGCCGCGGATGAAGATGCGCGGATTGGCGGCGTTGTCGTCGGACTTGATCTGGAGGCCGGGGACCTGGTTGGACAGGTCGTTGAGATCGAGGATGCGCTTGTCCTGGATCGCGCCTGCGGTGAGCGCGGTGATCGCGATCGGCACGTCCTGCAGGCGTTCCTCGCGCTTTTGCGCGGTGACCACGATGTCGTTCGATGTTTCGGTTCCGGCTGGCGACTGGCCGGTCGTGCCGTCCTGCGCCAGGGCCGGGCAAGCGGCGGCCAGTGCGCAGGCGGACAGGCCCATTCCCACGAAAAATCTCATGCTCGAGCTCCCCTCATGAAGCGGTGCGTGGCTCTCCCCGTTGCTCTCGTTTTTTGAAATGGTAGCTCAAAATAGCATAGTTGCAAGACGGTGATTGGACAAAAAGTCCTAATAATATAGGCTTGACGAAGAATGCCGAATCTAGAGATAGTCCGAGCTATCTAAATGGAGTCGAGACTATGACAGCCCAGACCGAAGCCTCGCTGCGCGCCCGCGCGCTCAAGGTCATTCCCAATGGCATGTACGGGCACGAATCGGTTGCTCTCCTGCCCGATGGCTTCCCCCAGTTCTTCTCGCGCGCCGACGGGGCGTGGATCTGGGACAGCGAAGGCAACCGTTACCTGGATTTCATGTGCGCCTATGGCCCCAACCTGCTGGGCTATCACCATCCCGAAGTGGACGCCGCGGCGGCGCGCCAGGCCGCGCTCGGCGATGCGATGACCGGGCCAGCGCCGGTCATGGTCGATCTGGCTGAAACGCTCGTGTCGATGGTCGGCCACGCCGATTGGGCGATGTTCTGCAAGAACGGCACCGACGCCACCAGCATGGCCCTGATGACCGCGCGGGCGCACACCGGGCGGCGCATCGTGCTCGTCGCGGCGGGGGCCTATCACGGGGCCGCGGCCTGGTGCACGCCGGGGCCGATGGGCGTTCTGCCCGAGGATCGCGCCTTCATCCGCCCCTATCTCTACAACGACGTCGCCAGCCTCGAAGCGGCGGTCGCCGAGGCGGGGGACGATCTGGCGGGCATCTTCGCCAGCCCGTTCAAGCACGACGTCTTCGTCGACCAGGAACTGCCCGACCCTGCCTATGCCGAGCGCGCGCGCGCGCTGTGCGACGAGACCGGCGCGCTGCTCATCATCGACGAGGTGCGCGCGGGCTTCCGTCTCGCCAAGGACTGTTCGTGGTCGCTGGTGGGGGTGGCCCCGGACCTCTCCTGCTGGGGCAAGTCGCTGGGCAATGGCCAGCCGCTATCGGCGCTGCTCGGCGCCGAAAAGGCGCGCGGGGCGGCGGGATCGCTTTATGTCACCGGCTCGTTCTGGTTCGCCGCGACACCCATGGCCGCAGCGATCGAGACGCTGCGCATCCTGCGCGAGACGGACTATCTGGCGCATTTCGAGGCGCTCGGCACGCGGCTGCGCGTAGGGCTCGACGCGGCCGCCGCAGCGCATGGCTTCACGCTGCGCCAGAGCGGGCCGGTGCAGATGCCGCTGATCATGTTCGCACAGGACCCCGACGCCCGGCTGGGCTATGCCTTTTCGCAGGAAATGCTCGCGCGCGGGGTCTACATGCACCCCTGGCACAACATGTTTCTGTGCGCGGCTATGACGATGGCGGACATCGAATTCGCGCTGGCCGCGGCGGACGAAGCGTTCGCGGCTCTCGCCCCGCGCCGCGCCAGCGTCCAGCCTTCGCCGCGCCTGCTGGCCTTGCTCGAACAGGCCGCCGCCGGGGGGCATTGAGATGCCTGGGGAGCGGATCGTGCCCGATCGGGAAGAGCCCTGCGGCGGCGCGCCGGGCGCGATCGACCTGCTCGCGCTCGGCCTGACCACGCTCGACATCGCGCTGCATCCCTTTGAACGCGCGCCCGCGCGCGACGAGGGACTGCTGCTCGACACCATCTCTCTCTCGCCAGCGGGCACGGCGGGGGGCACGGCGCTGGTCGCCGCGCGGCTCGGGCTCACGGTCGCGATCGTTTCGGCGGTGGGGGATGACCTGCCGGCCCTCGCGGTGCGCGCCGGGCTCGAGCGTGAGGGGGTCGACACCGCGCTGCTCGAGACGCTTGCGGGGCGGCCGACGTCGGTCACCGTGCTGCCGGTCCACGCCGATGGCCAGCGCGGCACCTTGCACCGGGTAGGGGCGAGCGGCGAGGCGCGGCTGCCCGAA
>NZ_JALHLF010000007.1 GCF_022832435.1 Novosphingobium organovorum | reverse complement strand
GCGGGGCGCTGCGCAGCGCACCGAAGCGCCAGCGCAATCCCGGCCTGCCAGCCCCGACCCGCGCGCGCCCGCGCTGCTCGTCGCCTTCATCCTGTTCCTCTCGATCCTCGAGGCAACGGTGATCGCCACCGCGCTGCCCGACATGGCGCGCGACTTTGGCGTCGCGCCCAGCGCGCTGGGCATCGGCATCACCGCCTACCTGCTGGTATCCACCGCGTTCCTGCCGCTAAGCAGCTGGATCGCGCTGCGGCTTGGCCCCCGGCGGGTGCTGACCTGCTCGCTGCTCGGCTTCGGGCTCGCCTCGCTCGCCTGCTCGCAAAGCCCGACGCTCGGCCTCTTCGTCGCCGCGCGCGCACTCCAGGCGCTGGGATCGAGCCTGATGACCCCGGTCGGCAATCTCGTCCTTTTGCGCATCACCCCCAAGCACCGGCTGGTCGAGATCCTCGCCATCTCGACCACGCCCGCGCTGATCGCGCCGGTGATCGGCCCGCCGCTCGGTGGTTTTCTCACCCAGGCCTTCGGCTGGCCGGCGATCTTCCTCATCAATCTGCCGCTCACGCTTCTGGGCGCGTTCCTGACCCGGCGCCTGCTGCCCCCGATCGCACCACAACGCCTGCGCTTCGATGCGCCAGGCTTCGCGCTCATCGCCACCGCGCTCGCGCTCGTGATCTACGGGCTCGACCGGCTCGGCGCGCACCCCGCGCACCCCATGGGCGCGCTCGGCCTGATCGGCGCGGGCGCGGGCATCGGCCTTGTCGCCTGCGCCTGGCTGCGCGCGATGCCGGGGCGGCTGATCCCGCTCGACGCGCTGCGCCACCACACCTTTCGCGCCATCGCCTTTGGCCCGGGCATGCTCATGCGCATTCCGCACATGGGCCAGGCGCTGGTCCTGCCGCTGTTCTTCCAGCTCGCCTTCGGGCTTTCACCGGGCATGGCGGGCGTGCTGCTGCTCGCCAACAACCTGGGCGATCTCGCGCTCAAGCCGTTCATCGCGCGCATCCTTCGCGCGAGGGGCTTTCGCACCGGCCTGACCGCGGGGACCGCGCTGATGATGGGGGCGACCGCAGGGATCGCCGCGCTCGATGCGGCGATGCCGTTCTGGTTCCTGGCGCTCGCCCTGTTCGGGGCAGGCATGGCGCGCTCGGTGCCGTTCACCGGGATGGTCAGCCTTGCCTTCGCCGATGTCGAGGGGGAGGAAATGCCCGGCGCCAACGTGCTCAACGCGATCGGCAACGCGCTTTCGGCAGCGATCGGCATTTCGCTCGGCGCGCTGTTCCTCAACCTCCCGCTCGGCCCGCTGCTCGTTTCGGATCCCCTGCCCTATCGCGTCGCGCTGCTCGCGCTGGCGGCGATCGGCGCGCTGGCCGTGGTGTTCTTTGCCCGCCTGCCGGCAAACGCGGGCGCCGCGATCACCACCGCGCCGTCAAGCGCGGCGCTGACGGCCCATTAGGACACCGCCAGTTCGGGTTCGAGCGCACGCAAGCGGTCGAGCCGGGCCGCATCCTCGGCGCTCTTGGGCGCGAAGACGATCAGCCGCTGGCTGGGCGCTTCCTCGATCGCATAGGAGCTGTGCACGAAGGAAACCCGCCCCACCCCTTCGATCCGGCTCGAATTTTCGCCTCCGAAATGCGCCTGGATCGCGCTGCATTGCCAGAATTCGCGGAACATTGCGGATTTTTGGGTCATCTCCTCGATCAGGTCGTCGAACACTTCGGGGCTTCCGGCCTGGCTGTAATCCCACTTGAAGCGCGCGGTGAGGCGTGCGGCCATCTCGCGGAAATTCTCCGGATTGCGCTGGTAGCGCTCCGACAGCATGAGGATCTTGAACAGGTTGCGCTCTGGCCGATCCATGTCGGTGTAATCGCGAAAGGCGCGCGTGACGAGGGCATTCCAGCCCACCACCGTCCAGTCCGCCACGATCACCAGCGCGGGGATCGCCAGCGCGTCGAGCATATGGCGCGTGGCCGGACGAATCGCCTCGTCGAGCCGCGAGGCCAGCGGCGGCGGGCGGTGCTGCGCAAGGCCGAAGAGATAGTCGCGCTCGGTATCCGACAACCGCAGGGTGCGTCCCAGACGCTCGATCATCGGCGCCGAAAGCTGGATTTCGCGCCCCTGTTCGAACCAGGTGTACCAGGTCACGCTCATCCCCGCGAGCGCGGCCACTTCCTCGCGGCGCAACCCCTTGGCGCGGCGCCGTTCGCCTTCGGGCAAGCCGACCTCTCCGGGACTGAGCCGGGCGCGGGCCGATTTCAGGAAACGCGACAGTTCCTCGCGATGCGACATGGGCTCTCCTCTCTCCTGCCTATCATCGCCACTACCTGTCAGCGGTCGTGATAGGATATGTGCTGAACTATTCCGTCAGTCTCAACTTGGTAATTTCGCCGCAGTGAACCCGAAATCAAGCGGGCATGCAAGGTGAGAGGAGAATCGAGATTGGCCCACAAGGTCTACATTACGTGCGCGGTGACCGGCAGTTCACCCCTGCCCGACCACCCCAACTTCCCCTTCCGCCCCGAACACGTCGCCGCCGAGGCGCTGGCCGCGGCCGAGGCGGGTGCCTCGATCATCCACGTCCACGTGCGTGACGGCGAGACCGGCAAGCCCTCGCAGGCGCTCGAGGACTACCGCAAGGTCGTGGGCATGATCCGCGAGAAGAACCGCGAGGTCATCCTCAACGTCACCACCGGGCCGGGCTGCACCTGGATGCAGAGCGAGGAGGACCCGGCGGTCTGCGGCGAAGGCACGCTGATGTTCACCGCCGAACGCCGGCTCGAACATATCCTCGACCTCAAGCCCGACATGTGCACGCTCGACATCTGCACGATGCAGCTGTGGGGCGGGGTGGCGATCAATCTCGACCCGATGATCACCCGCATGGGCCACATGATCCAGGACGCGGGCGTGCTGCCCGAGATCGAGTGCTTCGAGGCGGGCGACTTCGTCTTCGCCGACGATCTCATGGCCAAGGGCGCGATCCCGCAGAACGCCCCGTTCTCCTTCGTGCTGGGCACCAAGTACGGCCTTCCCGCAACGACCGAGGCGATGGTCTATTCGGCCGGGCAGATCCCGCGCGGCGCGGCCTTCACCGGCTTTGGCGTCAGCCGCCATTCCTACCCCATGGCCGCGCAGTCGGTGCTTCTGGGCGGACACGTGCGGGTCGGCTTCGAAGACACGATCTACTTGCGCAAAGGCCAGATGGCGCCTGACAACGCGGCGCACGTACGCTGGGCGGTGGACCTCATCGACCGGCTGGGCGGGCAGGTGTCGAGCGCGGGCGAAACGCGCGACCTTCTGGGGCTGGAGAACCACGCCTACGCCTGAACCGATACCAAAACAGAACACGAGAGCGATTGGAGAGAGGAATGACTGAGGTAAAGGGACGTACCGCCTTCATCACCGGTGGCGGATCGGGCGTGGCGCTGGGCCAGGCCAAGGTCTTCGCGCGGGCCGGCTGCAAGGTGGCCATCGCCGACATCCGCCAGGACCATCTCGACGAGGCCATGGCCTGGTTCGAGGCCGAAAACGCGAAAGGCGCCGGTTTCGAGGTCATGGCGGTCAAGCTCGACATCACCGACCGCGAGGCCTACGCCGCCGCTGCCGATGCGGTGGAAGCCCGGCTCGGCCCGGTCTCGCTGCTGTTCAACACCGCGGGCGTCTCGCACTTCGGGGCGATCCAGGACGCGACTTACGACGACTGGGACTGGCAGATCGACGTCAACCTGCGCGGGCTCATCAACGGCATCCGGACCTTCATGCCGCGCATGATCGCGCGGGGCAACGGCGGGCATGTCGTCAACACCGCCTCGATGTCGGCCTTCGTCGCGCTCAAGGGCACGGGCATCTACTGCACCACCAAGATGGCGGTGCGCGGGCTCACCGAAACGCTCGCGCTCGACCTCGAGGAGCACGGCATCGGGGTGTCGCTGCTGTGTCCGGGCGCGGTCAACACCAATATCCACGAAGCGCTGCTCACCCGCCCCGAACACCTCGCGGACACCGGCTATTACACCGCCAACCCCGAGATGTTCGCCCACCTCAAGAACGTGATCGCCTGCGGGATGGAGCCCGAGACGCTGGCCGCCTACGTGCTCAGGGCGGTGGAGGAAAACCAGCTCTACATCCTCGCCTACCCCGAGTTCCGCCAGCCGCTAAAGGACATTCACGCGCGCGTCATGGCCGCGCTCGCCCGGCCCGAGGACGATCCCGACTACGAACGGCGCATCGCCCACGGCGTGCCCGGCGGCGCGAAGAAGGAGGAGGAAACCGCATGAACAGCCCCTTCCTCCACTTCGAAACCCGCGTGCGCGCCCGCGTCGTCGCGCTCGACCATTTCTGCGTGGTGGTCGCCGATCTCGACCGTGCCGAGGCGTTCTACTGCGACGTGCTCTCGCTCGAATCCTACCCCGCCCCCGCCCCGCTCACCCGCGAGACCGCGCGCTGGATCTACGACCACGACGAGCGCCCGATCATCCACCTCAACACCCGCGAAGCCCCGCGCGCGATGGACCGCGACATGGCGCGCGGGCCGACTGGCGCGCTGCACCACATCGCGCTGCGCTGCGAAGGCTACGACGAGATCCGAGACCGGCTTGAAGACCATGGTCTTGTCTACGAAAGCAATTTCATCCGCTCGATTGGCCTGAGGCAACTCTTCGTGCACGATCCGGACGGGGTGCTGCTGGAGCTCAATTTCTTCGAGGATTGAAGCGGGAAAGGAGGACTCAAGGGGTTATTACCCCTTGCGCCCCATGACTGTAGAGGTCACGGCTCTCGGCCAGCGTGCTCTGGAAGCGGTAGGGTGAGCGTTTCTGCGAGGGGCAAGGTTCCTCGGGCTCACACCGTCAACGTCCCCAGCACGCCGCCATCGACGGCAAGGCTCTGTCCGGTGACGTGCGAGGCTGCATCACACAGGAGGAACGCGGCGACTTCGCCCAGCTCCTCGGCGCTCCCGGTGCGCCCCTGCGGCACGCGCGCGGCGATGTGCGACAGCGCATCGGGGGGGAGGTTGGCGAACATCTCGGTCTCGATGAAGCCGGGAACGATGCAGTTGCAACGCACCCCGAACGGCGCGGCTTCGAGCGCGACCGCGCGCGACAGCCCCAGCACCGCGTGCTTGGAGGCGACATAGGCCGCGTTGTTGGCCATCCCGCGTTCGCTGGCGAGGCTGCCCGTAACCAGGATCGCCCCCTTCCCGCGCGCCTTCATGGCGGGCAGGACCTGCGCGATGGCGCGGTAGGGGGCAAGCAGGTTGACGCCGAGCACCGTCTCGAAGGCGGCCTCGCCATAGCTCTCTACCGGGGCGAAGGCGCCTCCCGTCCCGGCGTTGAGGAACAGGCCATCGATCGGCCCAAGCTGCTCCAGGATCGCGTCGAACACCGCGCGCTGGGCACGGCCATCCGCGACGTCGAGCGCGAACCAGCGCGTGTCCTCCCCCAGTTCCTGCGCCAGTGCGGCCAGCCGTTCGGCCCGGCGCGCGATCAGCGTCACGCGCCCGCCGGCGCGCGCGATCACCCGCGCGCTTGCTTCCCCGATCCCGCTCGAAGCTCCGGTGATGACGACATGGCGTCCGGCAAAGGCGCTCATACCGCCAGCCCCAGCACGCGCGCGGCGTTGCCTTTCATGATCCCCGGCATCACCTCGTCCCGGAAACCGACGTGCTTCGCCGCCTCGATCCACTTGTCGGGGCGGATCAGCGGGAAGTCCGAGCCGAACATCATCTTGTGCCTGAGTTGCCCATTGGCGTAGCGCACGATCTGCGGCGGAAAATACTTGGGGCTCCAGCCCGAGAGGTCGATGAACACGTTCTCCTTGTGCAGCGCCATCGACAGGCTCTCATCGACCCAGGGCCAGCTGGGGTGGGCCAGGACGATCTTCATCTCGGGAAAATCCACCGCGACATCATCGACCAGCATCGGGCGCCCGTATTTGAGCCTGAGCCCGCCCCCGCCGCGCATTCCCGTGCCCATCCCCGAATGGCCGGTGTGGAAGATCGCGGGCAAGGCGTGTTCGGCGATCACTTCGTAGATCGGATAGCCCACCCGGTCGGCCGGGTGGCAATCCTGCATGATGGCGTGGAACTTGAAACCGCGCACGCCGTGGTTCTCCACCAGGTCGCGCGCCTCACGCGCGCCCAGGCGTCCCTTGCGCGGATCGATCGAGGCAAAGGGAATGCATACGTCGGCGTTGGCGGCGGCAAAGTCGGCCACTTCGTAGTTCGATACGCGCCGCGCGCCCACCCCGCTCTCGCAATCGACCGTGAAGAGACAAAAGGCAATGGCCTGCGCGCGGTAGATCTCGGCGATCTCGGGCATCCGGGGGCGTTCGCGCGGGGCCTTGAAATAGGCCGAGGCGGCGTCGAAGAACTGCGCCATGACCGGGTCTTCGGGATCATGGCACGAGACTTCGGCATGAACGTGGACGTCGATCGCAGCGAGCGATGCGAGATCGAGGCTCACCGCCGCGGACCCGTCTTCTCCTGATCCTTGACGATCTGCGCGGCGGCCTGGGTCGCCTTGTCGGCGGGCGTCGGGCTCGGCGCGGCCGGAGCCTTGCCGCCCGCCGCTTCCAGCGCCTTGTCCTCGTTGGCGCGGTGGATGACGTACTGGCGCACGTCCTCGATCTCCTCGGGCTTCATCACGTCGGCAAAGCTGACCATGCCAAGGTCGGTCAGCGCGCCATCGTGGACCACCTGCTGGAACGCGTCGCGCTGCTGGATGAAGGCCGAACGGCGCAAGTCGGGCAGCTCGCCCCCGCCCACCGCCGCATCGCCGTGGCAGGTGCTGCAAAAGCGCGCGAAGCGGTAGGCGCCCTTGGCGACCTGCTCCTTCGTCCCGGCAAAGGCGGGCGGATCGAGCGGCAGCTGGTCGAGCGTCATGGGCTTGGACAGCGTGGCCTTGCCGCCCAGCTTGAACACCAGCAGGCGGCTGACGTTGCGGATCGGCCCGCCATCCTGCGAGAGGATACCCGGCGCCAGCGCCCAGATCCCGCCCCAGCCCGCGACCACCGCGACATACTGCGTGCCGTCGATCTCATACGTGATCGGCGGGGCAACGATGCCGGTCTGGACCGGATAGGACCACAGCTTCTTGCCGCTGTCCGAAGCGTAGGCGGCCAGGTTCTGGGTCATGTTGCCCTGGAACACGAGCCCGCCGCCGGTGGCCAGCACGCCGCCGTTGTTGACGCTGGGAAACTTGACCGACCAGCGCGCCTTCTGCGCCACCGGGTCCCAGGCGATCAGCTCGCCCCAGGTCGCCTCGGCCGCGGCCTTGCGCACCGCCGGGTCCGCCGGCATCGCCCCCGCCGACATGTCGACCCCGGTGTTGAAACCCTTCTTCGCGGGCTTCCAGTCCTTGTCGGGGAAATAGGGCAAGGCGGCGTGCTGTGCAGGGATGAACACCAGCTTGTCCTTGGGGCTGTAAGCCATGGGGTGCCACGAATGCGCCCCCCCCGCGCCGGGCGAACCGACCCACATCTTGCCGGTCTTGTAGTAGCGCGCCTCGGGGTTCTCGATCGGCCGCCCGGTGACGGGATCGAGCCCCGTCGCCCAGTTGACCGGCACGAAGTTCTTGCCCGAGATGAACTTCCCGGTCTCACGGTCGATGACGTAGAAGAACCCGTTCTTGGGCGCCTGCATCAAGACCTTGCGCGTCTTGCCACCAATCGTGAGGTCCGCCAGGATGATGCTTTGCGTGGCGGTGAAGTCCCATGTCTCGCCCGGCGTGGTCTGGAAGTGCCAGACGTATTCGCCGGTCTCGGGCCGGACCGCGACGATCGAGGAGAGGTAGAGGTTGTCGCCCTTGCCTTCCGAACGGATGCCCTGGTTCCATGGCGACCCGTTGCCAACGCCAATGTAGAGCAAATCGAGTTCGGGATCGTAGGCCATCGAATCCCACGCCGTGCCGCCGCCACCCTCGGCCCAGTATTGGCCATGCCAGGTCTTCTCGGCGTCCTTGAGGTACTTTTCGGAGTTCTTCCCCGGCGCATCGGGGACCGTGTAGAAGCGCCAGGCCTGTTTGCCCGTATCGGCGTGATAGGCGGTGACGTAACCGCGCACACCCATCTCCGCACCGCCGTTGCCGATGATCACCAGCCCCTTCACCACGCGCGGCGCGCCGGTGATGGTATAGGGCTTGGCCGGATCGGTGGTGACCTGCGTCCAGGCGACCTTGCCGGTCTTGCGGTCGAGCGCGACGAGCCGGCCGTCGAAGGTGCCCAGGAACAGCTTGTCCCCCCAGGCCGCAAGCCCGCGGTTGACGACATCGCAGCACCCCTTGACGCCGGTGGCGCCGGGAACTTCGGGATCGTAGGCCCACAGTTCCTTACCACTCTTCGCATCGTAGGCGCGCACCTTGGACCAGGCGGTGGTGATGTAGATCACCCCGTCGATCACCAGCGGGGTCGATTCCTGCCCACGCGCGGTGTCGAGGTCGCTCGACCAGGCGAGGCCCAATTCGCCCACATTGGTCCGGTTGATCGCGTCGAGCGGCGAATAGCGCTGCTCGTCGTAAGTGCGCCCGTAGCTCAGCCACTCGGAATTGTCGCCCGTCGCGATGATCGTGCCATCGACCACGCCCTTGCTCGATACGCTTTCATGCGACGGACTGGCCCGTCCCCCACTGCACCCGCCCAGCGCCAGTGCGCCGACCGCCGCGATAGCGAGAAGTCCGGTGCGCGTGCGGGTGTGTTGGCGTACCTCATGCGAAATCGAGCCCGAGCCGGTGCGCGTCATCATCCTCTTCCAGTTCCCTTCATCGCCATCCCGGATCGACCTCATGCCGGGCCGTTTGCGGGAAAAGCCGTCTTTTTCTCTTTCGTGTGCAGGCATCCCCCGCTCGGGCGCTACGCCCTCAGCCCCAGCGGTTGATCTCCGGCCCCGGCGCAAAGGCGCGCTCGGGCTGCGCGGTGCGCGCCCGCGCCCGTGCGCGAGCCACGCTCGGCCGTGCCTTGACCCGGTCCATCCACTCTCCCGTCAGGGCCTTTTCCGCGAAGGCCTGCGGGACGATCGATACCATGCCCGCGAGCCAGGCATAGGTCTCGAAATCGGCAATCGTGAGCGCGCCCATCAACCATTCGCGCCCGTCGCCAAGCTGCGCCTCGCAGCGCGCGACCGCCTGGACGACCTTGGCCTCGCAGTCGCGCAGCTGCGCATCGTCCGCCTCACCATCGCGCACCAGATCCCAGCGCACCTTGAGATCAGCGCTCGCCATGCCTTCCAGACAGGCATCGAAGGCGTCCTGGTCCATCGCCTCCAGCCGCTCGTGCGAGGTGGCCAGATTGCCCAGCAAGGCCGCCGCAGGCGAAAGCCGCTCGGTGATCTGGCGGCACCACATCATCATTTCCCAGTGCGCGTAAGGGTCGCTTGGCTGGAGGCATCCGCTGCCGCTTGCCTCGTCGAAATACTGCGCGAGAAAGACCGATTCGGTCATCGCCTCGCCCGCCACGACCAGCACCGGCCCCTCCCCCTCGACACCCATGTCGCGCGCCAGTGGCTCGGCCAGTGCGGGGATCGTGTGGCGATCCCCCGCCAGCAGGTCGATCGTGCGGCACTCGACCGCGAGCGTGGTGTCCGCGCCCGTCTCATAAAGCGCGGCGAGGACGGCGAGCGAGGGTCCGTTGGGCTCGCCGTGGTAAAGGATGGTCGCCATCAGATGCGCTCCTTCTCGAGAATGGTCACGCGCTTCACCATGTCGGTGCGGCCCAGCGCCCAGCAGTCTTTCACCGCCTGCCGCGCGTAGATCGCGCGCAGCCAGCGCAGCAGATTGGGGGTCAGTTCATCGTTCGAGAGATGCGGCTGGCTGAGCGGAATGGCGTAGGCAAGGTTGAACCCGTTGATGTCGGCCAGCGAATAGGTATCGCTCGCCAGCCATTCGCGCTTGCCCAGTTCGGCCTCGAGCATGGCAATGCCGAGCGCCACGCGGCGCTGGCTCTCGGCGATCTCGGCCTCGGAGAACGTGCCGTAGATCGCCTTGCGCCAGGACACGCGCCGTTCGGGCATGGGGATGCGTTCGATCGCGGCCTCCAGTTCGGCCGGATCACGCTGGCGCACTACCGGGCCGATGAACACCGACCAGCCGATCATCGAGAAGCTGGGCGCCAGCCACTGGTCCATGAACTTCATCCACCAGCGCACCCGCCAGCGATCGCGCGGGTCAGAGGGCATCAGTTGGGGCCCCTCGAAGGTCTCGTTGACGTATTCCATGATCGCCGTGCTCTCGACCAGCGCGCGCGCGCCGTGGGTCATCGCGGGGATCGTGCCTTGCGGGTTGATCGCCAGATACTCCGGCTTGTGCTGATCGAAATTGAGCATGTCGATGTAGTGGCTGTCAAAGGGTACGCCCTTTTCCATCAGCGCAAGCATCGGCTTGCCCGAATTGGCGTTGGGTTCCCAGTGGTAGAGCGTAACCTCGGCCATCGCTTCTCTCCCGCGTGATGGCGTGTCAAACGAGGATACCGGGCCGCTTGACGCAGCCCGGTATCCGCTTTCGATCAGAACTTCTTGTTGATGCTGACGGCCCATTCGCGCGGACGGCCGACCGTGCTGTAGCCCGTCCCCGCCGCGCCATAGACGGCGGTAAAGCGCAGCGGCAGCAGGTAGTACTTGTCGAACAGGTTCTGCACCTCGAACGAGATCGCCAGATCCTCGTTCGCGTTCTTCCAGGTCAGCCGCGCGTTGGCGAGCATATAGGCCGGGATATAGTCGAGCGGCGAGGTCAGGGTCAGACGGCCCTGGCTCTGCTTGCTCAGGCCATTGAGGTCGAGGCGCGGGGTGAGCGAGCCCGAATTGCCCAGGTCCGCGCGGTACTGCACACCCATGCTCCAGCGCCAGTTAGGCGTGGTGATCGGATCGCCGACCTTGATCGAGCCGCCCACGACGTCCGCGATGTTGTCCCACGCGCCGTTGATGTAGCTGAGCGAGGCATCGAAATCGAGCCCGTCGACCGGGTTCGCGCTGACTTCCAGCTCGGCGCCGTACATGTGTCCATCGCCCGCGTTGGTGACCGCGGCACAGGTGTTGGTGTCGGTGCCGGGTTCCACCTCGTCAAGCACCGAGCAGTCCGAGATCGGCAGCTGGATGTTCTTGTAGTCGTTGTAGAACGCGGCCACGTTGACGCGTAGCATGTGGTGGAAGAAGTCGGTCTTGAAGCCCATTTCATAGGCGGTGAGCGTTTCGGGATCGAACGCGCCGTTGACCGCCTGGAGCCGGGTGAACGGACGCGCCACCACGCCGCCGCCCTTGAAGCCGGTGCTGACCGTGGCGTAGCCCATGAAGTCGGGCGTGAAGTGGTAGTCGGCCGAAATGCGCCAGTCGACCCGGCTGCCATCGTAGTTCGCGGTCGACCCGTCAAGCAGGCCCACCCCGAAGGCATCGTTGAGCGTGCCCCCGTCGAACGCCTTGCGCACGAAGGTGTAGTCCTTGTGCTCCTTGGTGTAGCGGATGCCCGCGGTCACGTTGAGATCGGAGGTGGGGTGCAGCATGACCGTGCCGAACAGCGCCTTGGTGTCGGCGTTGACCGGATCGTTGCCGGTGAACTGAAGGTTGCACACGCCCAGGCCGCCACAATAGGCGTAATCGATGTAGCGGATGTCCTGACGGGTGAAGTAGACCGTCTTCTGGTCGGAATAATAACCGCCCACGGTCCAGTCCGCGACAGTCCCGACCGAACCCGACAGGCGCAGTTCCTGGCTGAAGAAGTGGAACTTGATGTCGTTGTAGCCGCCGCCCACGATGTTGGGATCGGGCGTGAAGTCATCGTCGGTGCCAAAGGTGGTGTGCCACGCGCGGTAGGCGGTGATCGACTGGAGCTTGAGCGTGTCGGTGAAATCGTACTTGAGGTTGCTCGACACGCCCCAGCCGGTGAACATCGTCTCGTTGGGCATCGAGTAGGACTGGCTGGCATCGCCGCCCGCCGGCACGTAGAAATCGGCGTAGGTGCAGCGCTTGCCGCAGATGAAGTTGATGCCGTCGGTCTTGCTGGTATCATCGATCGTCAGCACGTTGGCGGCATTGGTGTGCTTCTCGTAGGAGTAGTCCCCGATCACCGTCCAGTCGAGCTTGTCGTTGGGATTGAAGCGCAGCGCGCCACGAACGCCCGCGTAGCCCTTCTCGCCCAGCTTATCCATGACGCAGTTCGACGGGGTCGAGGGCTTGGCGGTAATGCCCAGCGCGTTGTCGGGGTTGGCGCAGCCGTAGTCGATCTGGTCGACGTAGCCGTCCTGGCGCTTGTAGACGCCCGCCACGCGCGCGAAGAGGTTGTCGGTCAGCGCGAAGTTCATGCTGCCGCGCAGGTCAATGCGGTTGCGCGCGCCGTAGGCGGCCTCGAAAGAGCCGCTGTCCTCGGCCTCGGGCGGCATCGAGAACATCTTGATCGCGCCGCCGATCGAGTTGCGCCCGGTCAGCGTGCCCTGCGGCCCGCGCAGCACCTCGACGCGTTCGAGATCGAGCAGGTCCATGATCGAACCGGTCAGCGAGGCGTAGTAGACATCGTCGACATACATGCCCACGCCCGGCTCGTAAGCGGGGTTGAAGTCGTACTGGCCGATACCGCGGATGTAGACCGCCATCGAGGCCCCGAAGGCGCCGCCCATCTGCGTCATCTGCACGTTGGGGGCCTGCGCCGCGATCTGCGAGATATCGGTCTGGTTGCGCGCTTCGAGCAGCGCGGAATCGACCGCCGTGATCGCCAGCGGCGTGTCCTGAAGCTTTTGCGAGCGGAACTGCGCGGTCACGATAATCTCGCGCATGGTGTCGTCGCTGACCTTCTGGCCCGCGTCCTTGGCGGCACCGTCACCGGTCGAAGCGGCGGCCTGCGCGCCCGCCTGGGCACTGGCAAGCGGTGCCGCGCTCTGCGCCTGGGCAGCCGAGGAAGCGAACAGGGTGGCAACGGAAACCGTGGCAAGCAGGGCGCAGCGCAACCCCGATTTGGAAATGGTGTGCATCTTGGTCCTCTCCTGAACCAGCGCCGGAAATTCTGGGCTCCGTGCGCCTTTCATGCCGTCGCGTTGTGCGACATGTTGTTTGTATGGCATACAATATCAGGATGGCAAGTACGCAAAACCTCGCCGCTCGATTTTTTGCCAGGACGCGCGGTATCAGACGCGCGCCTCGCCCCCCCCGCAGCCGTCACAATGACGCTCTACGGGGGCCGGAATGCGCCTTGAACAATGGGAGAAAACCTGAAAAATGACCCTTATTTCCAGCACTATCGCCTATGTCGCCCGCGATGCAACGGACACGCTCTACCGCGCCAACGACACGACCCGTGACCGGGTCGATCTGGCGCCCAAAGCGATGCCGATCAGCGATGGACGCGCGCAAAAATCGACGCTCTATTGCAATGGGTATCAAATAGTCTCATGCGTTATGACGCCCGGCGCGCACGGTCTCCTCGAACCCGACCGCGATTCGGCCTGCGCGCTGATCGCCCGACTGACCGGCGCGGACAGCGTCGTCGCCTCCGCCCCGCCCGTCCACCGCTTCGCCGAACGCTCGGAGCGGTCGGGCCAGCTCGACAATTCGCGCCCTGCCCGCTTTGCCCATGTCGATGTGTCGAGCGCTGTGGCCGAACGCTTCTCGCAGCGCTCGTGCCCCCAGGACCTCCCCGCCTACCGCCACAGCGCGCACTACAACCTGTGGTGCGTGACCTCGCCGCCCCCGCAGGACGTCCCGCTGGCCCTGTGCGACGCGCGCAGCGTCACGGACGCCGACCTGCTCCCTGCAAAGGCCGTGTTCGACCGCGACGGAGAGGACCTGTGGTCCATGGAAAGCTACGTCCTGGCCCATTCCCCGCGCCACCAGTGGGTCTGGTTCAGCGACATGGCGCCAGGCGAAGCGCTGCTGTTCAAGACCTATGACAGCCGCCCCGACCGCGCGCGCTGCGTGCCCCACGTCGCGTTCGACAACCCCCTCGCACCGCCCGGCACGCCGCCGCGCTCCTCGGTCGAACTACGGGCGATCGCCTATTGGAGATGAGGCTGGACAAGGCCCCCTTTCTTTGGATCGCGTCCTGGCCCATGCATTCCTCGCTTGGGCCTGGCACTATCGCGCCCTATGCTGGTGGGCATGGCAGACTGTGGCTGTGGCAATACCCGAACCGATACCCGCACGCAGCGCCAGGCGCTGCGTCTTGCGCTGGCGCTCAACGCGATCATGTTCCTGGTCGAGGTCGGCGCCGGGGTTCATGCCCGCTCGACCGGGCTGATCGCCGACGGGCTCGACATGCTGACCGACGCGACGGTCTACGCCGTCGCGCTGGCCGCGATCACGCGATCGGCGGACTTCAAGGCCCGCGCCGCCTTTTGGAGCGGCACCCTCTTGCTGCTCACCGGCCTTGGCGTCGTGCTCGAAGCGGTGCGCCGCGCGTTTACAGGCGGGGCACCAGAAGGCCTGTGGATGATCGCGGTGGCAACCCTGGCGCTTGGCGTCAACGCCTTCGTCCTGCGGCTGCTCGCCCGCCAGCGCAGCCGCGAAGTGCACATGCGCGCGGCCTGGATCTTCACCCGCGCCGATGTGGTGGCGAACGCGGCGGTGATCGCCTCGGGCCTTGCCGTTCTGGCGAGCGGATGGATCGGGTTCGATCTTGTCGTCGGGGTCGGCATCGGACTTTATGTCATGCGCGAAGCGTTCGAAATCCTGCGTGAGGCGCGCAAGGCCGGATCGACCGGCGGCGGCGGCTCCTGACGACGAAAGGGACCGCCGGCCATGACGGCGGGCGGCCCCTTCCTCGGGTGTGATGCAGGAGGGACGCTGTGGGCCGTCAGGCCTCGACGGTCTGTGTGCGCCAGCCTTCCTGGTAGGTTTCGCGGGCGACGCGCGAATAGGGCACCGGCGAGACGATCGCGCGAACCGCAAGCTGCTTGTGCGGCTCGACCGTGGTCTTGGAAGTTCCCCCGTTCTCCTCGCCCCACAGCACGGTGACCTCGTCGCCGACCTGGACCGAAGGGTCCACCGTCGCAAGGCTGAGCGCCTGCTTTTCGTTGTACGAATAGCCGGTGAACATCGAGAAGCCGACCGTCTTGCCCGAAGCGTCGCGCACCGCGTCGTAGTTGGACGAAGCGTAGTTCGCGAGCGGCACGTCGAAGAACTTGTACTGCTCGCCGTCGGGATCGAACAGCGAGGCCATGATCTTGGCCATGTCCTCGGGGTGCCAGGCCAGCGTCACCTTCTTGCGCTGCTGGGCCGGGTCGAGCGCCTCCAGCGCTTCGCGGCCGTGGAAGTCATGGTCGAACTTGACGAAGTTGCCGTAACCCAGCTCCCACGGGTTGAGGTAGTAGTCCTCGATGTTGTCGGAAACGAACGAACCGCCGATCGAGCCGGTCGCCTCGTAGCTGTTGGCGCCGAGCCATTCGCGGAAGCCCTTGAGCTTCTCGCCGGTGTAGATGGCCGGGAGCGGCGAGGGAATCCAGCCCGATTCCAGCGTGTTGGACGGATAGGCGCGGCTGCCGCAGGGGATCAGGCCGAATTCCTTGCCCGCTTCCAGGATCGCGGCGCGGATTTCTTCCTGCTCCTCGTAAGGGCCCCAGATTTCCAGACCCGGCGCGCCCGACATGCCGTGGCGCAGCGTGCGCACGGTCTTGCCCGCGATGTTCATGGTGCTCATGTTGAAGAACTTGAGCTGTTCGAGCGGGCCGCCGTGCAGCTTCTCGATCACCGCCCAGGCCTTGGGCCCCTGGATCTGGAAGCGCCATTCCTTGCGGGTGACGGGCTTGCCCATCGGTCGCATCGGCGAACGGTCATCCAGCTCGATCTCGCAGTCGTACCCGCCGGTCTCGCCGTGGTAGCGCAGCCAGTTCGAGGCGGGCGCGCGGCCGACGTAGGTAAAGCTTTCCTCTTCCTCCCAGAAGATGATGCCATCGCCGATAACGTGGCCGTAGGGCGTGGTCGGCACGTACTGCTTGGCCTTGTTGACGCTCCAGCCCTTCGAGCTGTTGATCATCGTGTCCGACAGCAGCTTGTGCGCGTCCTTGCCGCGAATGTAGAGGTTCACCATGTGGTGCGACTGATCGAACAGGACCGCGCTGTGCTGCCAGGCCCACTGCTCCGAACGCCAGTTCGAGAATTCGGGCGCCACCACAGGGTAGACGTAGGCGCCAAGCTGCGAGTTGCGCAGCATCTGAACGATATTACCCGTCCCTTGCAGGACCTGCTCGAGATTTTGAGCCATCTCACCTCTCCTAAATGTCATGCCACAGCCTTGCCGCGTGCGAGAGGCAGACTATCGCGGTGCCAGAATCGGCACAAGAGATAATGTTAGTGAAACGAACTAAATTCACGACGAGCCGTGAAATCCCCGTTGATCCATTCCCCCGGCGGGCTAAGCAGGATGGCGTGGGTACGATCAGAAACAGCAGCACGACACCGCCCGGCGCTTCGGGCGCGCACGGGCGCGGGGACCTCGATTCGGTCCTGGGCTTTCACATCCGGCTCGCGCATGGGGCCGTCTACCGCCATTTTTCGGAGACCTTCAGCGAGCTGGAACTGACCCAGAAGCAGGTCTCGGTGCTCTGGCTGGTGGCCGAACAGCCCGGCCTCATCCAGGCGGATCTGGGCCAGCAACTCCAGATGGACCGTGCCACGACGACCGAAATCATCAACCGCCTCGCCGCGCGCGGGCTGATCCGCCGCGAGCCCTCCCCGTTCGACCGGCGCAAGAGCGCGCTCTACCTCGAGAGCGAAGGCGAGCGCGTGCTCGGCGAGGCGCGCACCTCGATTCGCGCGCACGAAAACTGGCTCAAGGAACGCTTCTCCCCCGCCGAGGTTGAAACCCTGATCGGCCTGTTGGAACGCATCCACAGCCTGCCACCCAGCCCTTAAGCGCCTGCCGAGGCAGGCCCCGCGCCAAGACGTTGACAAGAGCCGCTCCGAGCATCACAGTAACGAGTGTTACTAAATAAGAGAGCCACGGCGCGCGCCCTCGGGCGGTAGCGCATCGGGGCGAGGCGGAGAGAGATGGCAGCAACAGGCGAAAGGGCCGTGCCCCCGGCGCGTATCCAGCAGGCGCTCAGGCAATTCCAGTCGGTACTCGGCGCAGACCGCACCTTCTTTACGGACGAGGACGCGACGTCCTACCAGGACAAGTTCGCGATCGACGATGCGCTGCACCATCCCGCCGGCGCGCTCGCGCCCGAGACGGTCGAGGAAATCCAGGCGCTGGTGCGCATCGCGGCGGAACACAAGGTGCCGCTCTGGCCGATCAGCCGGGGCAAGAACCTGGGTTATGGTGGCAGCGCGCCCGAGCTTGCCGGATCGGTTGTGCTCGACCTCTCGCGCATGAAGAAGATCGAGTACGACGAGGCGAACGGCACCGTCCTGCTCGAACCGGGCGTCGGCTTCTACGACCTTTACGATTTCCTCCAGGCGCGCGGCATGAAGCACTGGTTGTCGACGCCGGGCAACGCCTGGGGCTCGGTCGTCGGCAACGCGCTCGATCGCGGGGTCGGCTACACCCCCTATGGTGAGAACACGAGCAAGATCTGCGGGATGGAAGTGGTCCTGGCGGACGGTTCGGTGGTGCGCACGGGCATGGGCGCGCTGGCGGGTTCGCCCACCTGGCAGCTCTACCGCTACGGCTTCGGCCCGGCCTGGGACCAGATGTTCGTCCAGTCCAACTTCGGCATCGTCACCAAGATGGGGCTGTGGCTGATGCCCGAGCCGGAATCGCTGATGGGCATGGATCTGGAGTTCGACAGCCCCGAGGATCTCGGCCCGCTGATCGACGCGCTCGGCCCCTTGCGGCGCGAAGGGCTGCTCCAGCAATCGCCGACCATCGGCAACTGGCTGCGCGCGGCCGCCGTGCTCACCACCCGCTCGGAATGGACCGACCAGCCCGGCGCGCTGAGCGATGCGGTAATTGCCGCGATCCGGGCCAAATACCGCATCGGCTGGTGGGGGGTGAGCCTGCGCCTCTACGGGCGCGAGGCGGTCAATAAGGCGGCCTACCCGATCCTTGAAAAGGCGATGAACGATCTCAAGCCGATGACCCTGCGTCCCGCCACCTGGAAACGCGGCGAGCCGCTCGAACACTCGGGCTGGACCGGAACGCCGATCACTTTTCCGATGCAGAACGCCAACTGGCATGGCGGGCGCGGCGGGCACCTGGGGTTCTCCCCCGTGCTGCCGCAATCGGGCAACGCGGCCATGGCGCAGTTCAAGCGCACTTACGATCGCTACCGCGAATTCGGCATGGACTATCAGGCGAGCTTCGCCTTTGGCGAACGCCACCTCATCAACGTCAACGTCGCGCTGCTCGACAAGGACGATCCCGCGATGATGGGCAAGGTCGACCCTTTCCTGCGCCAACTCGTCGCCGACGCGAAGGCGCAGGGCTATGGCGAGTACCGCACCCATCTCGATTACATGGACCTCGTCGCACAGACTTATGATTTCGGCGGCAACGCGCTGCTCAAGCTCAACCAGCGGGTGAAGAACGCGCTCGATCCCTCGGGAATCATTGCACCGGGCAAGAGCGGCATCTGGGCCGACGCGAACCTTGGAGCCAGCGCATGACCCCCGTTCGCACGCCCCGCCGCCGCCGTCCCTTTGCCCTCGCCACCGTGGGTGCGCTTGCCTTGGCCGCCGCGTTCGCCGCTGCGCACGCCGACACCCCGGCGCCAGCACCCGCCTCCGCACCCGCCTCCGAACCCAAGGGCCCACCGCCCCTGCCCGCCCCACTCACGGTCTCCTCGCGTCCCGACGCCGGACCAGGTGAGCGGCTGTTCCTCGAAAAGTGCGCCATGTGCCACGGGCCCAACGGCATGGGCACCGGCCTGCTCGCCCGCCGCAGCGACGAGCCCCTGCTCGAAAAGCGCACCGATCTTACCGCCGACTTCGTGATCCAGGCCGCGCGCATGGGGATCGGCAACATGCCCGCGATCCCGCGCGGCGAGGCGAGCGATGCGCAGCTTGCGGCCATCGCGCACTACCTCGCGCACGATGCGGCCCCCACGTCGCGAAAGGCGCGCCGATGAGCCCGCTCACCCGCCGCGCGCTGCTCGCCCACTCGAGCCTGGCCCTGCCCGCCGGGCTGCTGAGCGCCGCCCTGCCTCCCGGTGCGTTTGCCGCCGCGCCGAAGGACGCCTCGGTCCTGCTCCTCCACGATCCCAGCCTTGCCGCCGGACGCCGCTTTGCCGCGCGCGCACAGGCGCTTGGCCAGCCCAGCCTCGTGCTGTCGGGCGACCCGATCCGCCTGGCCCGCACGCTCCTCGCCACACGCCCCGGCCAGGTCTTTGCGATCAGCCAGGAGGCCGACCGGCTGCTTTTCATCGACGCTGCGCGCGAGCTCGGCTACGATGCGCGCGTCCGCATCGGGCACCGTACCGGGTGCCTTGGCGATGCCCGGTGCGGACGCGCGCCACACGATCTCGCCGCCCTGACCCGCGCCAGTGGCCCGCTCTGGCCCGAAGCCTTCGCGCACTACGCGCTTGGCGCAATGGACACTCCGCCCCGCGCGCAGCCGCATAGCAAACCCCAGGCCGACCGACTCTCAAGCGTCAGCTGGGTGCTGCACTTGCGCGGCTGACCCATTGGACCGGCCCTTCAGAAAGGTCGGAAGGACACCCTGCTTCCCCCCTCCCGCCTGCGGGCCGGGCCGGGCTGGGGGTGGGCTCTTGGAAATCCACCGAGAGAACCACCCTTGCCCCCTCTCCCCTACCGCTGGATCACCAGCGAAGCCGGACGCTTGCGCGCCACCCACTGGCCGCGTCCGGGGAACTTGCTCAGCACCGCGCCGTCCCACAGGCGCACGGTGCGGCGGTGGAAGCGCCAGCGCCCGTCCTCGCCCTTGACCGCGTGATCGTCGTACCATCCGGTGAAGCGCAGGAGGTAGGGCGGCTCGTCCTCGCACTCGGTGACGAAGGCAAAGCTGCGCATGGTGACCGATCCATCCGCCTGCGGCGTGAACTGGGTCTGGGTGACGTGGTGCTGGCGGCCGGGAAAGCCGGGCGCGTTGCGGTAGTGCTCGGCGATGCCGCGAATGCCTTCGTGCCCTTCCCAGATGTCCGGGTCCTCGAACACTTCCTCGACCATGCGCGCGTCGCTGGTGAAGCAGGCGACCAGCGCCTCGACGTCGCCGGTGTCGAGCGCCCAGCTGTAGTCGGCAATCAGGTCCTGCAGGGCCAGCCGGTCTTCGATCGCAATTGGTGCCAAGTCTCTTCTCTCCCATCTCGCGCCGATACCGCCTGCGCTTCGAGCGGGGGCCGTATCGCGCCTTGACGACATCGTAACACTCGTTACTGTTGCCCACAAGAACTCCGTCGAAGATTCGGAGCAGCTTGGGAAGAGAGAGAACCCTTGGGCAAGATCATCGTCACCGGCGCATCGGGCGCCTTCGGCCGCGCCGCGGCAGAGCAGCTTCTGGCGCGCTGCGCGCCCGAAGACCTCGTGTTTCTGACCCGCACCCCGGAAAAGCTCAAGCCCTTTGCCGAGGCGGGCGCACAAGTGCGCAGCGCGGATTTCGACGATCCGGCCACGCTTCCCGCCGCGATGCAAGGCGGTGAGCGGATGCTGCTCATAAGCACCGCGCGCGTGGGCACGCGCGTGGGCCAGCACCGTAACGCTGTGGAGGCCGCGGTGGCTACCGGAGTCGGCCACATCGTCTACACCTCGCTGATCGCCGCCGATGCGCCCGGCAATCCGGCCATCGTCAAGCTGGATCACCGCGCCACCGAGGAAATCATCGAAGCCTCGGGCGCGGCCTGGACGCACCTGCGCGACAGCCAGTACGCCGAGGCCATCGCGCGCGCCATGGTGATCCCCGCCCTTGCCGAAGGCCGCAAGGCCGACAACTGCGGCGAGGGCAAGGTCGCCTTCGTCAGCCGCGAGGACTGCGTGGCCTCGGCGGTCGGCGTGCTCACGCAGGACGGCCACGCCAACACCGCCTATACCCTGACCGGTCCCGAGCTTCTCTCGATCCCCGAGGCGTTGGCCATGGCGAGCGAAATCGCGGACAAGCCAATCGTGGTCGAACCGGTCGACGATGCGGCGATGTTCGCCTATTTCGACGCGCTGGGCGTGCCGCGCCACGCCTCCGACATCGTGCCCGACGGGCCGATCCCCTGGTCGAGCGACGACATGGTGACCTTCGGCCAGGCGATCCGCGAAGGCTATTTCGAACAGGCGACCGACCATGTCGCGAAACTGACCGGCAGGCCCCCGCGTTCTTTGCGCGACGTCATGCTCCAGCACTGCGCGAGCTGGCCGAAGTGAGCCGCCTGCGCCAAGCGCTCATCGTTGCGCCCGCCCTCATTCTCGCCGCCTGCTCGCTCGCTTCGGGACAAGCCGCCAATCCGGGCACCGGCGACGACTGGCCCAGCCCCAAGGGCGGGGCCGATGCCGCGCACTTCTCCGCGCTGACCGACATCAATCCGGGCAATGTCGCGCGCCTGGGCCTGGCCTGGAGCTATGACCTGGGCACCAACCGCGTGCAGGAAGCCACCCCGGTGGTAGTTGACGGGGTGATGTACACCGGGGGCAACCTGGGCCGGGCCTACGCGCTCGACGCCGCGACGGGCCGCGAACTGTGGACATTCACCCCCGAGATCGACATGCAGGCCAACCGCGCCGCCTGCTGCGACCAGGCCAACCGGGGCGTTGCCGTGGCGCAGGGCAAGGTCTTCGTCGGCACGCTCGACGGGTGGCTCTACGCGCTCGACGCGAAGAACGGCAAGGTCCTGTGGAAGGTCCAGACCTTCACCGACACGACGCGCGGCTACACCATCACCGGCGCGCCCGAAGTGGCCGGGAACCTTGTGCTGATCGGCAACGGCGGCGCGGAGTACGACACACGCGGCTATGTCACCGCCTATGACCTTGCGACCGGCAAACAGGCCTGGCGCTTCTTCACCGTGCCCCGCGACCCCAAGCTCGGGCCGCAGGAGAGCCCCGCGCTCGACAAGGCGGTGGCGACATGGTCGAAGGACAGCCGCTGGGACATCGGCGGCGGCGGCACGGTGTGGGACGCGATCAACTACGATGCGCGTTTCGACACGGTCATCATCGGCGTCGGCAACGGCGGCCCCTACAACATCGAGCGCCGTTCGCCCGGTGGCGGGGACAACCTCTACCTCGGCTCGCTCGTCGCGCTCGACCGCAAGACCGGGCGGGTGAAATGGGCCTATCAGGAAACGCCGGGCGACGCCTGGGACTTCACCTCGACCCAGCCGATGGTCCTCACCGACATGACCATCGATGGCCGTTCGCGCCCGGTCATCCTGCACGCGCCCAAGAACGGCTTCCTGTTCGTGATCGACCGCGAAACCGGCAAGCCGCTCGCGATCAACGCGCTCGTGCGCACGAGCTGGGCCAAGGGCTACGACCTTGCCAGCGGGCGCCCGAACAAGACCGCCAACGGCGCCAACTACTGGAAGGGGCCGCGGATCGTCTTTCCCGCCTCGCCCGGCGCGCGCAACTGGTATCCGGCGGCCTACGATGCCGGGCGCGGACTCTATTTCGCCTCGGTGCTCGACATGGGCAACCTCATGTTCCCGACGCCCCCGCTCGACCCCAAGGACCCGCACCGCAAGAAGGCGCTCAACATCCAGACCGCGCTGCTGTTCACCTCGGACCTGGAGCATTCGCTCGCCACCCTGCCCCCGCCGCTGCAGGACGCGGTCAAGGCGCTGCCCGAATGGCAGTGGGTCAAGGACAAGCCCTTTAGTTCGCAGGTCCGCGCGATCGATCCGATGACCGGCAAGGCCAAGTGGGCGGTCGACACCGCGGGCTGGCAGGACCGCCCCGGCGTGCTTGCCACCCGCACCGGACTGGTGTTCCACGGCAGCATTGACGGGCATTTCTACGCCCGCGACGCCGGGACCGGGAAAGTCCTCGCCAGCCTCGACACCGGACGCTCGATCATGGCCGCACCGATGACCTACCGCGTGGGGGGCGTGCAGTATGTCGCGGTCGCCACCGGCTTTGGCGGCGGCGGCTGGGGCTTCGTGCCGCGCTATTCGGCGGCCTACACATACGGCAACGAAAACCAGCTGCTGGTTTTCCGGCTCGATGGCAAACCCGTCACCAAGCCCGACCCGCTACCCGCCCCGCAGGTCGTCGCCGCGCCGCCCGCGCAAGCCCCCGGCGTAACGCCCGCAACCCTCGCGCGCGGCCAGGCGGTGTTCTTTGGCAACTGCGCGATCTGCCACTCCAACCAGATCCGCTCGGGCGTGCCCGACCTTCGCCGCATGCCGCCCGAGATCCACGAGGCGTTCGACCAGATCGTGCTCGAAGGCGCGTTCGTGCCCGCCGGAATGCCGCGCTGGGACGATCTCATCAGCAAGGACGATGCCCACGCCATCCACGCCTGGCTGATCGACGAACAGGCCAAGGAACGCAAACGCGAGCTGGAACTGCAGGCGCAAGGCAAACCGCTCGACGCGCCCAGCCTCACCATCCTGTCGAGCTATTGAGGGAGAGAGCGGCCATGAACGAACCCGATATCCTCGTCGTCGGCGGCGGATCGGCCGGTGCGGCGATGGCCGCGCGCCTCGCCCAAGGCGGCATCAGCACCTGCCTGATCGAAGCCGGGGGCACCGACAAGGTGCTCAAGTCGCGGGTCCCCGCGCTCACCAGTTCCCTGGTGCAGAACCCCGATTTCGACTGGTGCTACACCGTCGAGCCCGATCCCTCGCTGGGCGGACGCGCCGATGTCTGGCCCGCCGGAAAGCTGCTGGGCGGGGGAAGTTCGCTCAACGGGATGATGTTTATCCGCGGCCACAAGTGGGACTATGACCACTGGGCCGAGCTTGGCGCCACAGGGTGGGACTACGCCAGCTGCCTGCCCTATTTCCGGCGGCTGGAGGACAACGAGCGCGGCGCAGACGAATGGCGCGGCACCGGCGGTCCGATCGGGGTGTCCGAAGTGCGCGCGCGCTACGCCATCACCGATGACTGGATCGAGGCGGCGCAGGCGGCGGGCATCGCGCGTTCTGCCGACCTCAACGGGCAATGCGCCGAAGGGGTCGATTACGTCCAGGTCTCGCAGCGCGCAGGCCTGCGCAGTTCAAGCGCGCGCGGCTATCTTGAAGGGCAAAGCCACGGCGCGATGCTCGAGGTCGTGCTCGAATGCCAGGTGCTGCGCGTGCTTGTCGAAAATGGCCGCGCCACCGGCGTCATCGTGCGCCAGGACGGCGCCGAGCGCACGCTGCGCGCGCGGCGCGGCGTGGTGCTGAGCGCGGGATCGATGAACACCCCGCGCCTGCTCATGCTGTCGGGCATCGGTCCGGCCGAACATCTTCAGGACATGGGCATTCCCGTCGTGTGCGAACGGCCCGGCGTCGGGCGCAACCTGCAGGACCATGTCGGCACGCACCTCGTCAACACGGTCAGCGCGACCACGCTCAACACCGATGCACAAGGCCTGCGCGGGGCCTGGCAGGTGCTCAAGTTCGCGCTTGCCCGCACCGGTGCGCTGACCACCGGGATCGGCCACGCGCAGGCCTTCGTCCACGGCCGTCCGGGGCTTCCCGCGCCCAACCTGCAGATTTCCTTCGCCGCCTTCGCCTTCGATTTCGACGAGCAGGGCCGGCTGATGCTGCGCAAGGACGCGGCGGTCTCTACCCTGATCGGGCTGATGCGCCCCTCCTCGCGCGGGCGGATCACCTTGCGCTCACCCGACCCGCTCGCCCCGCCGGTGATCGCGCACCGTCAACTGGGCAGCGACGACGACATCGAGCAGATCGTCGAGGGGATCGCCATCGCGCGCCGCATCATGGCCGCCTCGCCGATGGCCGCGCAGGTCACCGGCGAAGTGCGCCCCGGTGTCCCGCTCCAGGCGCCCGAAGCGCTGCGCGAATACGTCAAGCTCGCCTCGATCCCGCTCTACCACCCGGTCGGCACGGCCAGGATGGGGGCCAGCGACGATCTGATGGCGGTGGTCGACGCCGACCTTGCGGTCCACGGTGTCGAAGGATTGTGGGTCGCCGATGCCTCGGTCTTCCCCAGCCTGCCCGCCGGCAACACCAACGCCACTGCGATCATGGTCGGCGACAAGGGTTCCGATCACGTCTTGAAGGCCCTGCGCGTCCCCGCCTGAGGGGGGCACGTCACACAGAGCAACGATACGGGGACCACCCGGGGAGAATACCGTAAACAACCGTTCTGGTTACACTTTTGGAGAGGAAGTAGCCGTGACCGATTTTCCGCAGACCGTCCATTTCACAGGCACCAACACCCCCGTCGGCATCGAATGGTCGGCGTCCAATCTCGAAGTCACAGGGACCATCCCCGAAGAGATCGACGGCGCCTTCTTCCGCGCCGTGCCCGACCCCGCCCACGCGCCGATGTTCGAAGACGAGATCGCGCTTTCGGCCGACGGCATGATCGCCAAGTTCGACATCCATGGTGGCCATGTCGACTACGCCATCAAGTTCGTCGAGACCGAACGCTATGCGCTCGAAAAGGCGGCGCGCAAGGCGCTCTTCGGGCGCTACCGCAACCCCTATACCGATGATCCCAGCGTTGCGGGCAAGGACCGCACCGTCGCCAACACCACCCCGGTCTGGCACGCCGGGCGGTTGCTGATGACCAAGGAGGACGGCCTTGGCTACGAGATCGATCCCGAAACGCTCGAGACGCTCGGCCGGTTCGACTATTACGGCGCGCTCAAATCGCAGACCTTCACCGCGCACCCACGCATCGACCCGGTGACCGGCGAGATGTTCTTTTTCGGCTACGAGGCCGGCGGGCTGGCCAGTCTCGACGTCGCCTACGGCATTGCCGACAAGCATGGCAATCTTGTCAGCGAACAGTGGTTCAAGCAGCCCTACTGCTCGACCATTCACGATTTCCTGATCACCGAGCGCTACGCCATCTTCCCGATTTTTCCGACCACCGCCGATCTTGACCGGATCGCGGCGGGCGGCCCGCACTGGGCGCACCAGCAGGAGCTGGAAAGCTGGGTCGGGATCATGCCGCGCTATGGCAAGGTCGAGGAGATGCGCTGGTTCAAGGGCCCCAAGGGGGTTTCCGCGTTCCATTTCCTCAACGCCTACGAGGAAGGCGATTTCGTCCATCTCGACGTGTGCCTGTCGGACACCTGCGCCTTCCCCTTCATGCGCGAGGCGGGCGGGGTGGATCGCGCGCAGCAGGACGTCGGGGGCGGGCTGACCCGCTGGAGCTTCGACATGGGCAAGCCCGGCGAAAGCTTCGAATCGCGCGTGATCGGCCCTCCGGGCGACATGCCGCGCATTCCCGATGCGAGCCAGGGACGGCTGCACCGCAAGGGCTGGTATCTGACCATCAACCCGCAGGGCGGTCCCCCGGTGCTGGGCGGGCCGGTTGGCGTCTCGTTCAACATGCTGCTCCAGATCGAGCCGAGTAACGGGCGCATCGAAGCGCTGCCGCTCGGCCCCGGCATGGCCATCAACGAGCCCGTCCACGTCCCCTCGGCCGATCCCGAAAAGGAAGGCTGGTTATTAACGGTCGTGGACAAACAGGTGGGCGAGAACCGGTTCGATTCCGAGCTGTGGGTGATCGATGCAGGCGCCATTGCAGCCGGGCCGGTGGCGCGCGTGGCGATGCCCATGCCGATGCGCGCGCAAGTCCACGGATGGTGGGTTTCCCGCCAGCAGCTGGACCAGGCGAAAGCCCGCCGCGAACCCGCCCACGCCGCCTGAACCCCGTTCATGCCGGATCCGCGGCGGACGCGGATCGGGCCGATTTTTCGATTGACTCATTAGTAACGATCGTTACAAATTTGATAGACAGGGAGCGTGTCGGCACCCGGTGCACAGGGCGCGTCCCAGCGCCGGGCACCGCCCGCACGCACGCGCCTGCACAGAACCAGAACTGAACATAAACAAGAACAGTCACCAGCAAGCAACCGTCGGATCGGGACGACGGCGCAAGGCCCATGGTCGCACCACGCGGGCCCGGCCCTGCCCTGACCCCTGAGGCGAGGATGAGAACGGGCCTCAAGGACCCGCCATCCCCGGCCCTGCTCCGGCGGCATTAGGGAGAGGACAACCAGCATGGCACGAGCCACGATCACCCCTGCCCGGCGGACGATGACCGCGATCATCGCCCTCACCACCGGCCTTACCGGCGCGGCCAGTCTCGCCCAGGCCCAGACCACCTCCACCCCGCCAGCCGCCGACGCTCCGGCCAGGGGCGGGGCCAGTAACGGGGCCAGTGACGGGGCCAGCATTCCCGAGATCATCGTCACCGCGCAGTTCCGTGCGCAGCGCCTGCAGGACACACCGATCGCGATCACCGCGACCAGCGGCGCGGAGCTGGAAGCCAAGAGCGTGGAGAGCGTGACCGATCTCACCGCGATCGCGCCCAACGTGAACCTCTCGCAGGCGACCGGGCTCAACGGCAGCGCGATCCAGGCCTATATCCGCGGCATCGGCCAGAACGATTCCAGCTTCGCGCTCGAACCGGGCGTGGGCATCTACATCGACGACGTCTATTACGGCACCACGTTCGGCGCGATCCTCGAACTCAACGATCTCGACCGGGTCGAAGTCCTGCGCGGTCCGCAGGGCACGCTGTCGGGCAAGAACTCGATCGGTGGCTCGATCAAGCTGTTCAGCAAGAAGCCCGACGGCAACGGCGGCGGCTTCCTCGAGGCAAGCACGGGGAGCTACGGCCGGCTCGATTTCAAGGGCAGCGCCGACTTCACCATCGCCGACGGGCTCTACGCGCGCGTTTCGGGAATGTCCAAGCACACCGACGGGTACATGACGCTGCTCGACTATGGTTGCCTCTATCCGGATTCGGGCATCACCGCGACGACGGGCAGCAAGAGCTGCAAGACCGGCACCGAAGGCGGCATCGACATTCACGGCGGACGCCTCGCGTTGCGCTACCAGCCCGACGGCTCGCCGCTCGAGATCAACCTTGTAGGAGACTATTCGCAGAACAATTCCGAACAGGTCGCCACCAAGCTGATCGCCGCCGACAACTCGGCCGTGCGCAGTTACGTCGCGGACGATGCCAGCGCGGGCGTGCCGTTCGACAGCCGCTTCATCACCGGCGCGCATTCGTACACCAGCTACGCCAACTACGCGAGCGGGGGCAATTACGATTCGGTCTTCGGGCCCTACCAGGTCGAGCCCGGCAGCTTCACCACCAGCCCCGAGAACACCGCAAAGGCCTGGGGCGTGGCGGGCCATGTAGACTACCAGCTGGGCGATCATCTCGCGCTGACCTCGATCACCGCCTACCGCGAGGCGCACGGCAAGACCGGCATCGACCTGGACGGTTCACCGCTCTCGCTGCTGACCCAGGAATTCACCTATGGGCACAAGCAGTTCACGCAGGAACTGCGCCTCTCCGCGCAGCTCGGCACGCTCGCCGACATGACCGTGGGCGGGTACTATTACAACGCCAGGGATCGCATCACCGGCCGCGTCCTGCTGCCCACCTCGCAGCTCGATTTCATTCAGGACGATCCGGTCACCAACCGCTCGACCTCGGCCTTCGTCCATGGCGAGCTGCACCTGACCGACGCGCTCAACCTCATCGGCGGGCTGCGCTACACCGACGACAAGAAGACCTATGTCTTCCACCGCAGCAACACCGACGGCAGCGTGCCCGACGGCGCTTCGCTGGTGAACCTGCTGGTGGTCGGGCTCAACGACCAGAGCAGCACCTACACGGGCGACCGGATCGACTGGCGGCTGGGTGCCAACTACCGCTTCAGCCCCGAACTCATGGTCTATGCGCAGGTCGCCACCGGCTACAAGGGCGGCGGCACCAACCCGCGCCCCTACGTCGTCGACCAGATCGTGACTTTCGATCCCGAAACGCTCGTTACTTACGAAGCGGGCTTCAAGTCGGACCTGCTGGACCGCCGCCTGCGCTTCAACGGCACGTTCTTCTACAACGATTACAAGAACATCCAGATCAACCGCTACACCTGCAGCGAAAGCGTGCTGTCGACCTGTTCGGAGCCGGCCAACGCGGGCAACGCGCATGTATGGGGGCTTGAGGGCGAACTGTTCGCCGAACCCCTCGACGGTCTCCAGATCGACGGTTCGTTCGGCTACCTCCACTTCCAGTACACCAGCGTGGACGCCTCGACCGGGGTTTCGCTCGCCATGAAGGCGCCGTTCAACCCGTCCTGGCAGAGCAGCGCAGGGGTCCAGTACAAGGCGGACCTGGGCCACGGGATCGGCACGCTGACCCCCCGCTTCGACTGGACCTATCAGTCCGCGTTCTACTTCAACTCGGTCAACGCGGACACCAACAAGGTCGCCGCGCGCAGCCTGTTCAACCTGCGCCTGACCTACGCCTCGCACGACGGCGACTGGGAACTGAGCAGCGCGATCACCAACCTGTTCGACAAATTCTACTATACCGGCAAGGCGGACAACTATTCGAACTACGGCGTGGTCACCGGCGCGGTGGGACGCCCGCGCGAGTGGTTCGTCGCGCTGCGCCGTTCGTTCTGAGGAGCGCGAAGGCCATGATGCGCACGCTCTACCATGTCAGTCGGATGGTTTTTGGCGGCTGGTATCTGTTCTCGGGGGTGGAGTATTTCACCCCCTTCGACCTCCAGCCGCTGGGCAACACCGCGCTCGGCCAGGAATTCACGCTCGCCCTGATCCATTCGGGGCTGTTCGCCTGGGTCAAGGTGGCCGAGATCGCGATCGCCGTGCTGGTCCTCGCCGACCGGCTGATGCCACTCGTCGCGGCCGCCGCGGTCCCCCTCACGGTGGTCATCGCCTACTGGAACTTCGCGCTCGAATGGGGCGTCGTCGAGGTGGTGTTCGGCGCGCTCACCGTGCTGTTCAACGCCGTCCTGCTGTGGCCCTACCGCGCCTACTACCGCCCGATGCTGACCGCGTGGAAAGGCGCGCGCGACTTTACGCTAAGGCTCGACTGAGTTACCCTGGGCGGGTCGCCGCGGGGCGGTCCGGCGCAAGAGCAGGACCAGCCCCAGACACGCCGCCACCGGGACCGCGGCAAGCGCGAAGAAAGCGCTCGCCCCGGCGGGCTCGGCCGGAACCCGCGCCACCACCAGTCCCCCCAGCAACGGGCCGCCAATCGCCCCGATCCGCGCCAGCGCCACCGCCATCCCGATCAAGCTCGACAGCAGGCGCGGCGCGACCCACTGCGAGGCCAGCGCGAGGATGGCGACGTGGACACCCGCCACCCCGCCGCCCGCCAGCAGCAACAGCGCGCCCCAGCCCAGGCGCGTCGGCGCGATAAGGCCGAACGCCAGCAGCGCCGCAGCGATCACCGCATAACTTGCCGCAAGGACCGCAATCCCGCGCCCCGCGTCGAGCAGCCGCGCCAGGACGAGCGCGATGGCCATGCCGCCAATCTGCAGCAACGCGACCGCGTGCGCCGCGCTGGCGAGCGGGAACCCGGCCCAGGGCAGCACCGTGGGCACCCACGAATTGACGTAATAAAGCACGCCAGCGTTGAGCGCGTAGAGCGCGCAGATCAGCCCGGTGACACGCCGCACCGAGGGCGCCAGCAGCGCCAACCAGAGCGCGGCGATGCGGGTATTTTGCGACGCGGTGGAGGCCATCTGCGGCGCTTCGGCAAGCCCCAGCCACAGCGCTACGAAGAGAACCAGCGTCACGATGCCCGCCAGCAGGAAGATGGCTGCCCAGCCCGCCAGCGCCACCAGCGGCGGGACGATCAGCCCCGCGCCCGCCGCGCCCAGCGGGATCGCCATGGAAACCACGCTCATCGTGCTCGCGCGCCGTCCCGGCCGGGCCAGTTCGGCGCTGAGCGCGGTCACGTTCGGCAGGCACGCGCCCAGCGCGAGCCCGGTCAGCAGACGCCACGCGGCGAAAGCCTCCAGCGTGCGCCCGCTCGCAGTGCCAAACGTCGCCGCCGCCAGCACCGGCAGCGCCGCCAGGATCACCCGCCGCCGACCAAACCGATCGCCCAGCGGCGCCAGCGTCACCGCCCCCAGCCCAAGCCCGAGCAGCACCGCCGACAGCGCCAGCGCGAACCCCTGCGGGGCAAGGCCCAGCAGCGGGCCGAGATGCGGCACAGCCAGCGGCATCGCGGTCAGATCGTACCCGTCGAGCAGCATGACCGCGCCGCACAGCACCAGCGACACGCCCCGGCTGCGCCGCCCCGAAGGTGACGGTGACGGTGACGGTGACGGTGACGGCGCGGGCTCTCCGACCAAGGACGGGTCTGCCCCGGATGGGCCCTGCGCCGGTTCGGCCCGGCTCGCGCTGTCGTGCATCGTGTTCGATCCTCTCCCCAGCGCTGGACGCGAGCGCTCTTCCCATTTTCTACGCAGACTATGCGTTTTGGGCGTTGCACCACATCGTAACGCTCGTTATCGTTTTAGCAAGACGCGCGCCCACCCGCCCGACGGATTCACGAAGGCGCGCAACCTGTATGGAAGAGGAATCCCGCGATGACCCCCAAAGGCGTAGACATCCGCAATCCTGAAAAGCTCTACATCGACGGGGCCTGGGTCGATTCCACCGGCACCGACCGGATCGCGCTGGTGAGCCCTAACAGCGAGGAGGTGGTGAGCATCGTCGCCGAAGCGACGGCGGCCGACATGGACCGCGCGGTGGCAGCGGCCCGCACGGCGTTCGACACCGGCCCCTGGCCGCGCATGGCCCCGGCCGAACGCGGCGCGATGGTCACGCGCTGGGCGCAGGAACTCAAAAAGCGCCAGGAGGAACTGTGCGCGGCGTGGACCGCGCAAGTCGGCGGCCTTGCCAGCTTCGCCCCGCAGATGCACGGCGGAGCGATCGCCACGATCCAATTCATCGCTTCGCTCGGGCGCGATTTCGAATTCGTCGTGCGCCGCCCCAGTACGATGGTCGACACCGCGCTGGTCGCCTACGAACCGGTCGGCGTCGCGGCCTGCATTGCGCCGTGGAACGCCCCTTTCGGCATCCTGTCGAGCAAGGTCGCCTACGCGCTTGTCGCGGGCTGCACGGTCATCATGAAACCCTCCCCCGAAACCCCGCTCGAAGCCTATATCATGGCCGAAGCGGCCGACGCCGCCGGGATCCCTGCCGGCGTCATCAACCTGGTTTGCGGCGGGCGCGAGGCGTCCGACCACCTCGTCAACAACCCCGGCGTCGACAAGGTGAGCTTCACCGGATCGACGCTCGCGGGCAAGCGCATCGGCGAGGTCTGCGCCGGGCGGATCGCGCGCTGCACCCTCGAACTGGGCGGAAAGTCGGCCGCGATCGTGCGCGACGATTTCCCCATCGATGCCGCCGCCGCGATCCTGGGCAACACGATCACCGTGATGAGCGGGCAGGTCTGCGCGATGCTCAGCCGCGCGATCGTCCACAAGTCACGCCACGACGAACTGGCCGAAGCCATCGCGCGGGTGATGAAGGGAGTGAAGATCGGCCCCAGCACCGCGCCCGACACCCAGCTCGGCCCGCTCGCCATGAAGCGCCAGCTCGAACGCGTGGAAAGCTATGTCGCGATCGGCCAGCAGGACGGCGCGCAGCTCGTCACCGGCGGCCAGCGCCCGGCGGGCCTCAACAAGGGCTACTTCCTCGAACCCACCCTGTTCGCCCACGTCGACAACACCAGCCGCATCGCGCAGGAGGAAATCTTCGGCCCGGTTCTCGCCCTCATCCCGGCCGAGGACGAGGACGACGCGATCCGCATCGCCAACGAAAGCCAGTTCGGGCTCAACGGCTCGGTGCTGACCACCGACCACGAAGCCGCCTACCGCATCGGGCGCCAGGTGCGCGCGGGCGGGTTCGGACAGAACGGCATGCGGCTGGAATTCGGGCTGCCCTTCGGCGGCTTCAAGCAATCGGGCGTGGGCCGCGAAGGCGGGATCGAGGGGCTGTCCTCGTTCCTTGAAAGCAAGACACTGCTGCTCGACGCCATGCCCGCGCAGCTTTGAGCGTGCCCGTCCCCTCGCGCGAAGATTACCAGCGCTACATCGCCGCCTTCAACGCGCGCGACTATGCGGCGCTCGAAGCCTTCTTCACCGATGACTTCGTGCTCGAAAACGCCGGTTTCGCGGTGCGCGGCAAGGAAGCGTTCCGGCGCTTCTACGCCTTCTTCCACGCCTATTGCCGCGAAACCGTGCGCCTGTGCGGGTACTATCCGGGCCAGGATGGGTTCGTCGCCAACGTGGTCATCGCGTTCGAGGGGCTGCAGGACCTATCAGCCCAGGTACTGGCCGCGCACGGTTACACCGGCATGGCGGTGGTCCCCCAGGGCGCCCGCGTCGAGGTGGAGTTCCTGATCCTCTACCGCGTCAACGCGCAAGGGCTGATCGACCATATCAAGGGCGCGGTCTGGATCCCCGAACCAGCCCCGGCGTAACCGCACAGTCAAAACACCGTTAGCACGCCGTTAAGTGTTCACTATTAAACGATTGCACTATCAGCATTCGATAACGGCACGGCGCGTGATGGCTCAGAGACAAGCACTCTTCTCGATCTCGCGCGCCGGCGGCAACGCCATCGGCGCCCTGCCCACGCCGCCCACCCAGCCCACGTCGAGCGCCATCCAGCCCGACGCCGAGGAAGGCATCGGCATGTTCTCCTGCGACCTCGGCAGCGAGACGCTGCGCTGGAGCGAAGGGACCTTCGCGCTGTTCGGGCTCGACCAGGGCGTCGCGGTCGACCGGCGCATGACGCTCGACATGTACGCCTCCTCCTCACGCGCCCTGCTGGAAAGCGTGCGGGAACGCGCGATCCGCAACCGCTCGGCGTTCTGCCTCGAAGCGCAGATCGAGACCGGCACCGGGCTCGAACGCTGGATCCGCATCAGCGCCAGCGTCGAAGTGCGCGGCGGCCAGGCGGTGCGCCTGTTCGGCACAAAACAGGACATCACCGCCGAACGCCAGCGCCTGGGCGATCTCGAACGGCTGGCCTATACCGACGCGGTGACCGGTCTTGCCAACCGCCAGCGCTTCCAGCACGCCTTCCTCGAGCCGCCACCGGGCAGCGCCCCCCTTGGCGAGGCGACGGCACTGGTGCTGTTCGACCTCGACGGGTTCAAGGCGCTCAACGATTGCTGGGGCCACCTTGCGGGCGACGCCTGCCTTGGCGTCTTCGGCGCGCGACTGCGCGAGGTCTTTTCCGACGCGCGGCTGGCCGCCCGCATCGGCGGCGACGAATTCGCGCTCATCCTGCCCCGCCCGGACAACCACCACGCCCTGCGCGCCCGTCTGCTGCGCGCACTTCCCCGGCTCAACCGGCCGTTCGACTGGCAGGGCTCTGCGCTGCCGATCCATGTCTCGTTCGGCCTCGCGCTTGACGATCCGAACGCGCCGCGCGAACCGCGCCAGCTGTTCACGCTCGCCGATGCCGATCTCTACCGCGCCAAGGCGCTGGGCGGGCGGTCGCGGCGAATCGAACCACTAGGCTGCGTGGACAGATTTGGAGGTGATCGGAACGACTGATTGCGGCGGGTTCCCGCCCACCCCGTCCGGCCAGGTCCCTTCGGTGCCAAGCCTTCCGGCCCTTCCGCCAGCGGGAGGGTATAATCGCCTTCCCTCTCCCGCGTGCGGGAGGGACAGCGAGACTTGGGGAGCGTAANGGCCAGGTCCCTTCGGTGCCAAGCCTTCCGGCCCTTCCGCCAGCGGGAGGGTATAATCGCCTTCCCTCTCCCGCGTGCGGGAGGGACAGCGAGACTTGGGGAGCGTAACGAACCTAGTGGTTCGATTCTGACATTTGATACCCTATCGGATAGGGCGCGCTCAAATGTCAAAATCAATCCACTAGTCGCAGCGCGGCGGGCGCACCACAGACGGACGCTTTCAGATCAACGCATAGTACCGCAAGAGATTGCCATCCGCGCGCCGCTCACCCACGCCGATGAAGACGTGCTTGGTCAGCCAGTCGTGCTTGCCCACCGGGCATTCGAAACTGGGGTTGCCGCGCAGGTAATATTCCTGCTGTTCGACCGGCTCGCCCCCCTTGAACGCCCAGTCGCGCAGGCGCTCCATCGTGCCGGGCTTGCGCCCCCACAGGAACCCCCGGTTGTTGAGCAGGATGAGCGTGCCGTCGTCCTCCTCCAGCATGTAGCGCGCGTCGAACACCGCCACGTCGTCGGGCCGGAAATAGGCATAGTCGCCGCCCGATCCGGGCACCGCCTGGCCTTTGAGATGCGGCCCCTCGAACGTGCCCCCCTCGACATAGACGGCGGTGCGGTTGCCACCAGCCGGCGTATTGGCGATCATCTGCACGCGCGGGAAAGTCAGCCGCACTTCCATCGCGAATTCGAGCCGCGGGTTGTCGATGGTCGAAAAAGGCCCGGCAAAGGGCGTGGTGTCGTGCGTCATCCTGACTGATCCTCATCCGATCTCGAGAGCGCCGCCATCGACCATCAGGTTTGCAGCGGTAATGAAACTGGCCTCGTGCGAGGCAAGGAAAAGCACGGCATCGGCGACTTCGCGCGCCGTGCCCATGCGCCGCATCGGCACGGCGGCGATCATCTGTTCGCGCAGCCCCGCCACCGCGCGCTCGTCCATACCGGGGTTGCGGTAGAGCAGCGGGGTCTCGATCGGGCCGGGGCTGACCATGTTGACGCGAATTGCGCGCCTTACACACTCCCCCGCGAATTGCCGCATGGCCAGCGCGAGCCCGGCCTTGGCCGCGCCATAGGCCAGATTGCCCGGTACGAAAGCGTGCCCACCGATCGACCCGGTGACCACGATCGCCGCGCCCTCGCCCATCAGCGCAAGCGCCTTTTGCATCGCGAAGACGCAGCCGCGCAGGTTGATCGCGTGGACCTCATCCCAGTAATCGGGCGTCAGCGTGTCGATCAGCGCAAAGCCCCCCATCCCGGCGTTGACCAGGAGCACGTCGATCCCGCCCTCCTCCTGCGCGACGCCCGCGTAGAAGGCGTCCATCGCGGCCAGATCGGCGATGTCCACGCTTTCACCGCGCGCGCCGGGGATCGTCGCGAGTGCGGCCGCGATCGTCTCGGGGTTGCGCCCGGTCAGGCAGACCCGCGCGCCTTCGGCCGCGAAGCCCTGCGCGCAGGCAAGCCCGATCCCGCTGTTGCCGCCCAGGACAACGACGCGCTTTGCCGTGAAGCGATCCGCGCGCGCCATGTCAGAACGGCCCCACGGGATTGGGGCTGTCGCCAGGAACCTCCATCATCACGTCCCAGTGCTCGACCACCATGGTCTCCTCCAGCCGGAAGATGTCGACGATGGCATAGCCCGTATCGCCGGGCCAACGCCGCAAGTGGTAGTGGACGATGACGTGATCGCCATCGGCGAAGATGCGCTTGATGTCGTGGACCGGCTCGGGCGAATGGACTTTCGCCTCGCGCAGGAAGCGCTTGAGCGGCTCGCTGCCCTGCCCCACCATCTGGTTGTGCTGGATGTAGCCGGGCACGATGAACCGCTCGACCGCTTCGGGATCGAGCGCATCGAGCACCTCGCGGATCATCGCGCGCACATGCGCGATATTGGCCTGTTCCTGCGCGGTATAGGCGCGCCCTTCGCGCGCGGCGGTTGCGGACATCGTGCTCTCCCTTGCGCGGCCTTGGGGCGCAAGAGCCTGACCGTCGTTGCGCTTAACCGTAACGATCGTTATCACATATGGCAAGCGCGCCGTGACGCGCACAACCAGTGGGAGAACCACGATGACCCGTGAGGATTACGAGCGCTATGCCGCCGCCTTCAACGCACGCGACTACGATGCCGTCTATGATTTCTACGCCCCCGGTGCGCGGCTCGCCTTCTTCGGCGTCGACCTGCCGGACCGCGCGGCGTTCAAGCGCTTCTACGCGTTCCTGCATAGCTACGTCGATGAAAGCCTGACCATCGAGCGCTTCGCCGCGAGCGACGAGCTCGTCGCGCTCGAAGGCGTGATACGCATCGAAGCGCGGCGCGATCTTACCGCCCAGGCGCTTGCCGCCGAGGGGCTCGACCGGTTCTTTCCAATTCGTGCGGGCGAAGTTCAGGAGCTGCGCCAGAGCATCCACTACCATGTCGCCAACGGGCGCTTCACCGGCGTGACTTGCGCGCTGATGGAATAACCCCGCCGGCGCGCGCGTCGCGTCATACCATCGGGTCAACAAGTAACATTCGTGATTATCTTGACAAGCGACCGGCGCTCGGCGCACAGGCTAGGAATGCGTGAAACCGAGCCGAACTCGCCCGCGATCCCGACCGATGGCGAAACGCCCGAAGGCCTCCCCCCGGTGAGCCCGCACGCCGAGATCCTGCACCGCCTGCTCAAGCTCTCGAACCGGCTGATGGCGCCCTTCTCGATCAACCTGGAACACCAGTACAAGATCAGCATCAACGAATTTCGCATGCTCATGCTGATCGGGCGTTTTCCCCATTCGGCCAGCCACGAACTGGCCGAACGCACCGGCGTCAACGCGATGAGCGTCTCGCGCGCGGTTGCCGCGCTCGAAAAGCACGGCCGTGTCAGGGTCGAGCGGGACGAGACCAACCGGCGCCGCAAGCGGCTTTCGCTGACCGAAGAAGGCGAACGGCTCTACACCATCATGCGCCCGCAGACCGACCGCGTGGCCGACTACCTGCTCTCGCAGCTCAAGCCGCACGAAGTGGCCATGTTCGACCATATCCTCTCCACGCTTATCGACACGCTCGAAGAGACCGACGGCGAAGGCCGCTCGCTGTTCCTAGAAGGGACCAGGCCCGACCTTACGGACTGATCGGGCCCCTTTCCCGACGTCGCAAACCAGGACCAGGGGATTGAAGAGATTGTCCATCTCTCGCCCCGGCACGCGGCCCTGCGCTTTTTTTGCGGGGCGGCAGCGCCGTTCCCGAAGCGCGTGCGGATAGGGTTGGCGCTTGATTCGTTGCACGCACATACTATAACATTCGTTATTATGATGATCGCCCCTCAGCTTCGCCGCGAGCGCGCGTGAGCGCCGCCCCTCGTCCCGAATCGCCGTCCGCTGCCCCCGTGGAGGCAGGACGGCCCGTGCAAGCAAGCCTCGGCTTCGGAATCGCGCTCGGATTCCTTTCCGCGCTCGGCCCGCTGGCGATCGACCTTTACCTGCCCGCCATGCCCGACATGGCCAGCGCGCTTGGCGGGTCCGAAAATGCGGTGCAGCGCACCCTCTCGGCCTTCTTCTTCGGGCTCGCCTTCGCGCAGATTCCGATCGGCGCGCTCGCGGATCGCTTCGGACGGCGCGTACCGCTGGTCTGCGGGCTGGGCCTGTTCGTGCTTACCTCGCTCGCCTGCTCGGCGGTGACCAGCCTTGACCAGCTCGTTGCGCTGCGTTTCGTGCAGGGCATGGGCGCCTGCGCCGGGACGAGCAGCGCGCGCGCGATCATCCGCGACCTGCACCGCGGCCATCACGCCGCGCGGCTGATGGCCTTCACCTTTCTCGTCATCGGCCTCTCACCGATGCTTGCCCCACTGCTCGGCAGTGGCCTGCTCCAGCTCGTGTCCTGGCGTGGGCTGTTCGGCGTACTGGCGGGGGCCGGGCTCGTTGCGGCGGTCTGCGTGATCGTCTTCCTGCCCGAAACGCTCGAACCGGCGCGCCGCGTCGCCGACTGGAGCGGCTTGCCGCGCGCGCTCGGCGCACTGCTCGCCAACACGCGCTTCATCGGCTGGGCGCTTGTCGCCGGACTTGCAACGACAGTGCCTTTCGCCTTCGTCACCGCAGCGCCCTTTCTCTATTCGGGCGTCTATGGTCTGCCCCCGGTGTGGTTCAGCCTGCTGCTGGCCTTGAACGCGGGGGCCTCCATCGCGGCCACGCAGGCCGCCCCCCACCTGCTCAAGCGGCTGGGCCCGGCGCGGCTGGCGATCCGCGCCGCGCTGGCCGCGCTTGGGGCAACGGCCTTGCTCGGCCTCGGCGCGGTAACGCTGCCCGGCGGCGTGCCGCTGGCGCTGTTCCAGGCCTATTCGGTGCTGCTTTTCGTCATCGCCGGCTTCGTGCTGACGCCCGCAGCCACCAGCGCGCTCGACGCAGTGCGCGAGGGGATCGGCTCTGCGGCCGGGCTGCTCGGAACGATCCAGCTTGCGGTGACCGCGATCGCCAGCGGCGCGGTCGCGCTCTGGCCGCCGGTCTCGCTCCAGCCGCTCGGCCTGGTGCTGGGCGGCGCTTTCGCACTGATGCTCGCGATCGTTACCGCGATGGCGCGCGGCAAGGACCTCGCCTGAGGGTTTCGCTTGATCGGCGCGCGCTATATTGTATCCTCAGGATACAAAAAGAACCAAGCCGGGAAAGGACTCCAAGGATGAGCGAAGAGCAAGCCGATACCGTAATCTACACCGTCGAGGACGGCATTGCCTGGGTGTGGTTCTCGCGCCCGGCCAAGCGCAACGCGATGAGCCCCAAGCTCAACCGCCGCATGATGGAAGTGCTTGACGAGATCGAATACCGCGAGGATGTCGGCGTGCTGGTGCTCGGCGGCCAGGGCACCGCGTGGTCGGCGGGCATGGACCTCAAGGAATACTTCCGCGAGACCGAAGCCAATGGCCTGCGCGGCGTGCGCAAGTCGCAAAGCGAAAGCTACGGCTGGTTCCGCCGCCTGCGCTGGTTCCAGAAGCCGACCATCGCGATGGTCAACGGCTGGTGTTTCGGCGGCGGCTTCGGCCCGCTGTTCGCCTGCGATCTGGCGATCTGCTCGCAGGAGGCCAAGTTCGGCCTGTCCGAAATCAACTGGGGCATCCTGCCCGGCGGCGGGGTGACCAAGGTCGTGGTCGACCTGCTTTCGATGCGCGATGCCATGTGGCTGACGCTGACCGGCGACCTGATCGACGGCGCGCAGGCCAGCGCAATGCGCCTCGTCAACGAATGCGTGCCCGCCGACCAGCTCGAGAGCCGCACCGCCGAGGTCGCGCGGATGCTGCTCCAGAAGAACCCGGTCACGCTCAAGTTCGCCAAGGACGCGGTGCGCCGCGTCGGCCTGATGACCTACGACGAGGCCGAGGATTACCTCGTGCGCCTGCAGGAAGCGATGAACTTCCACGACAAGACCGAAGGCCGCAAGGAAGGCATCCGCCAGTTCATCGACGAGAAGAGCTACAAGCCCGGCCTTGGCGCCTACGACAAGGACCGCGCCAAGGCGCAAAGCTGAAACCCGGCCGAGTCATCCTTCACCGAAAAAGGCCGCTTTCCCAACCGGGAAAGCGGCCTTTTTCGCAACCCGCCTGAGGCGGATCATGCCCCCATCACTTGGGGCAAGGCGTCACGGCGCCCTTCTTCGAACCGGCCGCAATCTTGCATACGCCCTTCTTGTCCTTGACCACCTTGATCGCGCCATGCCCGGTGCAGCGGATCGCCTTGCCATGGGCATCCTTGCACACCGTTGCGGCCATCGCGGGGGTGATCGAAAGCACGCTGCACACGGCAGCGGCGGTCATCAGCTTGCGGATCATGGGAAACTTCCTTCCGACGTTGTTCCGTCGCACACGCCCTGACCCGAGCGCACTAATCGCCCGTCCGTTCCCACCCGCGACGACGAGCCGAGCCACAGGAACGCTCGCTCGCTACGCAACCTAGGGCGTCCTTTACGAGTTTACGCCCTAACCCGAGATCAGGGCATCGAGCGCAAGCGCGCCCTCTCCTTCGTGCAGGACCAGCACCGGGTTGAGATCGACCTCGGCGATACCGGGCGTTCCGCGCACCACCGCGCCGAGCGTTTCGACCGTGGCGGCCAGCGCGTCGAGATCGGCCATCGGGCTGCCGCGAAAGCCGCGCAGCAGCGGCGCCATGCGCAGCGTCAGGATGCGCGCCTTGATCTGGGCGCGGGTAAGGTCGGGCGGCAGCAGCACCGCATCGTGGAGCAGTTCGGCGGCCACCCCGCCGAACCCGACGAGCAGCACCGGCCCCCAGTCGGGATCGCGCCGGGCGCCCACGATCATCTCCACCCCGCGTGGCCCCATCGCCTCGACCAGCAGACCGTCGAGCACGAGACCGGGGCGCGCCGCGGCGACATCGGCGTGCATCCTGGCCCAGGCGGCAACCAGCGCGGCCTCGTCGGCGATCCCGACGAGAACCCCGCCCGCATCGCTCTTGTGGCTGAGCGCGGGGGCCTGCGCCTTGAGCACCACCGGATAGCCCAGCCGGTCCGCAATTGCGCACGCCTCCTCCTCGCTCGTTGCCAGGGCGCCGGGCGAAAAGCGCAGGCCATGGGGCCCGAGCAGCACCTTGGCGCGGTATTCGGGGAACACTTCGCCCGGTTGCGGCCCGGCGATCGCGATCGGTGCCAGCGGCTCGCCTGCGCCGGTGTCGTCCCGGTTCGCCGCCAGCCGGGCCAGGGCCTTGAGCGCGCGCTCGGGCGTCGGGAAATAGGGCACGCCCAGCGCGCGAAGCGCAGCAATGTCCTCAGCCAGCACGCCCCCGCCTTCATCCACACCGGCCACCACCAGCGGCTTGGCCCCGTCCAGATCACGGATCGCCTCGCCCACCGCGGCAAACTTGACGTGGCTGGTGTGCGTGTCGGTCTGGATTAGCGGGACAAGGATCGTGTCGATGCGATCATCGCCCGCCAATGCGGCGATCGTGCGGTTGTAGAGCGTGGAATCGACCAGCCCCATCGCCGTGATGTCGAGCGGATTGCTCACCGGCACGAAGGGCGGCAGCGCCGCGCGCAGCGCCGGACTATCCGCGTCGCCAAGCCGCGGCAGGGCCAGCCCTTGCGCCTCGGCGCCATCGAGCATCATCGCCTTGAGCGCGCCCGATTCGGAGACCACGGCAAGCTCGGGTCCGGGCAGACGCGGGCAGCGCAGCGCGATCTCGGCGACATCGCCCAGTTCCTCGAGCCCCTCGACAAGGATCACCCCGGCGTGGCGCACCAGCGTTTCCATCACCGCATGATCGCCCGCCATCGCGCCGGTGTGAGTGGCCGCGCTCTCGCGCCCCGCCTCGCTCGATCCGGGATGCAGCAGCACCACCTGCTTGCCCGCCGCACGCGCCTTGGCGACGGCAGCGAGATAGGCGGCGGGCTTGCGGAAATGCTCGACGATCATCGCGATCACCGCGGTCCCGGCATCGCCGGCGAGATGGTCGAGATAGTCCTCCACCCCGCTCGCCGCCTCGTTGCCGGTCGAAATGTAGCACGAAAGCGGAACCTCGCGCGCGATCATCGTTGTCGCCAGTACGGCGGCCATCGCGCCCGATTGCGAGACCACGCCGATCTTGCGCGCGCCCTTCGCGCGCGCCGGAGGCAGTTCGACGAAGGTCAGCGCGACATTGGCGTCGAAATTGACGAGGCCCAGGCAATTGGGCCCCTCGATCACCATCCCCGCCTCGCGCGCGATGCGGCCCAGTTCCTCCTGCCGGGCGAGCCCCTCGGCCCCGTCTTCGGCGAATCCGGCCGAAAAGATCACCGCCGCCCCGCACTTTCGCGCAGCCAGTGCGCGAACCGCATCGATCACGCCCGCCTGCGGGATCGCCAGAACGGCCGCGTCGATCCCTTCGGGGAGCGCCGCGACATCGGGCACGCAGGCGCGCCCCCCGATCGTGTCACGCTTGGGATTGACGAGATGGATCGCTCCGGGAAAAGCGGCATCGAGGAGGTTCTTGAGCACCGAAGCGCCCAGTGATCCGGGCCGGTCCGACGCGCCCACGATGGCGACGCTGCGCGGGCTCAGAAGACGATCGATCGCGGCACGCTCGACACGCTCGGCAACGGCAACAGGCTCTAGGGCCATGCACACTCTCCCACTGGATACGCCCGTTCGGCGCGGCACTGGCCGGTTCGTCCGGCAAGCGCGCTTTTGTATCCTAAGGATACATAACGTGCAAGAGAGGCGACGCCGGGTACAGCGCCCTCCCGCCTTTTGCCGGACCTCAGCCCGCCCCGCCGCGCAGACGCTGGAGCATCCCCAGCAGCGCCTTTCGCTCTGCCACGCTGAGCACGGAAAAGAAGCGCGTTTCATGCTCGGCAAGCGCTTCGTCGAGCTGGCGGGTGAACGCCTCGCCTGCCTCCGTCAGTTCGAGGGCGTGGGCGCGCGGATCGGCGCTCGGCGCACGGCGGATAAGCCCGCGCCCCTCGAACTGGTCGACGATCTTCATCGCGCTCGACCGGTTGACGTTGAGCGCGGCGCCCAGCGCCGACTGCGTGCACCCCGGATTGGCGCGGATCAGCAGCAGCGCGGTCGCCCGCGCGGGGCTGATGTCGAGATGCGCCAGCGCGGCGCGCGCGGCCTCGTGCGCGGCGGGCTGCAGCATCTGGACCTGAAATCCGAGCTGCCCGGCAAGATCGCTGCCCACTTTCATTGCGCGTTCACCCCCTCGCTGCCTTTCCTGCCGCCCACACTTCGAACCCAGCTTGCCAACTATGTATGCCGGGCGTACATAAAACCGCAGCCAAGAGAAAGGGCTGCGCGACAATGCGCCCCACAACGGGAAAGATCCCCTGGCGCCTTATCGCTAAACAAGGAGAGCGATCGTGAAAACCGATTTCAAGCTGCTGGTGGCGGGCGAACTGGTCGACGGCGTGTCCCGCTTCGACGTCATCAACCCCGCGACCGAGGAAGCCTTTGCCCAATGCCCGCGCGCCGATGAAGCGATGCTCGACCGCGCGGTTGCCGCGGCCAAAGCCGCCCAGCCCGCCTGGGCCGCGCTCAGCGCCGACGAACGCGGCGCCTGCCTGCACCGCCTCGCCGACGCGATGGAGGCCCGGATCGAGGATTTCGGCCGCCTGCTCACCGCCGAACAGGGCAAGCCACTCGACCAGGCGATGTATGAGATCGGCGGCAGCATCTACACCATCCGCGCCATCGCGGGGATGCGCCTGCCCGACCAGACCATGCGCGACGAAGGTGGCAACACGATCATCGAGCATCGCACGCCGCTGGGCGTGTGCGCCGCGATCACGCCCTGGAACTTCCCGGTGATCCTGCTGGTCGGCAAGATGGCGCCCTGCCTCATCACCGGCAACACCATGGTTGCCAAGCCCGCGCCGACGACCCCGCTGACCACGCTGCTGCTGGCCGAACTTGCCGCCGACATCTTCCCGGCGGGCGTGTTCAACGTGGTGTGCGACCAGAACGAGCTTGGCCCGAGGCTGACCGGGCACCCGGACATTGCCAAGGTCTCCTTCACCGGCTCCACCGCGACCGGCAAGAAGGTCATGGCTTCGGCCGCCGAAGGCGTGAAGCGCGTGACGCTTGAACTGGGCGGCAACGATGCGGCTATCGTGCTTGACGACGTGCCCGCCAGGATCGCCGCCGAGAAGGTCTACAACGGGGCGATGGCCAACGCCGGGCAGATCTGCGTCGCGATCAAGCGCGCCTATGTGCCAAGCGCGATGTACGACGAATTCTGCGCAGAGATCGCCAAGCTGACGCAGGCCGCCGTGGTCGACGACGGGTCCAAGCAGGGCGCGACCGTCGGCCCGGTCCAGAACAAGATGCAGTACGACAAGGTCAAGGCGCTGATCGCCGATGCCAAGGCGCGCGGCACGCTGATCGCCGAGGCCAGCGCGCCCGACAAGCCGGGCTACTACATCGCGCCGACCGTCATCGGCGGCCTGTCGGACGATGCCCCGCTGGTGGCCGAGGAGCAGTTCGGCCCGGTCCTGCCGGTGCTGACCTACGACGATATCGAGGACGTCATCCGCCGCGCCAACGATTCGCCGTTCGGGCTTGGCGGGACGGTCTGGGGCATGGACCAGCTGCGCGCGATGGACGTTGCACGCCGCATCGATTCGGGGACGGTATGGGTCAACCAGCACCTCGCGATCGATCCCAACATTCCCTTCCGCGGCTCCAAGCAGTCGGGCCTGGGCTCCGAACACGGGCTGGCCGGGCTCATGGAATACACCCAGGCGCACATCATCAACGCGGTCAGCCTCGAGGCCGAACCCGCCTGACCCGCCTCTCGGCGACGAAAACGAAAAGGGCTGCCCGCGAACGGCAGCCCTTTTTGCATCATGGCCAACCCGCGCCCCACCCCATTTGAAGCAACGCGCCGTCCGCAAATTGGTGTTGGACCTCGCCGCCCACGCCGTGCCAAGTGCGCCGCAGGGCTTTTCAGGGGGATTACAGCGACATGGTGAACAGACGAGGCTTCATGGCCGCCACGATGGGCCTGCCCATGCTCGGCGCGCTGCCCGCCTTCGCGCAAGGGCAGCCAAGCGGCTTGCCGCAGTCGGACGAAGTCCTGCGCTTCATCCAGGGGATGCCCAAGGCGGAATACCACGTCCACCTCGAAGGCACGCTCGAGGCCGAGATGAAGTTCAGGCTGGCCGAACGCAACGGCGTCCACCTGCCCTACGCCAACGCCGCGCAGCTGCGCGAAAGCTACAAGTACCACGACCTGCCCAGCTTCCTCGCCATCTACTACGACGGCATGAAAGTGCTGCAAAAGGAGCAGGACTTCCACGATCTCGCCTACGCCTATCTCGCCAAGGCGGCGAGCCAGAACGTGCTCTACGCCGAGATGTTCTTCGATCCCCAGGAGCACGTGAAGCTCGGCGTCGCGATCGAGGACGTGATCGGCGGCATCACCCGCGCACGCGAAGACGCCGAGGCGAAGCTCGGCATTCGCTCGCAGCTCATCCTGTGCATCGTGCGCGACCTGCCCGCCGACACCGCGATGGCCGTGCTCGACGCCGCGCTGCCGATGAAACAGTACCTCGTCGGGCTCGGGCTCGATTCCGACGAGAAGGACAACCCGCCGATCAAGTTCGCCGCGCATTTCGCCAAGGCCAAGGCCGCCGGGCTCAGGACCACCGCGCACTGCGATGCGAACCAGGAAAACACGCTCGACCACTTGCGCCAGGTCATCGTCGAGATGGAGCTCGACCGGGTCGATCACGGGGTCAACGTGGTCCAGTCCCCCGAACTCATGGCTGAGGCGCGCAAGCGCAACATCCCCTTCACCGTGTGCCCCAGCTTCTCCGGACAAGTGCGCGGCGCCAGCGGCCCGATCGATGCGGTGCGCGCGATGCTCGACAACGGGCTCAAGATCTCGATCAACTCGGACGATCCGGCTTACATGGCGAGCGAATACATCACCGACGCGCTCGCCCGCACGCAGGTGCGCAGCGCGCTCTCGATGGAAGAACTCGTGCGGATCGAACGCAACGCCTTCGACACTGCCTGGCTGCCGCTGTCCGAACGCGCCGGGTTCCAGGCCAGGCTCGACGCCTATGTGCGCGATTGGGGGAAATCGTAGGCAGCAGGAAGAGGGTTCAAGGGGTTATTATCCCTTGAACCCGGACTGTTTAGGCGGCGTGGACAAATTCAAACGTCCGGTTTCACCCCTCGGGCGAAATCCGCAGCACCGGCTTGATGACGGCCCCGCTCTCACTCGCCGCGATCGCCGCGTTGATGTCCTCGAAGGCGAAGTGGCCGATCAGCCGGTCGAACGGAAAGCGGCCCGCGCGATAATGCTCCATGAGTTCGGGCAGGAAGGTGACGATATCGCTGTCGCCGCCCAGGATGCCCATGACCCGGCGCCCGCCGCCCATCAACGCGCTTTCGTTGAAAGTCAGTTCGGCATCGGGCGCTGAGGCGCCAACGAGCCCGATCACGCCCTTGGGAGCGAGCAGGTTGAAAGCGCCTTCGATGAGCCGGTTCACCCCGGTCGTGTCGAACGCGTAGCCAAGCCCCGCCGGGCACAGCTCGCGGATCTTCGCCGCCACGTCCTCGCGCCCGTTGATGGTGTGCGTCGCGCCAAGCTCGCGCGCGAGGTCGAGGCGGCTGTCGTGCAGGTCGATGGCGATGATCGGACCGGCCCCGGCGATCCGGGCCGCCATGATCGCGGCCATCCCCACCGTGCCCGCGCCCCACACCGCAAGCGGCAGCCCGGCGCGTACCTGCATCGAGCGCAGCACCGCGCCCGCCCCGGTCATCAGGCCGCAGCCGATCGGCGCCAGGATGTCGAGCGGAACATCGTCCATCGTCTCGGGCACTTTGACCACGTTGCGCTGGTGCGCGATGGCGTGGGTGGCGAAGCTCGACTGACCGAAGAAATTGCCGTTGAGCGGTTCGCCGTCGCGAAACAGCGTGGGCGAACCATCGGCGCGGGTGCCCGACCAGTTCTCGGGGAAGAAATCATAGCAGTAGGTCGGCGCGTGATCGGCGCAACTCGGGCAATGGCCACAGGAATTGAAGCTCATCACCACCCGGTCGCCGACCTTGGCGGCGGTGACGTCCGCCCCCACCGCCTCGACGATCCCGGCGCCTTCATGGCCAAGCACGACGGGCACGGGGACGGGCAACTGGCGATCGCGCACGGCGAGATCAGTGTGGCAGATACCGCAGGCCACGATGCGTACACGCAGTTCATCGGGACGCAGCGCATCAAGTGCGACGGGCGCGATTTCGAAGGGAGCCTCAGGCCCCGAACAGATCGCGGCGCGGCTTTGAAGGGTCATGCTTTTTCCAGTCCTCTCACGGGTGTGGTCCCCCTGCTCACCGGGCATAGAACATTTCATAGATGCGAAGCTATACACATTTGTGAAAAAATGGCAGGACGAGCGCGAAGCTGAGGAGATTGCCCGATGACCATCGCCACCACCCATGTCGGCAGCCTGCCGCGCGGCGACGCGCTGACCCCGCTGCTGCTCGCACGCGACAAGGGCGAGCCCTACGACGCCGCCGAATTCGACCGTGTTGTGCAGGCGGCGGTCGACGACGGCGTGCAAAAGCAGATCGCCTGCGGTGTCACCCGCGTCAGCGACGGCGAACTGGGCAAGGTCGGCTATTCGACCTACATGATCGAGCGCCTGACGGGCTTTGGCGGCCATATCGACCGCAAGCCCGCCGCCGATCTCGCCGCGCATCCCGCGCTGTCCAAAAAACTTTCCGCGATCATGGGCAGCCAGGAGTTCACCCGCGCCTCGTGCATCGGCCCGGTCCGGCTCAAGACCCTCGACCCGGTGCACGAGGACATCCGGCGCTTCACCCACGCGCTGGAACGGCACGGGCAACCCGGCGTGCGCGGCTTCCTCAACGCGGCCTCGCCCGGCCTCATCACCGCCTTCCAGGTCAACCGCCACTACCCCAGCCACGACGCCTACCTTGCGGATCTGGTCGACGCGATGCGCCCCGAATACGAGGCGATCGTGGCCGCGGGTTTCGACCTCCAGCTCGATTGCCCCGACCTCGCGATGTCGCGCCACACGGGCTATCAGGACCAGGACGAGGCCAGCTTCCTCAAGACCGCCGCCGCCAATGTCGAGGCGCTCAACGCCGCCACCGCCGGTATCGCCCCCGAACGGCTGCGCATGCACGTGTGCTGGGGCAATTACGAGGGGCCTCACGACTGCGACATCGACCTGGCCAAGATCATCGACACGGTCATCGCCGCGCGCCCGGCCACGGTCCTGTTCGAAGCCGCCAACCCGCGCCACGAACACGAATGGACGGTGTGGCGCGATGCGAAATTGCCCGATCACAAAGTGCTTGCCCCCGGCCTCATCGACACCTGCTCGAACTATGTCGAGCATCCCGAGCTGATCGCGCAGCGGCTCGAACGCTACATCGCCATCGTCGGCGCCGAACGCGTGATCGCCAGCACCGACTGCGGCTTCGGCACCTTTGCGGGCTATGGCAAGATCGATCCCGACGTGACCTGGAAGAAGCTGCGCGCGCTGCGCGAAGGCGCCGACATCGCCGAGGCCCGTGCCGGGGTGGCGGCATGAGCCAGCCGCTCTGTGCCGAAGCCGTGCGCGCGATCGAACACGACTGCGCCCGCCTCGTCGCGCGCTACGCCAACCGCAACGATGCGGCCGACTGGGAAGCGGTGGCCGCGCTCTACGCCCCCGATGGCCGCATGGCGCGCCCTTCCGCGCCCGACGACTGGATCGTGGGGCGCGAAGCGATCCTCGCCGCCTTCGCTGCGCGTCCGGCGCGCACCACCCGCCACGTCTGCTCCAACGTCGAAATCACCGTCCTCGATGCCGACACCGCGCTGGGTGAAAGCGCCATGCTGCTGTTCACCGGCGACGCCGCGCCCAGGGTCGGCTCCTTCCTTGACCGCTTCGTGCGCACGGGCGAAGGATGGCGGTTTGCCGAAAGGCGCGGGACGATGACGTTCTGAAGGGGGCGAACAGGGTGGCTACAACAGCGGTTGGCGGATCGAGCGGTGCGGTCAAATCGGCGATGCGCACGCTCGACATCATCGAATACGTCGTGGCGCATCCCACCGGCGTGGTGGCGCAGGAAATCGCGCAGGCGCTCTCGATCCCGGTGAGCAGTCTGTCGTACCTGCTCGCAACGCTGGTCGAGCGCGACTATCTCACACGCGCCGGAAGGCTCTACCAGCCGGGCAACGGGCTCGACCGGCTGCGGCTCACCCCGCAGGGCCTGCCCATGGTCGAGCGGGTGCGCCCGCTGGTGCGTTCGTTGCGCCTGCGGCTCAACGAGACCTCCTCGTTCTTCGTGCGGCGCGAATGGCAGATCGAAGCGGTCATCACCGAAGTCGCCGAGCACACCTTGCGCTATTCGATCGCGGTCGGCTCGATGACCCCGATGCACTGCCTCGCGGGCGGCAAGGCGCTGCTCGCCGCGCTGCCCGCAAGCGAGCTGGACGATTACTTCGCGCAGACCACGCGCGCGCATTTCTCGGCCAATACCATCGTCGACGAACCGCGCCTGCGCGAGGAACTGGCGCAAACACGCGAGCGCGGTTTTGCCACCACGCGCAACGAATACACGCCAGGCATCTGCGGCATCGCGCGCGTGCTGCGCCAGGGCGAGAATGTCGTCGGCTCGCTCGCGGTGGCGATCCCGGTGGTGCGCTGCGATGCCGAGGTCGAGGCGAGCGCGGGCGAAACGCTCAAGACGATCACCGCCAGTTTCGAACGCTAGGCTCGGCTGGACGGCGCTCAGCAGCGCGAACTGGGGCGCGGACGGGGGCGCGTACCGAGCGCCTCGGCGAGCGCGATCAGCACCAGCATGACCAGCGCCAGCGCGGCGATGGTCAGCCCCAGCGCCCCCCAGCCCCAGTGGCGCACCACCAGCCCGGCCAGCGGCGGGCCGACCAGCGCACCGCCCGCGCCGAACTGGGTAATCAGCCCGTTCGCCGCCGCGATGCGCGGGTCGTGCGGGCTGCGCGCGCCCGCGAGCAAGGGCAGCCGGGCAAACACCAGCGGCGAGACGAGCCCGCTCAGCAGCACCGCCAGAACGACCACGACACTCGTCGCCACCAGCCCGGAGGGCCCGGCGAACACCAGCGGCGCCAGCCCCGCGGTCAAGACCAGCGACGGCCCGCAGATCGCGAACAGCCGGGTCAGCGACATCGGCCCCTTGCGGATCAGCGCCATGGCGATCCCCGAGGCGGGCAGCGCCGAAAGCGAGGCGAGCGAGGCGACCAGTCCGGCCTCGCCCACGCTTGCCCCGCGTTCGTCGATCAGGAACGTAGGCAGCAGCATCGTGAGCGAACACAGAAACAGCGTGTAGACCCCGAAGGCCAGAGTCGAGACCCAGGCGGCGGGCGCGGGAAGCATGATCCGGCACGCCTCGCTGTGCCCCAGCGGCAGGCGCAGCACGGGAACGATGGCCAGCGCCAGCACGATCGACCAGCCCAGCATCACCCCGCGCGGCTGGACGAGATCGACCCCGTAGCCGGTCAGCACCGCGCCGATCGCGATGCCCATCGGCACGAAGCTGCTCCACAAGGCCAGCGCGCGCGGGCGGATCACATCGTCCGCCAGCGCGGCGATCGCGGTGGGCGCGGCGATGACCACGAGAAGGTAGCCGATCCCTTCGGCCGCGCGCGCGGCGAACAGCGTGGTCGCGCTCGTCGCCTCGGCTTCGACCACGCCGGTCAGCGCGAGAAGCGCGAGCCCTGCGACGAGCGACTGGCGCCGGCTGATCCAGCTCAACGCCAGCCCGGCGCCGAAGCCCAGCACCCCGCCCCCCACTTCCATCAGCGAGATGAGCAGGCCGGTCGCGGGCAGGGACAGATCGAAGCGCGCGCGCAGCAGCGGCGCCATCGTCGAGAATTTCGCCAGCTGGGCGGCGGCCAGAATACCCACCAGCCAGAGGAACAAGATCGGGGGCCAGCGTCGCGTCATGCCCGGCCCCATAGGGACACGCGCGCGCGCTGCCCATGAAAAAGTGCAGCCGCGCCCTTCCCTTTGCGAACGAAAGGGGCCGCCGGTTACCCGGCAGCCCCTTCCTTGGCCCCGCGGACGGGAGCGTTCAGGCCATGGCCTTCGAGCGCCAGCCTTCGGCGTAGTTGTCGCGCGCGACTTCCGAATAGGGCACCGGCGCGACCACCGCCTTGATCTCGGTCTGGACGTGGGGTTCGACGGTGGGCTTGGAGGTCCCGCCATCGGGCTCGCCCCAGACCAGCGTCACCTCGGTGCCCGGCTCGGCGATGCTTTCATCGACCATGGCGAGCGCAAGGAAACGGCCCTCGTTCTGGGTGTAGCCAATCCAGGTCGACAGCCCGGCCATCTTGCCGCTCTTGTCGAGCACCATGTCGTAGGGGTGCATGGCGTAGACCGCGCTCGGGTAATCCATGTACTTGGCGCGCGGCGCGCCCTTGGTCAGCATCGAGGACTGCACGCGCATGACGTCCTCGTTGTCGAGCGCGAGGGTCACCTTGCGGCGCTTGGGCGCCTTGTCCATCGCCTCGAGCGCCGCGCGGCCGACGAAATCGTGGTCGAACTTGACCATGATGCCGTAGCCCAGGTCCCACGGCGTGAGGTAGTAATCCTCGATGTTGTCCGACACGAACGAGCCGCCGATCGAGGTCATCCCCTCGTAGCACTTCGCCCCTGCCCATTCGCGAAACCCCTTGGACCCTTCGCCGGTGTAAAGAGCCGGCAGAGGCGAGGGAATCCAGCCCGATTCCAGCGTGTTGGACGAATAAGTGCGCCCGCCCGAGGGCTTGAGGCCAAAGTCCTTGCCCGCTTCGAGCAGCGCGTTGCGCACGGTGTCGTAGTCCTTCCACGGACCGAACAGTTCGTAGCCCGGCTGCCCGGCCATGCCGTGGCGCAGCGCGCGCACTTCGACCCCCGCGATGGTGATCGGCGCCATGTGGAAGAACTTCAAGTCAGGCGGCGTGATGCCCATCGCCCGTTCCAGCGTCTTCATGGCGTTGGGGCCCTGGAGCTGGAAGCGGTAGTTGCGGCGCGTGCCCTGCTGATCGAGCGGGCGCGCGGCGGTGCGCTCGTCACGCTCGACGGTAACGTCCCACTTGCCGGTCGAGGCCCAGTATTCGACCCATTCGATGGTCGGCGCGCGGCCGACCAGCTCGAACTTCTCTTCCTCGAGGTAGAACAGGATCACGTCCCCGATGACGTAGCCTTCGGGCGTGACCGGCGCGAACTGCTTGGCGCGGTTGGGCTTGAAGCCCTTGAAGCTGTTGGGCGCAAGATAGGACAGCATGTCGAACGCGCCCGGCCCGGTCACCAGCAGGTCCACCATGTGGAAGCTCTGGTTGAACAGGATGGCGGTTTCCGCCCAGGCGCGCTGTTCGTCACGCCAGTTGGAATATTCGCCCGGAACGCCCGGATAGACGTTGGGGCCGGTCTGCTGGTTGCGCAGGAATTCGACGATGTCTCCCTTTTCGTCGAGCAGCTGCTGGAGGGTTTGTCCGGTCATCTGGGCTTCGCCTTTCAGGTTGGTTGTTATGGTTGGTGACGTTTGGGATCAGGTGGTCGCGCAAGTGCAGGCGGGCATCGCCAGCCAGCGGCGCAGCGCCGTGTTGAACGCCTCGGGCGCTTCGGCGGGCGCCATGTGCCCGGCGCCCGCGATGGTGCTCAGCGGGCAGGTATCGGCCCAGTGCGGGGCGATGAACTGGGCTATTTCGGCGTGCTGCGACGGCGGTGACCAGGCATCGGCCTCACCCACGATCAGCGCCACCGGGCAGCACAGGCGGCCAAGCAGGTCCTCGACCTCGGGGCGGTTCAGCAAGGCCTCGATCTGCGCCTCGTAGACGGCTTGCCCGGCGCGCAGACACATCGCCTGCAGCGCCTCGTAAAGGTCGTCTTCGTGGCGCCGCGCCGGACCGATCATTGGCGGCAGCCAGGCATCGACGAGCGCGGCAAAGCCCTGCGTGCGCCCCAGATCACGCAGGGCGTAGCGCTTGTCCGCCTCGCCCGCGCGCACGGGATGGATACCGGTATCCGCAAGCGCCAGACGCGCCACGCGCTCGGGCGCCTTGCGGCACACTTCGAGCGCGACGCGCGCGCCCATTGAATGGCCCATCAGGGAAACCCGCGCGGGCATCCGCTCGAGCGCGTAGTCGGCCATCGCCTCGAGCCGGTCGGCCCCGCCGTAGAAGCCATCGATCACCTGCGCGTTTTCGAAGGCATCGAGCTGCGCGCCGAACATCGCTGAGTCGCACAGCAACCCTGGCAGAATTACGAGCGATTCCGGCATGGCCTCATCCCTATTTTTCGTATTCATGAAATTTCATCTATACGAACCTTTTCCTCTGCGCTAGAGGAAAAGCAAGACAAGGCATCACGTCGTTACATGGGGAGAGAGAATCGGTGAGCACTCCGATCATTCATCCAAACTGGGCTCGCCCGGCCATCAACATGGTCGAAGGCTATTCGCTCGAGATGACCGCCAAGGACATCGACGCGCTGCGCGAGGCGGCGCCGGCGATTCTTCCCGAAACCCCCGTCGCCGTCACCTTCCTGCCCGGCGAAGCCTTCGAAGCGCGCGTGGCCGCCGCCCGCGCGGTGCGCGACCTGGGATTCGAGCCGATGCCCCACTTCTCCGCCCGGCGCATCGCCAGCGAAAGCGAATTTCGCGACTACCTTGCCGCGGTCACCCAGCAAGCCGGGGTCAAGCGCTGCTTCGTCATCGCGGGCGATCCGCCCGAACCCGAAGGCCCCTTCGCCGACAGTTCCGCGCTCATCGCGACCGGCGCCTTCGAGGCCGCCGGGATCACCGCGATCGGCATTGGCGGCCACCCCGAAGGCCACCCCAACATGAGCCCGGACCAGTGCTGGGCGGTGCTCGATGCCAAGTGCGACGCGATCACCGCGCGCGGCATGGCCCCGCTCATCGTCACCCAGTTCGCCTTCGATGCCGGTGCGGTGCTCGACTGGCTGGCGCAGCTGCGCCGCCGCGGGCTCGACGCGCCGGTGCGGCTGGGGGTTCCCGGTCCCGCCGGGATCAAGACGCTGATGCGCTTTGCCGCGCGCTGCGGCGTGGGCGCTTCGGCCTCGGTGATGACCAAGTACGGCATCTCGATCACCAAGCTGATCGGTTCGGCCGGTCCCGACAAGCTGGTCGACGCGCTCGAACGCGGGCTTGGCGAGGAACACGGCGCGGTGCGCCTGCACTTCTACCCCTTCGGGGGGCTCGCCAAGACCGTCGGCTGGATCAACGACTACGCGGCAACGCGCTGACGCCCCCCTTCCGGCCCAACGCGCGGCAGCCGACCGCAACGCCCTAAAACACGATAGAGAGAGGACACCGCCCCCGTGAGCACGACTTATTCGTTGCGCCTGCAGTGCGAGGACAAGGCCGGCATCGTTGCCCGCGTCTCGGTCTTCCTGGCCGATCGCGGCTGCAACATCGTCGACGCGCAGCAGTTCCACGACCGGCTCTCGGGCCGCTTCTTCCTGCGCATCGCCTTCACCCCCGGCAAGGGACAGGGGCTCGAACGCCTCACCCGGAGCTTTGCCGAGACGGTGGCCGAGCCCACCATGGAATGGAGCCTGCGCGACAAGGCGGTTCCCAAGAAGGTGCTCCTGATGGTCTCCAAGTGGGACCACTGCCTGGGCGACCTGCTCTACCGCAACCGCATCGGCGAGCTGGGCATGGAGGTGGTCGGCATCGTCTCCAACCATCCCAAGGAGCTGCTCCACACCTCGCTCATCAACGGCTTGCCCTACCACCACCTGCCGATCACCAAGGACACCAAGGCGCAGCAGGAAGCGCAGATCAAGACGGTGGTCAACGAGACCCGGGCCGAATTGATCGTGCTGGCGCGTTACATGCAGATTCTCTCGGACGATCTGGCCGCGTTCCTTTCGGGCCGCTGCATCAACATCCACCACTCGTTCCTGCCCGGATTCAAGGGCGCCAAGCCCTATCACCAGGCGTTCGACCGCGGGGTCAAGATGATCGGCGCCACCGCGCACTACGTCACCGCCGACCTCGACGAAGGGCCGATCATCCACCAGGACGTCGAACGCGTGACCCACGCCGACATGCCCGAGGAACTGGTCCGCAAGGGCCGCGACGTCGAACGCCGCGTGCTCGCCGAAGCGGTGCGCCTCCATCTCGACGACCGCGTATTCCTGAACGGCGCGCGCACCGTCGTCTTCCGGGACTGAGCGCGTGGCCGAGCGTATCGACGGCAAGGCCATGGCGCGCGCGCTGCTCGAGGAAACCCGCAGCGCCGTCGCCGCGCTCGAAGCGCAGGGGATCACGCCTGCGCTCGCTGTGGTCCTCGTCGGCGGCGATCCGGCGAGCGAGGTCTACGTCGGGCGCAAGGTGCGCGAGTGCGCGAAGGCCGGCATCCGCTCGATCGAGCACCGCCTGCCCACAGAGACCGCCGAGTGCGACCTCATCGCGCTGATCGACACGCTCAACGCCGATCCCGCGATCCACGGCGTGCTGATCCAGCTCCCGCTGCCACGCCACATCGATGCGGGCCGCGTGCTCGACCGGATCGCGCCGGGCAAGGACGTCGACGGGTTCCACCCGGTCAACGTCGGGCGCCTGTCGACCGGCACCGGCGGGCTCGTCCCTTGCACCCCGCTGGGCATCATGAAGCTGCTCGACAGCGTGATCGACGATTATCGCGGGCTCGACGTGGTGGTGATCGGCAAGTCGAACATCGTGGGCAAGCCAGTCGCCATGCTCCTGCTCGAACGCGAAGCGACCGTCACCGTCACCCATATCGAGACGCGCGGCCTGCCCGACATCGCGCGCAAGGCGGACATCATCGTCGCCGCCGCCGGAGCCCCGCACCTCGTGCGCGGCTACTGGGTCAAGGAAGGCGCGGTGGTGATCGATGTCGGCATCACCCGCATGACCGACCACGACGGCGCCACCCGGATCGTCGGCGACTGCGCCACGCACGAACTCGAACACGCCCGCGCGGTGACCCCGGTGCCCGGCGGCGTCGGGCCGATGACCATCGCCTGCCTGCTCGCCAACACGGTGAGCGCGGCGCGCGCCACCCTTGGCACCTCCCTTGAAAGCGAGCCGGCATGAACGAGATCACCACCCATCCCTTCAGCGCGCCTTTCACCGAGCTGGCGAGCCAGGCGACGACCACCGTGCGCGTGCGCAATCTGGAATTGCTCGCCGACATCGGCATCAACCCCGACGAGGTCGGCCGACGCCAGCCGCTGGTGCTGAGCGTCGAACTCGAACTGGTCGCCGAGACCATCGGCGCGATCGACGAGACGGTCGACTACCGCCGCATCGTCGCTGCGGCCGAGGAACTCGCGCTCGTCCACATCCCGCTGATCGAAAGCTTCGGCCAGCGCCTCGCCGCGCGCTGCCTCGCCTGGAACGCGGTGCGCGAGGCCCGCGTCTCGATCGACAAGCCCTTCGCGCTGACCCGCGGCATGGCCGGGGTCGCGATCACCATGACCCGCCCCGGCGCCCTTACCCCAGCCACCAACCAGGAGAGAAGAGCATGACCCGCGTCACCGACGTTGCGGCTTACCTCGCCGAATTCGACGACATTCCCGGCACCCGCGTGTTCACCGCCAGCCGCGCGCGGTCGGGCTACCACCTCAACCAGTTCGCGATGAGCCTGATGAAGCCGGAAAACCGCGAACGCTTCAAGGCCGACGAGCGCGCCTATCTCGACCAGTGGCCGATGACCGAAGAACAGAAGCAGGGCGTGCTCGACCGCGACTACAACCGCCTGCTGGACCTGGGCGGCAACGTCTATTTCCTCGCCAAGGTGTTCTCCACCGATGGCCTGAGCTTTGTCCAGGCGGTCTCGACGATGACCGGGATGAGCGTCGCCGACTACCAGGCGATGATGCTCGCCGGTGGCCGCTCGCCTATCGGCGTGCGCTCGCTCGCCGAACGGACCTGACCCCGAACTCTCACCAGAAGGACCACCCCATGGCCCGTATCAGCGCCGGTATCGGCTGCAGCCACGTTCCCGTCCTGGGCTTTGCCCACGACCACGACAAGACTCAGGAACCGCTCTTCAAACCCTCGTTCGACGGGTTCGACTGGACCCGCGCGTGGATGCGCGAGGACGCCCGGCCCGACGTCGTCATCCTGGTCTACAACGACCACGCCTCGTTCTTCGACATGAAGACCATCCCGACTTTCGCGATCGGCTGCGGCGAGCGTTTCGGCATCTGCGACGAAGGCTTCGGACCGCGCCCGGTGCCCGAGGTCGAGGGCTGTCCCGACCTCGCCTGGCACATCGCGCAAAGCCTCATCCTCGACGAGTTCGACATGACCATCGTCAACGAGATGGACGTCGACCACGGGCTCACGGTTCCCCTCACGATGATGTACGGCGCGGTCGACAAGTGGCCGGTCAGGGTGATCCCGCTGGCGGTCAACGTCGTTACCTATCCGCCGCCCTCGGGCAACCGCTGCTGGGCGCTGGGCGAGGCGATCGCGCGCGCGGTGGCCAGCTTCCCCGAGGATCTCAACGTCCAGGTCTGGGGCACGGGCGGAATGAGCCACCAGCTCCAGGGCCCGCGCGCCGGCCTCATCAACGCCGAATGGGACAACCGCTTCCTGGACCGGCTGGTGGGCGAGACCGACGAACTGCGCCAGATCCCGCATATCGAATACTTGCGCGAAACCGGCTCGGAAGGGATCGAGATGGTCATGTGGCTGATCATGCGCGGCGCGCTGGGCAAGCGCACCCAATGCCTCCACCGCCATTACCACGTGCCGATCAGCAACACCGCGCTTGGCCATATCGTCCTCGAACCGACCGGCTGAGCCGAGCATCCGGGTAGCGAAAAAAGGGAAGCCCGGCACTGCGCCTTGCAGTGCCGGGCTTCCCTTTTGGCTTTTCGGCGAAAGACCTTACGGCCCCTGCCCCTTACCTCTTGGCGGCGAGGTTGCGGTTGAACCACAGCGCCAGAAGCGTGACGACCGCACCCGAGAACAGATAGGCGCCCGAGGCCATCAGGCCGAAGTGAGTCGCCAGCGACAGCGCCACCAGCGGCGCGAAGCCCGCACCGAACAGCCAGGCAAGGTCGCTGGTCAGCGCCGAACCGGTGTAGCGGTGCTGGGTCTCGAACTCCGAGGACACCACGCCCGAGGACTGGCCGAAAGCAAGGCCGAGCACGATGAAGCCGATGACCATGAACAGGATCTCGCCCATCGGGCCACCGTTGAGCAGCAGCGGCGCGAAGCCCGAGAAGACCGCGATCAGCACCGCGCAGGTGCCCAGCAGCGTGCGGCGGCCGAACTTGTCCGCGAGGTAGCCCGAAGCGAGCACCGCAACCGCGCCGAAGGCCGCGGCCATGGCTTCGATGAGCAGGAAGCTGACGGGGGTGTCGGGGGTGAACAGGAAGACCCACGAGAGCGGGAACACGGTGACCATGTGGAACAGCGCAAAGCTCGCAAGCGGGGCCAGCGCACCGATCACGATCGTCTTCCAGCCCGAAGCGAGCGTCTGGGCGACGGGTTCGGGCTGCAGGTCACGGCTTTCGAACAGGTGCTGGAACTCGCTCGTCACCACGATGCGAAGACGCGCGAAGAGCGCCACGACGTTGATCGCGAAGGCCACGAAGAACGGGAAGCGCCAGCCGAAGCTCAGGAAGTCGGCGGCGGGCAGTTCGGTCACCATGTAGGCGAACAGCAGGCTGGCGACGATCAGGCCGAACGGCGCGCCGAGCTGGGGCATCATGGCGTACCAGCCGCGCTTTTCCTCCGGCGCGTTGAGCGCGAGGAGCGAAGCGAGGCCATCCCAGGTGCCGCCGAGCGCGAAGCCCTGGCCCAGGCGCAGCAGCGCCAGCGCCCAGATCACGTGCGAACCGGCCGTCGCATAAGGCGGCAGGAAAGCGATCGCGGCGGTCGACCCGCCGAGCAGGAACAGCGCGATGGTCAGCTTGGTGCCGCGCCCGTAAGCCCGGTCGATCGCCATGAACACGAGCGAGCCGATCGGGCGCGCGATGAAGGCGAGCGCGAAGATCGCGAACGAGTAGAGCGTACCCGTCACCGCGTCGACGAACGGGAAGAAGATCGACGGGAAGACCAGCACCGAGGCGATGCCGTAGACGAAGAAGTCAAAGAACTCCGAGGTTCGGCCGATGATGACACCGATTGCGATCTCGCTCGGCGAGGGTTCGTGGTGCCCCTTGAAGATCGGGAGCCCCAAGGCTTCGCGGTTCGGAGTGGTTGTGCTCATTGCGGTAATGCGGCCTTCATCTGTGATGATCCCGGGCACCGGACGCGGCACCGCGGGCACGAATCATTCAGGCGCCGCACGAGGACGCCTAAATCGGTATGCTGGCCGTATCGTCATTGATTTGCGTCAAGGGGATTGGACAAAATGTCCTATGTTCGCACTCGCGGCATCGTCTTAGGCGAGCGGCCATGCGCTCTCCTGAGTCCCAACAGATGCCGCGCCGTCCCGCTGCGCCGCCCCGAGCCCCAGTCACTCGCATCGCCGCCGCCGTGGCGCTGACGAGTGCCCTTTCCGCCTGCAACACCGTCGTGCTCAAGCCGGCGGGCGACGTTGCGCAGCAACAGGGGGACATGGTCGTCATAGCCACCGTCCTGATGCTGCTCATCATCGTCCCGGTCATTGCCGCGACGCTGTTCTTCGCGTGGCACTACCGCGCGTCGAACAAGCAAGCGAAGTACGAGCCCGACTGGGATCACTCGACCCAGCTCGAACTGCTCATCTGGGCGGCCCCGCTGCTCATCATCATCTGCCTCGGCGCGCTGACCTGGGTCGGCACCCACCTGCTCGACCCCTACCGTACCATCGGCCGTATCGACGCCAAGACCCCGATCACCGCGGCCGACAAGCCGCTCGAGGTCGAAGCCATCGCGCTCGACTGGAAGTGGCTGTTCATCTACCCCGAACAGGGCATCGCCACGGTCAACGAACTCGTCGTCCCCGAAAACCGTCCCCTGCACTTCCGCATCACCGCCTCGAGCGTGATGAATTCGTTCTACATTCCCGAACTGGCCGGCCAGATCTACGCGATGCCGGGCATGGAAACGCGCCTCAACGCGGTCTTCAACAAGACCAGCGCCGAGACCGGCCATGACTTCGACGGCTTCTCGGCGAACTACTCCGGTGCGGGCTTTTCCGGCATGCACTTCGCGGTGCGTTCGGTGAAGGCCGACGAATTCTCGGGCTGGGTCTCGGGCGTGAAGGCCGGCGGCGCCAAGAGCGCAGGCGCGCTCGACACCAAGACCTACCTCGCCCTCGAAAAGCCGAGCGAGAACGTGGCCGCGATGCAGTACGCCAGCGTCGAGCCCAAGCTGTACAGCCGTATCGTCGACATGTGCGTCGAGCCCGGCAAGATGTGCATGAGCGAGATGATGGCGATCGACGCGCGCGGTGGCCTGGGCAAGGCGGGTATCCGCAACGTCCAGATGCTCACCTACGACAAGCACGGCCGCGAAGCGGCGAAGGAAGGCACCGAGAACCCCGATCAGGCCGTCCGCAAGGAACTCGCCTGGGTTCGTGCCCTGTGCAAGCAGGACCCGGGCGCGGTGCGCGACTCGACCGTCCATGCCCCGGCCGACAAGTCCTCGCTGACCGGTTTCGGCCTCAAGGCACCGCAGTCCCTCTCCCGCGCGGAAGACGACATCCAGAGCACGCCGGCTCACCCCTCCAAGATTTCCCGGAACTAAAACCATGGCAATCGAAGCCGTAGATCATTCTCACTGGAGCCCCTTGCTGGGCCGCCTGTGGTGGGACGCGATCCCACCCGACCCGATCGTATGGGTTACCTTTGCCGCGGTCATGATGGGCGGCCTCGCGCTCGTCGCGGGCCTGACCTACTTCAAGGTCTGGGGCTACCTGTGGAAGGAGTGGTTCACCAGCGTGGACCACAAGAAGATCGGTATCATGTACATGATACTGGGTATCGTCATGTTCGTGCGCGGCTTTGCCGACGCGATCATGATGCGCCTCCAGCAGGCCATCGCCTTCAACGGCAGCGAGGGCTACCTGCCCGCGCACCACTTCGACCAGGTCTTCACCGCCCACGGCGTGATCATGATCTTCTTCGCCGCAATGCCGTTCGTGACCGGGTTCATGAACTACGTCGTGCCGTTGCAGATCGGTGCCCGCGACGTCAGCTTCCCGTTCCTGAACAACTTCAGCTTCTGGATGACGACCTCGGGCGCGGTGCTGATCATGGCCTCGCTGTTCATCGGTGAATTCGGCCAGACCGGCTGGCTGGCCTATCCGCCGCTGTCGGGCATCGCCTATAGCCCCTACGTCGGCGTCGACTACTGGATCTGGTCGCTTCAGATCGCGGGTGTCGGCACGCTGCTCTCGGGCGTCAACCTCATCTGTACCATCGTCAAGATGCGCGCGCCGGGCATGAACATGATGAAGATGCCGATCTTCACCTGGACGGCGCTGTGCACCAACATCCTGATCGTTGCGGCCTTCCCGGTCCTGACCGCGGTGCTGTGCATGCTCTCGCTCGACCGTTACCTGGGCTTCGACTTCTTCACCAACGACTTTGGCGGCAGCGCCATGATGTACGTGAACCTGATCTGGATCTGGGGCCACCCCGAGGTCTACATCCTCATCCTGCCCTGCTTCGGCATCTACTCCGAAATCACCTCGACCTTCTGCGGCAAGCGCCTGTTCGGCTACACCTCGATGGTCTACGCCACGATGGTCATCACCATCCTGTCGTACATCGTGTGGCTGCACCACTTCTTCACGATGGGTTCGGGCGCCAGCGTCAACTCGTTCTTCGGCATCACCACGATGGTGATCTCGATCCCGACCGGCGCGAAGCTGTTCAACTGGCTGTTCACGATGTACCGTGCGCGCATCCGCTTCGAACTGCCCATGATGTGGACGGTCGCCTTCATGGTCACCTTCACCATCGGCGGCATGACGGGCGTTCTGCTCGCCGTTCCCCCGGCCGACTTCGTGCTCCACAACTCGCTGTTCCTGATCGCCCACTTCCACAACGTGATCATCGGCGGCGTGGTCTTCGCGGTCTTCGCCGGCATCAACTTCTGGTGGCCCAAGGCCTTCGGCTTCAAGCTGCACAGGGGCTTTGGTCTCGTCAGCTTCTGGTGCTGGGTGGTCGGCTTCTACTTCGCCTTCATGCCGCTTTACGTGCTCGGCCTGATGGGCGTCACCCGCCGTACCCGTGTGTTCCACGATCCCAGCCTGCAGATCTGGTTCGTGATCGCCGCGATCGGTGCCGCGATCATCGCGGTCGGCATCGCCGCCTTCATCGCGCAGATCGCCTTCTCGATCTGGAAGCGCAAGGAACTGGCCTGCGGCGGCGATCCCTGGGATGCCCGTTCGCTCGAATGGTCGACCACGTCGCCCCCGCCGCACTACAACTTCGCGTTCACGCCCGTCGTCCATGACATCGACGCCTGGACCGATATGAAGCGCTGCGAGGTCGAGGCACCCAAGAGCGGGTTCCTGCCGATCCATATGCCCAAGAATACCGGTGCCGGTATCATCCTGGGCGGGATTGCCACGGTCTTCGGCTTTGCCATGATCTGGCACATCTGGTGGCTCTCGGCGATCACCTTCCTGGGCATGATCGGCTACGCCATCTTCCACACCTTCAACTACGACCGCGACTACCACATCCCTGCCGATGAAGTCGCGGCCACCGAAGCGGCGGCCCACGGCCAGCCCCTGCCCGCAGGAGCCTGAACCATGACTGCCTCCACACTGGACACCATGACCCAAGCCACCACGCCCACGGCCAGCCCGGAGCAGCGCACCGCCGCCTTCTACGAGCTGGAACCGCATCACCATCCCGAAGGCGCCAGCACCATGCTCGGCTTCTGGATCTACCTGATGAGCGACTGCCTCATCTTCGCGATGCTGTTTGCCGCCTACGGCGTGCTCGGCGGCAACTTTGCCGCCGGGCCCGGCCCGCACGACCTGTTCGAGCTGCCGCTCGTCGCGGTGAACACCGCGATGCTGCTGTTCTCCTCGATCACCTACGGCTTCGCGATGCTCGCGATGGCCAAGGACAACAAGGGCGGCACGATCGGCTGGCTGCTGGTCACCGCCGTGTTCGGCGCCTGCTTCCTCGGGATCGAACTCTACGAGTTCAGCAACCTCATCCACGAGGGCGCGACCCCGATGCGTTCGGGCTTCCTCACCGCGTTCTTCTCGCTGGTGGGCACGCACGGCCTGCACGTGACCTTCGGCCTGATCTGGCTCTTCACGCTGGTCATCCAGATTTCGAAGAAGGGCCTCATCCAGTCCAACAAGCGTCGCCTCATGTGCCTCTCGCTGTTCTGGCACTTCCTCGACGTCATCTGGATCGGCGTCTTCACCTTCGTCTACCTGATGGGAATGCTGTGATGAGCGAACACGCCCACCCCAACCCGAACGCCACCGATCATCACGACGAGCACGGCGCCAGCCACGGGTCGATGCGCGATTACGTCATCGGCTTCCTGCTCTCGGTCATCCTGACCGCCATTCCCTTCTGGCTGATCGGCACCCACGCCATCGCCGACAAGGGCACCGCGGCGCTGGTGATCGTGGCCTTCGCCATGGTCCAGATCGTGGTCCACATGATCTACTTTCTGCACATGAACACCAAGTCGGAAGGCGGCTGGACCTTCATGGCGCTGATCTTCACGGTGATCATCCTGGTCATCGCGCTGTCGGGCTCGCTGTGGGTCATGTACCACCTGAACACCAACATGATGCCCATGGCGCACCAGATGGAACAGGTCTCCTGACCGACCCGCTCGCACCATCGCAGGCACACATCGAGACGCGGCGGCCCTGGGGGCTCGCCGCGTTTCTCCTTGTGGCGGCCTGCGCTTTCGTCGCGCTGGGCGTGTGGCAGGTCCATCGCCTGCACTGGAAGCACGACCTGATCGCGCGGGTGAACGCGCGCGTCCACGCCGCGCCCGTAGCCCTGCCCCCCTCGCGCCAGCTCGCGAGCGAAGATCGCCAGGCGCACGAATATCTGCGCGTCGCGCTTTCAGGCAGCTACCAACCCGGACAGACCGCGCTGGTGCGCGCCGCGACCGACCTTGGCAGCGGCTACTGGGCGATGACCGTCCTTGTCACCAGGGACGGGCGCAAGGTGTGGATCAACCGCGGTTTCATGCCCGACGATGCAACGCCCGCCACCGCCCGGCGCACCGTGCCGAGCGGCCCGGTCGAGGTGACTGGCCTCGTGCGCATCGACGAGCCGGGCGGCAGCCTCCTCCAGGCGAACAAGCCCGCGCTCGACCGCTGGTATTCGCGCGATCTCGCCGCCCTCTCGACGAGCCGCCATGCCGGCGAAACCGCACCGGTCTTCGTCGATGCCCAGAAAGAGACGGCCAAGGAGCCGGCGGGCGTGACGCTGCCGGTTCCCGGCCTCACCGTCATCCGCTTTCCCGACAACCATCTGAGCTACGCGCTGACCTGGTTCGCGCTTGCCGTGCTCTCGCTCTTCGGGATTTTCCTTGCATGGAGGCGCGCGGGCCGCTCTTTGGCCTGATGCGCTTTCTTGCCACCCCGCCCAAGACCCGCTCCGAGAGCTGGCGCAGCATCTACCTGCTGTTGCAGCTGCGCTGGATCGCGGTCATCGGCCAGCTGCTCACGATCGTCACCGTGGTGCAGGTCTTTGGCGTGGTGCTCCCGCTCGGGCCGCTGCTGCTGGCCCCGCTGCTGCTGATTGTCCTCAACCTTTCGGTCAGCGCGATCCTCCAGCGGCGGCGTGCCTTCGCGCAGTACGAGCTGTTCTTCGCGCTGCTCACCGATGTCGGCCTGCTGAGCTGGCAGCTGTTCCATTCGGGCGGCGCGACCAACCCCTTCACCTTCCTCTTCCTGCTCCAGATCGTCATCGGCGCGGTGATCCTGGAATCGCGCTGGGCCTGGGTCATCGCAGGGATCGCAGGGCTCGCGGTCTTCACGCTGACCTTCTTCTACATTCCCTTGCGCCTCCCTCCCGAACAGGCGGGCGATCCGTTCGGGCTCTATCTGCTGGGCTCGCTGTTCTGCTTCCTGCTGACCGCCGGACTGCTCGTGTTCTTCGTCGTGCGGCTCGATCGCAACCGGCGCGAGAGCGACAAGGCGCTCGCCCAGTTACGCCAGCAGGCCGCCGAAGAAGACCACATCATCCGCATGGGCCTGCTCGCCTCGGGCGCGGCGCACGAACTGGGTACTCCGCTCTCGCTGCTTTCGGTGGTCCTGGGTGACTGGGCCCGCCTCCCGCGTATCGCGCAGGACGCCGATCTGCGCGCCGATCTCGACGACATGCGCACCGAACTCGAACGCTGCAAGACGATCGTCAGCGGCATTCTCATGTCGGCGGGCGAAATGCGCGGCGAGGCGCCCGCCGTGACCACCGTACGCGGCTTCTTCGAGGAGCTGGTTGCCGAATGGGAGGGGCGCATGCACGGCCAGCTGCGCTTCGTCGACCGCTTCGGCGAGGACATGACCATCGTCGCCGACCAGGGACTGCGCCAGGTCATCGGCAACGTCATCGACAACGCGCAGGAAGTCTCCCCGCACCTCGTCACGCTGACCATCGCGCGCGAGCACGAACGCATCGCCATCACCGTCACCGACATCGGCCCCGGCTTCGCGCCCGACATGCTTGCCCGCGTGGGGCAGCCCTATTCCTCCACCAAAGGGCGCGACGGCGGTGGCCTTGGGCTGTTCCTTGTCGTAAACGTCGTGCGCAAGCTGGGGGGGAGCGTGGAAGTGACCAACCGGGAGAACGGCGGCGCCCGGGTGAGCCTGAGCCTGCCGCTGACCGCACTCGCCTACACCAAGGATGTTCCGGCATGACCACGCCCCCCTCCGAGGACACTCCCAGCCCCCATCTGCTCATCGTCGAGGATGACCCGGCGTTTTCGCGCACGCTCGCGCGTTCGTTCGAACGGCGCGGCTATCGCGTTTCGACCGCGCTGAGCGCGCACGAAGCCGATGATCTGAGCCAGGCGAACACCTTCGATTATGCCGTGGTCGACCTCAAGCTCGGCACCGATTCCGGCCTTACCGTGGTCCAGATCCTGCACGCGCGTTCGCCCGAGACGCATATCGTCGTGCTCACCGGCTTTGCCAGCATCGCGACCGCGGTCGAGGCGATCAAGCTGGGCGCCTCGCATTACCTCGCCAAGCCCTCCAATTCCGACGACATCGAAGCCGCATTCGAAAGCCGCCAGGGCGATCCGAGCATCCCGGTCGAAGGGCGCAAGACGTCGATCAAGACGCTCGAGTGGGAATATATCCACCAGACGCTGGTCGAATGCGATTTCAACATTTCCGAAGCCGCCCGCCGGCTTGGCCTGCACCGCCGCACGCTGGCGCGAAAACTCGAAAAGCGCCGCGTCTGAACGCCTGGCCGCGCGGACGCGGGGTATCGCGCGCCCTTCCCGCCTCCCTAAGAACTTGCCGCAGGGGGCGATCTAACGCGATAGCAGGCATTGCCATGCGATGCCCCGGTGATGGCGGCAAGCGAACTCCCCTTCTCGACCGGCAGGCGGCGCACGATCTCCCGACAGGCGATCGAGCAGGCGCAAGCCCACGCCGCAGCCGATGGCCAGCCCAGTCGGCGACGGCAAAGCCGCTTGCGGGTACGCCTTCCCGCCACGCTGGAAACCCGCGCCGAATCCCACCAGGCCATCCTCGCCGATCTGTCCACGACGGGCGCGCGCGTGCTCAGCGATGCCCGCCTGCCCGCAGGGTGCGAAGTGGTGCTGGCCTGGGCCGGATACGAAGCCTTTGGCGAAGTGATCTGGTGCCAGCACAACCAGTGCGGCATCGCCTTCGTCGAAACGATCAGGCAGGATACGGTGTTCGCGACACGCGCCATCAACGATGCCTCGCAGCTCCCCGACGACCGCGCCCTTCTCAAGAAGATCGCTGCCCAATGGGTCCAGGGCAGCCGCCGCCTATGACCTCCTGGCACGAGGGCGTGCCCGGGCCTCCCGCCATGCACCCGAATGGCGAAGTATCCTGCGATACGCCAGCGTCGCGAACCAGGCCCTTGGAACGCCGCGTGATCTGAAGCAATCGGATCGACCGGCACGCCCGCCTGCCACGGCGGTCCCGGCCCCCATGAAAATCAGGCCCGCCAAAGCTGGGTTGCCTTATCACGAAGTGCCGTTCTGCACGTGCGCCCAAACGGTGCGCCGTACGGTATCGGTCGCAGGCGGGCTGCCTACGCTGCCGTGCCCCGCCGGGGTATTGGGGGATATCGCAGCCGTCCCTGCCCCTTCATCACACCGGCATCGGGACCGGAAACTCGATCTCCGCAAAGTAGCGGGCCATCGCTTCCACCGAGCCTTCGGACAGGTCGATGAAGGCGCGCCGGCGATCGCTGTCGTCGCACACGCGCACGAAGAGCCCGGCTTCAACCATCTGGCCGATCCAACGCAGCGCGGTTGTCGGCGGGACGCCCGAGGCGATGCACAGCGACGTCACCGACACCCGCTTGCCTTCCTTGCGCGCCGCCGTGAGGTCGAGCAGCATGTCCCACGCCGGATCGCCGAACAGGTCGCCTTCGAAAAAACGCGCGCGCAACTGGCGCTGGCGCAGGATCTTGCGCACGAAGGCGGCGTCGGGAAGTTCGCCCTTGCCCGCCTGTGCGCGCTGATCCTCGGGGCTTGCTTCGACCCGCTGGCCGAAATTGAACACGGGCGTCTTGCCCGAAGCGGGCGGCGTGCCGTTTGCGGTGGGCGAAAGACGCTCGATCTGACCGGCGATCTGACCGACCTGCTCGGTCAGCCGCAACAGCATCAGCCGGTCATCGTCGGAAAGTTCGCGCACGTGTGTCTGCGAGAACGTCGCCATGACCTGCCCCAGCGCCAGCACCCGGTCGGCGCGATTGGGATCGACCAGCAGGAGCGGGTCGGACTGGTCCATGCACGAAAACACGCAGTCGAGCGCATCGACCGTGGTCGACACGATCAGCTTGGTTCCCGTGCGCCGGGCGCGTTCGTCGAGCCGGCTGAGCGTCGCCGTGCGCTGGGCATCGACCTGCGGGCAATCGACCACCACAATGTCGCCGAGCGGACGCACATCCTCAAACCCGAGATCATCGAGCGAGCCGGTCGCGGTGACGCTGAGCCCGGCGGCCAGGGCATCCTCGCGCAGTCCGGCGCGCAAGTGCGCGCGGTCGGCGTAGATCGAAAGGCAGGTCTTGTGACCGCCGTAGGAAAAGTCCTCCTGCTGGTTCTTCGTGTCGTACATCGCACCCGACTCCGTTTGACTACCTAGGAACAGGAGTAGAACAAATGGAGATCAAGTCAAGAAATCAGCAAATTAAATTGCTTTCACCAGCCAGACAGTTCCTGTTTCACAAGAATTTCAAGCATCTCCATGCCTGCACGCGAGGTATTGAGACAGTCAAGCGTGGCAAAGGCCTCGCCGCCAGCGGCGAGGAAATCGTCGCGGCCACGCAGCGCCAGCTCCTCCAGCGTCTCGACACAATCGGCCGAGAAGCCCGGTGCCGCCACCGCGATTCGCCGGGTTCCCGCCCGCGCTTCCTTGACGAGCACCGCATCGGTCGCCGGCTCGAGCCACTTCGCGCGCCCGAAGCGCGACTGGAAGCTGGTCTCGACACGCAGGTCCGGCAAGCGCGTCGCCAGCCGTTCGGCCAACAGGCGCGCGGTCTTGCGGCACTGGCAATGGTACGGATCGCCCAGCTGCAGCGTGCGTTCGGGCATGCCGTGGAACGACAGCAACAGGACCTGCGGCACAAAGTCGAGCGCTGCGATCTGGCGGGTGAGATCCTGCTCCAAGGCATCGATATGCGCGCGGTGATCGTAGTAGGGCGGCAGCGTGCGGATCGCGGGCTGCCAACGCATCGCCTTGAGCGCATCGCCGAGCTTGTCCATCACCGACGCGGTCGTCGCGCCCGAATATTGCGGGTAGAGCGGGGCGACGAGCACGCGATCACAGCCCGCATCCTTGAGCCGCTGCAACCGCTCGGCAAGCCCCGGATTGCCGTAGCGCATCCCCCAGTCGACCAGCGCCGCATCGCCCAGCCGCTGCTGGAGCACGCGCGCCTGCTGCGCGGTGATCGCGGCCAGCGGCGAGCCTTCCTCGGTCCACACTTGCGCGTAGGCGTGCGCGGACTTGGCCGGACGCGTGCGCAGGATGATCCCGTGCAGGATCGGCTTCCAGGCGATCGCGGGGATTTCCACCACGCGCGGATCGGACAGGAATTCGGCCAGATAGCGCCGCACCGCCGATGGAGTGGGTGCGTCGGGCGTACCCAGGTTGACCAGCAGGACGCCAAGGCGCCCCACCATCGCCGGGGGATGATCGTCAGGTTTGCGCATGGTTTACACCTCCTCGCCAAAAAACGGCAAACGCCGCAAGCGCAGCCCGGTTGCCGAAAACAGCGCGTTGCCAACCGCCGGAGCAACAACCGCCACGCCCAGTTCGCCAGGATCGACCGGATCGGCCCGGCTGACCACGAATTCAACGTCGATCTCGGGCGCATCGCGCAGGCCAGGCAGGCCCAGCGGGGCAAGCGTCAGCGTATCGGGACGCCCCTCGGCAAAACGGGTCGTGCAGCCGAAGGCCAGCCCCAGCCCGAACAGCAGCCCGCCTTCGATCTGCTGGCGCGCGATATCCGCATTGACGATCCGGCCGATGTCGACGACCGCGCTCAGCTTCTCGACGCGGACGCCCGCGTCGCTGCGCCGCGCGCTGGCAATCGCCGCGATGAATCCACCGCCTATCGCGTGACAGGCAACGCCCTGCCCGCTCTGGTCGGCCCCGCCATCCCACTGCGCCAGCGCCGAAACGCGCTGGAGGCATTCGGCAAGACGCGGCTGCCCGCCGAGCATCGCCATGCGGTACGACAGCGGCTCGTGCCCGGCGCGGTGCGCCATCTCGTCGACGAAGCACTCGTTGAAAAAGGCGGTGTAGCCATGCGCGTTGCCCCGCAGCCGTCCGGTCGGCAGCGCAATGCGCGCGGGCACATGGTCGATCGCGACGTGCGGGATCGCGTAAAGCGGCACCGCGCCTTCGATCGCCAGCCTGTCGCCCTCTCCCGCAGCGGCGGCGATCGCCTCGGCCGGCGTATCACCGCCGAACATCCGGCGGCCGAATTCGCGCGCGGTGGCGGGCACCGCGATGCGCGCACGCCAGGCCCCGATGCTGCCTTCGGTATCCGGGCGCGCGGCCATGACCGCGACCACCGGAGTACGCGGAAAGCCCGCGCGCAGTTCCTCGCCGCGCGACCAGGTGAGCTGCACCGGCTTGTCCATTTCCCGCGCGAGGCTCGCCACCTGCCCCGCGATCGCGACTTCGAGCCGGCGGTCGAAGCTGCCCCCGATCGCCATCGGATAAAGCACGACCTGCGCCGGATCGAGCCCGGCCCCTTGCGCGGCGGCCTTGCGTGCGGCCTCGGGCGCCTGCGTCGCGATCCACAGTTCGAGCACGCCGTTCTCGATCCGCGCGGTCGCGCTGGCGGTCTCGATCGTCGCGTGGAGCGCGGGCGCCACTTCGTAGCGTGACTGGAGCGGGAGATAGCCCGAGGTCAACGCGGCATCCCCTTGCGCAAAAAGGCGCTGCGCCACTCCGTCGTGCAGCGCCGTGTCGAGCGCGTTCTCGACCTCCAGACTGTCTACAGCCCCGGCGAAACGGAAGCGCGGCTGCATCTTGTCGAGCGCGGTTTGCGCCGCCCACCCGTTGCGCGCCACCACCGCGACCCAGGCACGCCCCTGCGTTTCCCCGCGCACCACGCGTTCGAAGCCGGGAACCTTCGCCCCTTGCGCCTCATCGAGCGCCTCGAGCGAGCAGCGCGCGGCCAGTGGCCCCTGCCGGATCGCGGCGTGGAGCAGCCCCGGCACGCGCACATCGCCCGCGAAAGTCCACGAGCCATCGACCTTCGAGGGCAGGTCGAGGCGGGGGTAGGCAAGGTCGGCGCCGGGCGGAAAGTCCGACGGGTCCTCGCTCGGCGGCTCGGGCTGGAGCGGGGGCACGGGCGGCGGATCGAAGGCCACCGCCTCGTTCACCAGCGCGCCGAGCGGCAGGCTTTGCCCTTCGTGCCGCACCAGCCCGGCCTCGAGCGTGCATTCCTCCCAGGCAACGCCCCAGCGCGCCGCGGCGGCCTGCTGAAGCAGCGCGCGCGCGGTCGCCGCAGCCGCCCTCGCCGGACCTTCGTAAGCGGCCAGCGACGTGCCATCGGCCGTGACGTTGAACAGCGTATCCTGCGCCCAGCGGCGGGTGACCAGATCATCGGGGTCCTCAACCAGATGCGGGGCCATCGGCAGCCACATCTCGGCCCAGCGCGCGGCCAGCACGGTGTTGGCGTAATAGGCGCTGACCGGCGCGGGTTCGACCGCCATCTGGCGCCAGTCGCAGCCCAGCTCCATCGCCACGACTTGCGGCAGCAGCGTGGTGATCCCCTGCCCCATCTCGACCTGCGGCACGGCCACGCTCACCACCCCGTCAGTGGCGATCTTGATCCAGGCGTCGAACGCCCTTTCGTCGGGTCCGGGCTGGAGCGGCAGGGGAAAGTGGCGCGGACGCAGGAACCAGCCGACGACGAGACCGCCGCCGACAAGCCCTGCGATGAGGACCTTGCGCCGGGTAAACCCGCTCAAGCCGCCCCCGCAGCCCTGTCGGATGGTGCGGCCAGCCAGTCCGCAACGCGCGCCGCCAGCGCGGCGAAAGCCTCGGCCTGCGGACCATCGCCTGCGGCGGGAGGCTCGCCCGCATCGCTCTGCCGGCGGATCGCGATGTCGAGCGGAATGCGGCCGAGAAAATCGATCCCGAGCCCGCGCGCCGAAGTTTCGCCCCCGCCGTGGCCGAAGGGATCGCTTTCTTCGCCGCAGTGCGGGCAGACATAGCCCGCCATGTTCTCGACCAGACCCACGATCGGCACGCCCCCCTTGGTGAACAGCTCGATCGCGCGCGTCGCATCGATCAACGCGAGATCCTGCGGCGTGGTGACGATCACCGCGCCTGCCGGCTTGAACTTCTGCAGCATCGTGAGCTGGACGTCGCCGGTACCCGGCGGCAGGTCGACCACCAGCACCTCGGCCTCTTCCCAGTGCGCTTCGAGCAGCTGGGTCAGCGCGCCCGCGGCCATCGGCCCGCGCCAGGCCATCGCCTGCCCCGGCTCGATCAGGTGGCCCATCGAAAGCACCGGCACGCCCCAGCGCGTGGCGACCGGCACCAGCTTCTTGTCGTGCGCCAGCGCCTTGGTCCCCTCGGTGCCGAGCAGCCGCGCCTGCGAGGGCCCGTAGATATCCGCATCGACCAGCCCGACCTTGATCCCCCGGCGCGCCAGCGCGACCGCGAGGTTGGTCGACAGCGTCGACTTGCCGACCCCGCCCTTGCCCGAACCGACCGCCAGGATGCGCGGCGCAGGCTTGGCCGGACCATCGCGCTCGGCCATCAGCGCGACGCGCACTTCGGCAATGTCGCTTTCGCGTTCGAGCGCCTTGCGCGCCCCGATCTCGAGCCCGGCGCGCTCGGCCGCGCCAAGGCCCGAGGCATCGAGCACGAGCGTCGCAACGCCGTCCGAAAGGCGCAGCGATTGCAGCCGTGCGGCCGCTTCACGGGGCAGCAGCGCGCGCAGCGCGGCATCATTTTCACTGGGCATGGTCACCGCCTGCTTCGACGAATTGGGAGCCGATCATGGCGCTCAGGTGGCGTACCGGAAGAAAAAGGGCAAGAGAGGCGCTGTTTTTTGACCCAAGGGTGTTTTTTGGCGCAAGCCTTCTTATAGATAACGCCATGACAGCACATGGCGATGCAAGCACACGAGCGGGTCTGGAGATGGCCGGACGCAACAGCCCCTGGGGTTCGGGCGGCGGTTCGTCGGGCGATGACGGAGAGGGCGGCGAAGGCAACGACACCTCGCAAGGCCCCGACAAAGGACCTGCCGACAGGGGACCGGCCGACAAGGACGGCAGCGAGGGCGAGGAGCCCACGCGCCCCGGCCCGCGCAACCCCTGGCTGCCCTCGGGCAGCACCCCACCGCGTCGCTCGGCCAGCATCGAGGACATCTTCCGCTCGCGCGATCCGCGCCGGTCGGGGGGCGGTGGCCCGCGCGGTCCGGGCGGTGGTTTTCCGCAGATGCCCCGGCGCGCCGACGGTTCCTCGTGGGCGCCCTATATCGCGGGGCTCGTCGTCGTGCTGCTGCTCGGGCTGTCCTCGTTCCACCAGCTCGGCCCCAAGGAACAGGGCGTGGTGACGCGCTTTGGCAAGTTCTCGGGCATCATCGATTCGGGCATCACCTTCACCCTGCCCTGGCCGATCGACCACGTCGAAGTCGCCGACGTGCGCTCGTTCAACGTCGAGACGATCCCCGAGGGTTCGGAAGAAAAGCTGATGCTGACCAGCGACAACAACCTGGTCGATCTCACCTATCTGGTGCGCTGGAACATCAAGGACCTCAGGAACTACACCTTCCGCCTCGCCGACCCGCGCGAAACGGTGCGCGAAGTCGCCGAGACCGCGATGCGCGCCTCGATCGCACAGATCAGCCTCGCCGATGCGATCTCGGGCGATGGCCGCGCCAAGGTCGAACAGGACGTGCGCGACCGGATGCAGAAGGTGCTCGACTACTACAAGGCGGGCGTCGCCATCCAGGGCGTGGAAATCAAGAAGTCCGACCCGCCCGCCAAGACCAAGGCCGCCTTCGACCAGGTCACCGTGGCCAAGCAGGACGCCGAGCGCGATCGCTCGAACGCGCGCGCCTGGGCGCAGCAGAAGCTGGCCGAGGCCGAGGGCAACGCCGAGCAGTTCGACAAGGTCTACGCCGAATACAAGCTGGCCCCCGAAGTGACCAAGCAGCGCCTCTACTACGAAACCATGGACCGCGTGCTGCACAACAACGACACCGTCGTCGCCGACGCCAAGAACGTGACCTCCTACCTCCCGCTGTCCGAGCTCAACAAGCGCGCCGCTGCCGCTTCGGACAGCGCCGCGTCGAGCGCGAAGGGAGACCAGTGATGAACGACATGATCCAGAAATACGCCGGCGCCCTCGTCGCTGCGGGTGTCGTGATCGCCGGATTGTGGGCCAGCGTCATCGTCGTGCCCGAAGACCAGCAGGTGGTGGTGATCCAGGGCGGCAAGCCCAACCGGGTCTACAACCCTTACGTTGCGGGCGCGGCTTATGGCGCGACCGGCGCGGGTATCCACTTCCACATCCCGCTGATCGAACGCATCCAGCGCATCGACAAGCGCCTGCTGTCTGTCGACATGAGCCAGGAACAGGTGCTGTCAACCGACCAGCAGCGCGTCAACGTCGATGCCTTCGCGCGCTACCGCATCGTCAACCCGGTCAAGATGGTCGAGGCCGCGGGCACCACCGCCAACCTCACCCAGCAGCTCGAGCCGATCCTTTCCTCGGTCGTGCGCCAGGAACTGGGCAAGCGGACGTTCTCCTCGCTGCTCACCGCCGAGCGCGGTGCGGCGATGATCAACATCCGCGACCTGCTCGACGCCGAGGCCAAGCAGTACGGCGCGCAAGTGGTGGACGTGCGCATCAAGCGCGCCGACCTGCCCGACGGCGCGCAGGAAAGCGCGTTCAACCGCATGATCGCGGGCCGCGACGAGGAAGCCAAGACGATCAAGGCCCAGGGCCAGCGCGACGCGCAGATCATTCGCGCCGACGCGGAAGCCCAGGCCGCCGCGATCTACGCCAAGGCCTATGGCAAGGATCCTGCCTTCTACGACTTCTACCGCGCGATGCAGAGCTACGATACGGCGTTCGTCAAGGACGACACCTCGGGCGCCAAGACCATCATCCTCTCGCCCGACAACGCCTACCTCAAGCATTTCAGGCAGCCATAGAACCGCTCGTTCGTTCAATTTGTCAGACGCGACCCCCGCGCCATTCAAACCCGGTTAAGTTGTAACACTTCAATCGAGCAGGGGGTCGGAAGGGCGGTTCCGTGTAACCGTCGCAATGGAGGAATCAAAGGACGTGAAGCCCGTGCGATACGCTTATGGATTGACCACCGCGCTCCTTGTCGGAGGCGCTACCCTTTCGCTGGTGACCGGCTACCCCGCCGGGGCCCAGGTCGCCCAGAACGAAGCCAGCCAGATGGCCACCGTGGTCCCCAAGGCCGGCGCGCCGGCCAGCTTTGCCGATCTGACCGCGCAGCTGGCCCCCGCCGTCGTCAACATCTCGACCCGCCAGCGCCTCCAGGTCCAGCAGAACAACCCCTTCGCCGGCACCCCCTTCGAGGGCATGTTCGGCGGCGGCCGCGGCGCCACCCCGCAGACCCGCGAGGCGCAGTCGCTCGGCTCGGGCTTCGTGATCTCGGCCGACGGCTACATCGTGACCAACAACCACGTCATCACCGCCGACGGCAAGGGTGAGGTGGAATCGATCACGGTGACCACCACCGATGGGACCGAATACCCCGCCAAGCTGATCGGCAAGGACGCCGCCTCGGACCTCGCGGTGCTCAAGATCGAGGGCAAGAAGCCCTTCCCCTTCGTCAAGTTCGGGGACAGCACCAAGGCGCGCGTGGGTGACTGGATCATCGCCATCGGCAATCCGTTCGGCCTCAGCGGCACGGTGACCCAGGGCATCATCTCGGCGGTCTACCGCAACACCGGCGGCGGCGCCTACGACCGCTACCTGCAGACCGACGCGGCGATCAACAAGGGCAACTCGGGCGGCCCGATGTTCGACATGCACGGCAACGTCATCGGCATCAACAACGCCATCTTCTCGCCCACCGGCGGCAGCGTGGGCATCGGCTTTGCCATTCCCGCCGAGACTGCGGCCCCGATCGTCCAGAAGCTCATTAAGGGCGAAGCGATCGAACGCGGTTACCTGGGTGTGCGCATCCAGCCGCTCAACGACGACCTCGCCGATGCGCTGGGCGTCGAAAAGAACAAGGGCGAGTTCATCCAGTCGGTCGAACCCGACGGTGCGGCCGCCAAGGCCGGCATCAAGGGCGGCGACGTGATCCTCTCGGTCGGTGGCAAGGAAGTCACGCGCGACCAGACGCTCTCGTTCCTGGTCGCCAACACGGCTCCGGGCAGCCGCATCCCGATCGAACTGCTGCGCGACGGCCGCAAGATGACGGTCAGCGCCACGGTCGACAAGCGCCCGAGCGAAGCCGAACTCGACAAGGCGTTCGACCCCGACGACGATTCCGACAGCAGCCCGTTCGACAAGAACGACGAACAGCAGCAGGGCGTGGTCGAGAAATCGCTGGGCCTCTCGGTGATCGATCTCACCCCGCAGATCGCGCGCCAGCTGGGCATCACCGACCCCAGCAAGGGCGTGGTCATCAGCGGTGTCGACGATTCCTCGGACGCCGCCGCCAAGGGCCTCAAGCGCGGTATGCTGCTGCTCATGGCCGACGGTAAGGAAGTCAACACCAAGGCCGATCTCGCCAAGGCGGTGAGCGCGGCCAAGGCTTCGGGCCGCGCCGTCATGCTGCTGCGCGTCCAGCCGCGCGGCACGTCGCCGCTGTTCATCCCCGTGCGACTCAACTGAGCCTGCGCACGGCCCCGATCGAAAAGGCCCGCCGGAGCGATCCGGCGGGCCTTTTTCGTTGGTGACGACAAACACAGAAGCGATGGCTGTCACTTCACCTCGTGCAGCCAGGCGGCGTGGCGCGGCGCGCGGCGGGTGCGGGACCATTCCTCGAGCATGGCATCGGCGACATCGTGCAGGGCACGCATCTGCTGCGCGGTCCCGAAGGCCCAGGCCAGTTCCAGCCGGTGGCCGTTGGGATCGAAGAAGTAGATCGACTTGAAGATACCATGGTGGACCGGCCCCAGCACCTCGACCTCACGCGCCTCGAGCCGCGCCTTGGCGGCCAGGAGGTCGGCTTCGCTCGCGACCTTGAAGGCGATGTGCTGGACCCAGGCCGGTGTTGCCTCGTCGCGGCCCATCTCGGGCGAATGGGGCAACTCGAAAAACGCGATCACGTTGCCGCCCCCGCAATCGAGGAACACGTGCATGTAGGGATCGGGCGCCCCGGTCGACGGCACGCGGTCCTCCGCGATCGCGAGCTGGAAGTCCATACCCAGCGCCTCACGGTAGAAGTTCACCGTCTCGCGCGCATCGCGGCAGCGGTAGGCGACATGGTGAATGCCACCCAGTCTGGGAATTGTCGTTGCGACCATGGAACCTCTCCTCGTCTGGCGGGTTGCGCTCATGTGTGTATCTGTGAGGGGGGGCCTGCCGACGCCGATTGCGGAACGATTGGGGCGTCCGGCAGGCCCGCGAAGTTCGAGCGTCGTTTTCGACCGTCACCGCTTCGCCTCACACAGTATTATTACGTATATGGCTGTCATTCCGTGACGGAAAGCACACCCCGACGCAATTGATCGCGTTCAATCGATTGAAAAAGCGCCTTGAAATTGCCTTCTCCAAATCCATCGTCGCCCTGACGCTCGATGAATTCGAAAAAGACCGGACCAAGTTGCGGCTCGGCGAAGATCTGCAGCAATAACCGGGGCCTATCGCCCGTAGTCGTCCCGTCGAGCAGGATGCCGCGCGCCTCAAGCGCCCCGGTCGGCTGCCCGTGCCCCGGCAGGCGCGCTTCGAGCATCTCGTAGTAGGTTTCGGGCGGGGCGGTCATGAACGGCACGCCGAGCGCCTTGAGGTGGTCCCAGGCCGTCATCAGATCGTCGGTGACGAGCGCGATGTGCTGGATACCCTCGCCGTTGAAGGCGCGCAGGAATTCCTCGATCTGGCCCTTGCCCCCCTCGCCTTCCTCGTTGAGCGGAATGCGGATGCGCCCGTCGGGTGCGGTCAGCGCCTGGCTGGTCAGCCCGGTGTATTCGCCCTTGATGTCGAAGTAACGGATCTCGCGGAAGTTGAAGAGCTTCTCGTAATAGTTCGCCCAGTAGGCCATGCGCCCGCGATAGACGTTGTGGGTCAGATGATCGATCGCGTGGAAGCCGGCTCCCGCCGGATGCCGCTCCACCCCCGGCAGATAGTCGAAATCGATGTCATAGATCGACAGCGCGCCGGGATTTTCCGCGCTTTCATAGCGGTCGATCAGATAGATGATCGAATTGCCGATCCCCCGGATACCGGGCAGGTGCAGTTCCATCGGCCCGGTCTCGACCTGGACCGGCTCGGCCGACCGGGCGAGCAGTTCGGCGTAGGCCTTGCGCGCATCGCGCACGCGAAACCCCATGCCGCACGCCGAGGGGCCGTGCTCGCGCGCGAAGAACCAGGCCGGGCTGCGCGGTTCGTAATTGGTGATGAAGTTGATCCCGCCCTGGCGCCAGAGCGCCACGTCCTTGGAGCGGTGCTGCGCCACATGGGTAAAGCCCATGGCCACGAACACCGGTTCGAGCACGCCCTTTTCGGGCGCCGAAAACTCCACGAACTCAAACCCGTCGAGGCCGATGGGATTGTCGAAAAGGTCGCTCATGCCGCTTCTCCTTGCAGGCTTATGCTGGTTTCGCCGGGCAGGCGCTCGCCCGCTGCGATCGGCGCCGTGGCGCGCCACATGTCGTAAAGCGGACCGAAATCGAGCCCGACGAGCCCGTCGATCAGCTCGGGCAGGCTTTCGAGCACGAAATAGCCGTCCTGAAAGCGGTCGATGCGGTAGGCGGTGCGCATGATCCGCAAGGGCTCGAACGGCAGGCGCAGCACGCCGCGATCGGTCGCGGCGTAGCGTGTCTCACCCGCCGACGAGAGTATCCCCGCGCCAAAGACCTTGATCGCGCCCTTCTCGCGCACCAGCCCGAATTCGATCGTGTACCAGTAGAGCCGCGCCAGCATCTCGAGCCCGTCGTGCGCCATCGCCCTGGCCCCTGCCTCGCCGTAAAGCTGGAGGAAATCGGCCACGGCGGGATCGAGCAGCATCGGCACGTGGCCGAAGAAATCGTGGAACACGTCGGGCTCGACGAGATAGTCCAGCTCGTGTTCCTCGCGCAGCCAGCACGTCACCGGGAAACGGCGATGCGCCAGATGGTCGAAGAAGACCGCGTCGGGAATGAAACCGGGCACCGCCACCAGCCGCCAGCCGGTCGCCGCGCCGAGCAGCGCATTGGCCTCCTCCAGCCTGGGGACACCCTGCGCGCAGTCAAGCCGGGCCAGCCCTTCGCAAAAGGCCGCGCAGGCGTGTTCGCGCACCAGAGCCGACTGGCGGGCGTAGAGCCGGCGCCAGCGCGCGTGCATCTCCTCGGTGTAGTCCCCCCAGGCCTGCGCCACGGTGTAATCGGGCCCGGCCAGGGCATACTCTCCGCGAAGGCCGCTTCTCGTCGTGGACGTGTGCGGTTTCTCCATCGCGCGAGTGTAGCACGAGGCGCCTGGCTGATCCGTGCGCAATCCGCTCCAAAAAGAGGCCAGAAGGGTGTATTCGACCAACAACAGCCATCTGGTTAGGTGATCAATGCCCATCGACGCTTTCGACCGCAAGATCCTCGCCACGCTTCAGGACGACGCGCGCATGCCCGTGGCGCAAGTCGCCGAACGCACCGCGCTCTCCGCAACCCCGGTCAGCCGCCGGATCCGCAAGCTCGAGGAAGATGGCGTGATCCTGGGCTACCAGCCCGTGCTCGATCCGCGACGGCTCGGCCTCGAACTGAGCGCCTACGTGCTCATCAACCTGGAAGCCCACCGCGACGGGAATATCGAGCGCTTCGAGAGCGCCATTCTCGACAACGACTACGTCATCGCCTGCCACGCGGTGACCGGCGACATGGACTATCTCGTCCACGTGGTGGCGCGCGATGTCGAGCATCTTTCGCAGATCACGCTCAAGTCGCTGCTGCGCATTCCCGGCGTGCGCGACGTGAAGTCGATCATCGTGCTCGAAACGGTCAAGCCGCCGCGCCGCCTTCCGCTGGGCTAGGAACCGACGCCTCGACCACGAACGCCAATACGCGGTTGCGGATGGCGTGGTTAGCCCACCCCGTCCGGCTAGGTCCCTTCGGTCCCAAGCCTTCCGGCCCTCCCGCCAGCGGGAGGGCGACGCGTCATGTCCCCCCTTCCCGCTGGCGGGAGGGGCAGCGAGACTTGCAGAGCCGGAGGCGATGCTAGTCGCAGCGGGGTGGGCGGCCCGCGTACCGTCCGCATCCCGGCCAGTTCCACAGCGCTTGCGAAGCCCATCGACGCGGCCTAGGGCCAGTGGTGTTCAAACCCTTCGTTCCAGCGGACCCTGTTTGCCCCCGATCCTCAAGCACGCACGCCCCTGGCTGGTCCTGATCGCCCTCTCGCTCGTCCTGGGCCTGGGCGGCGAGGCGCTGGGCGTCCCGGCCGCGCTGATGCTCGGCCCCATGTTCGCGGCGATCGCGATGGCGCTGCGCGGACGTTCGATGAACACCCCGCCCGCGCTCTTCGCGCTGGCGCAGGCGCTCGTCGGCAGCCTCATCGCTTCTTCGATGGGCCCGCCGGTGCTCGCGCGTTTCCTCACCGACTGGCCGCTGTTCGTGGGCAGCGCGCTGGCCACGCTCGCGGTCGCCTTCGGCACCGGCATGCTGCTCGCCGCGCTGCGCATCCTGCCCGGAGCCGTCGCGATCTGGGGCTCTGCGCCCGGCCTCGCCACCGCGATGGTGCTCATGGCGCGCGACAGCGGCGAGGATTTCCGCATGGTCGCCTTCATGACCTACGTCCGCGTCATCATGGTCGCGCTGGGAGCCTCGGGTCTCGCGATGATCCTTGGCGACGAGACGGGCGGCCATGCGGTCGCCAGCGCCGCCCTGCCCTGGTTGTGGCCGGTCGATCCCGTGGCGCTTGGCGCAACGCTCGCCACGGCGGCAGCGGGGCTGCTGCTGGGCCGCCTCGTGCGCCTGCCCGCACCCGACATTCTGGGACCGCTGGTGCTCGGTACGATCCTCAACGCGACCGGCGTGTTCACCGACTTCACCCTGCCGCGCGCGCTTGTCGCGCTGGCCTACCTGATCGTGGGCTGGGGCATCGGCGCGCGCTTCACCCGCGAAAGCGTTACGCGCGCCCGCGCCGCGCTGCCCGCCGTGCTGGTCGCGATCCTGGCCATGATGGCCAGTTGCTTCGCGCTCGGACTTATCGTCGCGCGTATCGCCGGGGTGAGCATCGCCACCGCCTACCTTGCGACGAGCCCTGGCGGCATGAACTCGATCGCCATCGTCGCAGCTTCCTCCCCTGTCGACGTGGGCTTCGTGATGACGCTCCAGACCACGCGCATGGCCGCGATCCTTTTGATCGGGCCCTGGCTTGCGCGCACCATCGCGCGCCGCTTCGTCCACCCCGACGCGTCGACGCCGGACCAGCCCGAAGGCTGATCCGGCGTCATCTGTCATCCTGATCGCGTTCAGCGGGTAAGCACGTTGCGCGCCTGAACCGCGATCTGCGCCATCATCGCGGGCGTGTGCGTACCGCTCTCCTCGGCCCGGCGCACCACGTTGCGAAGGCCGGTGATGGCGCCCGCGTTGTCCTTGCACCAGCGCGCGGTTGCCGCCTCCAGATCGGCCTTGCCCGCCTTGGTGCGGCCCAGCGCCTTGAGAAAGTCGAGCCGCATCTGCTGGAAATCGCGCGAAAGCCCCGCGACCAGCAGGCGCTCCCACGGATCGCTCGGCGTCATGATCGCCGCGCTCGCCTGCGCCCAGTCGAGCCCGAGCCCGGCGCCCAGCGAGACGAAAGCGTTGACCAGCCGGCGCGGCGCGATGCCCGCATCGGCGGCAAGATCGGCAAGGCCCACCGCGCCGTCGAGATCGAACAGGCGCGTCACCAGGCGCGCTTCTTCCTCAGGCGCGCCAAGCGCGCTCAGGTGCGCAAAGATCCGCGCCGACTGGCTCTGCCCGCGATCACCCAGCAGTTCGTAGACGTCGTTGGTGAGCAGCGCGATGCCCGGTTCGAGCCGCGCTTCAAGCTCGTGCGGCGCCACGCGACCCGCGCCCGCGCGCAAGAGGTCGGCCATGTGCGAACGCACCGCCATCGCCGCACCGTCGAACAGCGCCAGCCGCGCTTCCTCGCCCATCGGCGCGTTCTCCAGCCGGGCCCAGAGCCGCGGCAGATCGAACAGCCGCTCCGCGATCGAATAGGCCGCCGCGACCTGCCCCAGCGTCGCGCCTTCTTCCTCGGCGAGTTCGAAGGGGTGGACCAGCCCCATGCGGTTGACGATGCGGTTGGCAAGCTTGGTCGCGATGATCTCGCGCGCCAGCCGGTGCTCGGCGATAAAGGGCTTGAACCTGGCCTGCATCGGCCCCGGAAAGGCCGCTTCGAGCATCGGACGAAGGCCGCAATCCTCGGGCAGCGTGCTCTTCTCGATGGCGTCCTGCAGCACCAGCTTGCTCGACGAGAGCAGCACGGCCAGCTCGGGCCGCACCAGCCCGCGTCCGTCCTGCGCACGGCGCACCAGCGCCTCGTTCTCGGCGAGCCCCTCGGTTACGCGATCAAGATTGCCGCCCTCTTCCAGCATCTCGATCAGCCGGATGTGCGAGTGGATCGCATCCGCCCCGCCGCGCCCCGCGATCGACAGCGCCAGCGCCTGGAGCCGGTTGTCTTCGAGCACGAGCTGCGAGACTTCCTCGGTCATGTCGCGCAGCAGCTCGACACGCTTCTTCTCGGACAGCTTGCCCGCGCGCTTGGCCGCGGCGAGCGCGATCTTGATGTTGACCTCGTTGTCCGAACAGTCAACGCCCGCCGAATTGTCGATGAAGTCGGTGTTGATGCGCCCACCGCGCCCGCCGTCACCCTTGAGCGCGAACTCGATACGGCCGGCCTGGGTCACGCCCAGATTGGCGCCCTCGCCGATGACCCGCGCGCCCACTTCGTTGGCGCTCACGCGCAGCGCGTCGTTGGCGGGATCGCCCACGGTCGCGTTGTTCTCGCTCGAGGACTTCACATACGTCCCGATGCCGCCAAACCAGAGCAGGTCGACCTTGGCCCACAGAATCGCCGAAATCAGCGAATCGGGATCGATCTCGGAGACCTGGAAGCCCAGCGCATCGCGGATTTCCTGGCTCAGGGGAATCGACTTCATCGATCGCGGGAAGACCCCGCCGCCCTTCGAGATCAACGACTTGTCGTAATCGTCCCAGCTCGAATGCGGCAGGTCGAAGAGGCGCTTGCGCTCCGCCCAGCTGGCTGCTGCGTCGGGATCGGGATCGATGAAGATGTGGCGGTGATCGAACGCGGCGACCAGACGGATCGCCTTGGACAGCAACATGCCGTTACCGAACACATCCCCCGACATGTCGCCGCAGCCCACCACGCGCACCGGGTCGGTCTGCACGTCGATCCCCATTTCGAGGAAGTGGCGCTGGACCGACACCCAGGCACCACGCGCGGTGATGCCCATCACCTTATGGTCGTAGCCGTTCGAGCCGCCGCTCGCAAAAGCGTCGTCGAGCCAGAAATCGCGCGACTGCGCGATGCCGTTGGCGATGTCCGAGAACTTGGCCGTGCCCTTATCGGCGGCGACCACGAAATAGGGGTCTTCGCCGTCGCGGATGACGATGTCCTCGGGATGGATCACCGCCCCATCGTGGATGTTGTCGGTGATCGAGAGGAGCGTGGCGATGAAGATCTCGTAGCTCGCCTGCCCCTCGGCCGCCCATCCGGCGCGGTCGCGCGCGGGATCGGGAAGCTGCTTGGGATAGAACCCGCCCTTCGCGCCGGTCGGCACGATGACCGCGTTCTTGACGCGCTGCGCCTTCATCAGCCCCAGGATTTCGGTGCGGAAGTCATCACGCCGGTCCGACCAGCGCAGCCCTCCGCGCGCGACTGGCCCGGCGCGCAGGTGAATACCCTCGACCCGACGCGAATAGACGAAGATTTCGCGCCAGGGCAGCGGCTTGGGCAGACCCGGCACCATCGCGGAATCAAACTTGAAGGCGAGCGCGAGCTGGCCCGGCGCGGCAAAGGCGTTGGTGCGCAGCATCGCCAGCACGAGATCGCGATAGGCGCGCAGCAGGCGATCATCGTTGATCGCGCCCACGCCCGCAAGGCCCTCACGGATCGCCTCCTCGGCCATGTCCTGCGCCGCCTTGCGATCGCCCTTGAAATCGGGCTGGTGCAGCGCGCGAAACAGGTCGACGATGCCCAGTGTCACCGCCGGGGCCCCTTCGAGCGCCTCGACCACGGTGGCGATGCCGAAGTGCATGCCGCCCTGGCGCAAGTAGCGATACCAGGCGCGCAGCCAGTTGCCCTCGCGCTTGGAAAGACCAAGGCTCGGCACCAGGCGGTTGAAGGCGTCGTTCTCGCCATGCCCGTTGAGCACCGCGCAGAGCGCATCCTCGATCATCGGGGCAAGCCCGAGCACGCTTTCGGCGCTGCGCCCGACGGGCAGTTCGAGCGTGAAATCGTGGATCGTGCCGATGCGCCCCTGATCGAGCGGCGTGGGCACTTCGGCCAGCACGCGGAACCCGAAATTCTCGAGCGCGGGCACCGCGTCGGACAGCGGCAACTGCCCCCCGGCCTGGTAGATCTTGAGGCGAAGGCTGCCGGGCACATCCTGTTCGTGCGCGTAGAGGCGCGCATCGCGTGAGCCGAGCGGGGCCTTGCCCTCACCCGATTCGCCGACCACGATCTTGCGCATGTGCGCGATGTCGATTGCCGCTTCGGCCGGACCGTATTCGCTGCGGTAACCGAGTGGAAAGGCCTCGGCATAGCGCAGCGCGATCGCTTCGGCGCGGGCAGGTTCGAACTGCTGGGCGAGCGCGGCGCCCACCGCCTCGCTCCAGCCGCGCAGCATGACCTGCAGGCGGTGATCGAGATCGGCCTCGTCGGGCTCGCTCGCGCCCTCGCGAATGTCGAAGGTGTAGCGCAGCATGGCGAGGTTGCCCGATTCGACCTGGAGGCTCCAGTCGAGCGCGGGCGCGCTGGTGGCATCCTCGACCAGCGCCTGGATGCGCTGGCGCATCTGGGTGGAGACCATGTCGCGCGGCAGCCAGATGAAGGCGAAGAGATGCCGCACCAGCGGTGCAGTCGCCAGCAGCAGGCGCGGACGCGGACGATCGACCAGCCCGGTCATGGTGCCGGCCAGCCGCTCCACGTCGGCCGCCGCCAGACCCAGCACGAGGTCATGAGGCAGACTGGTCAGCGCATGGGCCAGCGCCTTGCCGGTATGTCCGCGCGGATCGCAGCCCAGCTTGGTGGCGAGACTCGCCAGCATCCCGCGCAGGCGCGGCACGCGGTCGGGCGGATAGGCCAGAGCCTCGCTCGTCCAGGTCCCGGCGTGGACCGAAATCGCCGCGACCTTGCCCTGCTTGATGACCGGCACCAGGAACAGGTCGAGCGGCACGCGGCGGTGGACCGTGGCGATGCGGTTGGCCTTGATCGCCATCGGCGCGACGACCTTGCCCGTGGCGAGCTGCCCGTCGAAGATTTCGAACGCGCGCGCAAAGCTGGCATCGGACAGCAGCGTCTTGATCCCGCGGCGGCAGATGCCCAGCTTCTGGCTGTGGCCGCCGTCACGTCCGCGCGTGACGTGGCCAAGCACGGTGAGCATGCCTTGCGCGAACCACTTGAGCAGCGCGGCCCCTTCCACGTCCTCGACGATGGCGGCATCGGCGGCCAGCGCCTTGGTCATGCGCGGCCAGTCGGCGACGGCGCTGCGCACGTCGGCGAGCGTCCCCTCGAGCGTTGCCTGCAGTTCGCGGCGCTGGCGAGCGTCGATCCGCGCCATCTCGATATAGATGAAGGACTCGCGTCCCTTGACGTCCTGCCCGTCGGCCGAAATCCGCACGATGCGCCCGTCCGCATCGCGCTCGACACCGACGATCGGGTGAACCAGCCGGTCGATCACCAGCCCCAGCGAGGCGAGCGCCGCGGCCGTCGAATCGACAAGAAAGGGCATGTCGTCGTTGACCAGCGCCACGCGCACCAGGCGGCGTTCCTCGCTGGTCGAGGCGATCTCGACGACTGACTGGCCCGCCGCGCGCGACGCACCGGCGGCGACCAGGAACTGGGCGGCATCTTCGATCCAGGGCTGGTCGGGCGCGCCGTCACCGGGCAGCAGGCCCGAGCGGATGGCATCGGCCAGCGCACTCTCGCAGCCGCTCATGGCCGCGTTCGTCCCGTTGCGGGCCTTCGCTGGCGGAGCCGTGACGCGTTTCTCGGATGGCTTGGAAGGCTTCGTCCTGGAAGGCTTCTTGGCAACGGACGTCTTCTCACCTGCACTCATCATCATCTCCGCCTACTGGCTTCGTGTTATTTCGCCGGATGCCGCCGCCGATCAAGGTCGGGGGTCGCCGTGCGCACGAATGCCGCGAGCCCATCGTGCGACGGGATCGTTTCAACTCGGCTTCGGCGAACCACGGGCATTTACGCTTCCATTCAACAGCTAGCCATACACTAGCCGGGGTAGCTGCTGCCCGGCCGGCTTCCAACCCCGCACAAACGCCTTTGCGCCCTTTGCAAGATATGGACCTCATCTTGTAACTTTATAACTGCAACAAGCAATGATTCGTAGAGAGCCCTTCGAACGCGGTCCCGCCCTGCCGATGCGAACGTGAAACGCGCATCACGGACCCTTCGCTCCCGGCGATCGGATCGCGGTCGAAACGCAGGACCAAAGAAATACCGCAAAAGTATAATCAAAAGATCGAGCCCCGGCTCGACCGAAGCGATACTTCCGCCATAACCACCGACCAGCAAGTAATCCCAGCCCACCAACTACCCACAGATAGAATACTTGACGATCGTCCTTGAATCAAAAAAGAAGATATCCACAAAGCAATACATCCATCTGATATATCGACTTTTTGTGAGATTTCAGGGCACCGCAGCCAGCGAATCACCCGATCGCCGCGCGTGCGATTCGGCCCCTGTTTGGTCGTCCTGCGAATTTTTTCCCGCATGGATTTCGCTGTTCGAGCGCGGAAACAGAGTCCTGGATCGCTCCGTCCCTCCGTAAAAACGCTTAAAGTAGCCCCCTCAATACACATTAGAGGCCATTTTTGTTCGCCATACGAATTTTTTGCACCGCAGCACTGGCTAGGCTCGATCACCGGCCGTAAGGACTCGCTCGAGTTTCTGAAATTCCCTCAGACTCTGACGACCTTATCCCCCGTCGCTCGACAGCGGCGGGGGATTTTTTTGGTATTATCGCCTTTGCACCGCGCGCGCGCTTCCCGCCCGCGAATTCACCTCGGCGCACCCTGTAAAACCCTGCGGCCGCGCCCTACCTTTTTGGCACGGGACATCGTTCCCACAGTCACGAGAGCCCCAGAGTCACAAGAGCCAGAGTCATAAGAGAGGGTCAGCACGCATGGATACCCGGATCGAAAGCGACAGCATCGGCGCGATCGCGGTCCCCGCAACCGCCTACTGGGGCGCCCAAACCCAGCGCAGCCACGCCAATTTCCCCTTTGGCGACAGCGAACGCATGCCGATCGCCCTCGTCCACGCCATGGCGCTGGTCAAACAGGCCGCGGCACGGGTCAACCGGCGCCACGGGCTCGATCCCGCGCTTGCCGATGCGATCGAACAGGCCGCGATCGAAGTCATCGAGGGCACGCTCGACGACCAGTTCCCTCTGGTCATCTGGCAGACCGGCAGCGGCACGCAGACCAACATGAACGTCAACGAAGTGATCGCGGGCCGCGCCAACGAGATCCTGACCGGCACACGCGGCGGCAAGAGCCCGGTCCACCCCAACGACCACGTCAACAAGAGCCAGTCCTCGAACGACAGCTTCCCGACCGCCATGCACGTCGCCGCCGCGCTCGCCGCAAGCCGGTCGCTGATCCCTGCGGTCGAGACGCTCGAAGCCGCCCTCCACGCCAAGGCGCAGGCCTGGGACCGCATCGTCAAGATCGGCCGCACGCATTTGCAGGATGCGACACCGGTGACGCTGGGGCAGGAATTCTCAGGCTACTACGCCCAGTTGCGCCTTGCCCGCACGCGCACCCTGCCACTGATCGAGCATGGCCTGTGCCGCCTCGCCATCGGCGGCACCGCGGTCGGCACCGGGCTCAACGCGCCCGAGGGGTTCGGTGATGACGTCGCCGCCGAACTCGCCGCGCTGACCGGCCTGCCCTTCGTTTCGGCCGCCAACAAGTTCGAAGCGCTGGCGACCCACGACACGCTGGTGGATTTTTCGGGCAAGCTCAACACGCTCGCCGTGGCGCTGACCAAGATCGCCAACGACATCCGCTGGCTCGGCTCGGGCCCGCGTTCGGGATTGGGGGAGCTCGAACTTCCGGCGAACGAGCCGGGCAGTTCGATCATGCCGGGCAAGGTCAACCCCACCCAGTGCGAGATGCTCACGATGGTCGCCGCGCAAGTGATCGGCAACCATCAGGCGATCACCGTTGGCGGGCTTCAGGGCGCGTTTGAACTCAACGTGTTCAAGCCGATGATCGCAGCGGCCGTCATGCGCTCGATCCACCTGCTGAGCGTGGGGATGGACAGCTTCGCGACCCGCTGTGTCGAGGGGATCACCCCCAACCGCGCGCGCATCGCCCAGCTCGTCGATAATTCGCTGATGCTGGTGACCGCGCTCGCGCCCGAGATCGGCTACGACAGCGCGGCGAAGATCGCCAAGCACGCGCACGAGACCGGCCAGACCCTGCGCGCCGCCGCGCTCGAGCTGGGACTGGTCGACGCGGCGACGTTCGACCGGGTGGTCCGCCCCGAAACGATGGTCTGACGCGGCTCAGCGCTCCGGGTCGGCCAGTTCGCTCAGAATCGGGCAATCGGGCCGACCATCGCCGTGGCAACGGTCCGCCAGTTGATGGAGCGTCGTGCGCATCGCCTGTAGCTGCGCGATCTTGGCGTCGAGCGCGTCGATATGCGCCAGCGCCAGCGCCTTGACCTGCGCGCTCGCGCGCGCGCGATCTTCCCACAGGTCGAGCAGTTCGGCGATCTCGCCCACCGAAAAGCCCAGATCGCGCGCGTTGGCGATGAAGCGCAGGCGGTGCACGTCGCGCGCGTCGTAATCGCGGTAGCCGCTGTCACGCCGCGCCGGAGCGGGCACCAGCGCGATCTTTTCGTAATGGCGGATCATGCGCGGGGAAACCCCGCTCGCCTTAGAGGCCTCGCCGATGTTCACAGCGCGCTCCGGTTGAGCCGCAAGGCGTTCGAGATCACGCTGACCGAGGAGAGCGACATCGCCGCCGCCGCGAGGATCGGCGAGAGCAGCACCCCGAACACCGGGTAGAGCACGCCCGCCGCCACCGGCACGCCGACCGCGTTGTAGACGAAGGCGAAGAACAGGTTCTGGCGAATGTTGCGCAAGGTTGCCTGCCCCAGCCGGCGCGCCTGGACGATGCCGGTGAGATCCCCCTTGAGCAGGGTCACGCCCGCGCTTTCGATGGCTACGTCGGTGCCGGTGCCCATGGCGATGCCGACGTCCGCCGCAGCGAGCGCGGGAGCATCGTTGATACCGTCACCGGCCATCGCCACGATGCGCCCCTCGCCCTGAAGCCGGGCAACCACCGCGCTCTTGCGGTCGGGCAGGACGTCGGCCTCGACCTCCTCGATCCCGAGCGTGCGCGCCACCGCCTCAGCCGTGCGGCGGTTGTCGCCGGTCAGCATGACCAGATGCAACCCCTGCCGGCGCAGGGCCGCCAGCGCCTCGGGCGTGGTCTCCTTGATCGGATCGGCAATCGCGAAGAGCCCCGCCAGCGCGCCATCGATCGCCGCGAACAGCACCGTCGCGCCATCCGCCCGGCGAGCATCGGCCCGTTCGGCGAGCGCGCGGTCCCAGGCCCCTTCCTCCTCGAGAAAACGCTGATTGCCCAGCAGGACCGCCTTGCCCTCGACACGGGCCTTCACGCCCTTCCCGGTAGGTGCCGCGAAATCGTCGGCAGAGGCGAGGTCAAGCCCGCGCTCACGCGCCTCGGCGACGATCGCGGCGGCGAGCGGATGCTCGGACGATTGCTCGACCGACGCGGCGAGACGCAGCAGATCGGCTTCGCTCCAGCCGCCCACCGTCTCAAGCGCCACCACGCGCGGCTTGCCCTGCGTCAGCGTGCCGGTCTTGTCGAGCACCAGCGTATCGACCTTTTCGAGCCGTTCGAGGGCATCGGCGTTGCGGATCAGCACGCCGAGCCCCGCGCCGCGCCCGATGCCGACCATGATCGACATCGGCGTTGCCAGCCCCAGCGCGCAGGGGCAGGCGATGATCAGCACCGAGACCGCCGCGACCAGCGCGTGCGCGAGGCGCGGCTGCGGGCCCCACAGCATCCAGGCGGCAAAGGCCAGCACCGCAACGGCCAGGACCGTGGGCACGAACCACCCCGCGACCCGGTCGGCCAGCCCCTGGATCGGCGCGCGCGAGCGCTGCGCCTCGGCGACCATCTGGACGATCCGCGAAAGCATCGTATCGCGCCCGACCTTGCCCGCGGTGATGACCAGCGCGCCGCCCTGGTTGATCGTGCCCGCGATCACGCCATCGCCCGGCCCCTTGGCAACCGGCATAGCCTCGCCGGTGAGCATCGCCTCGTCGAGCGTCGAGCGCCCTTCAGCCACTTCCCCATCGACCGGGACCTTTTCGCCGGGGCGCAGGCGCAGGCGTTCACCGACCGCGATCTCCTCGATCGGCACTTCTTCTTCGCGGCCGTCCGGCGCGATGCGCCGGGCCGTGCGCGGCGCCAGTTCGAGCAGCGCGCGGATCGCGCCCGACGTGCGTTCGCGCGCGCGCAGTTCGAGCACCTGCCCCAGCAGGACCAGCACGACGATGACCGCGCTCGCCTCGAAATAGACCGGGACGAGGCCATCGCTCCCACGCAGCGCCGGCGGGAAGATCCCCGGCGCCAGCGCGACAACGAGACTGTAGCTCCAGGCCACTCCGGTACCGAGCGCGATCAGCGTGAACATGTTGAAGTGGCGCGATTTCACCGAAGCCCAGCCGCGCGCGAAGAACGGCGCACCGGCCCACAGCACGACCGGGCTCGCCAGCACCAGCTGGACCCAGATCGAGAGGCGCTGCGGCACCAGATGATGCAGCGCGGGAACGAGGTGCCCGCCCATCTCGAGCCCGAACACCGGCAGCGCAAGGGCCAGCGCGATCCAGAACCGGCGCGTCATGTCGACCAGCTCGGCGTTGGGCCCGCTGTCGAGGGAAACCGTCTCGGGTTCGAGCGCCATGCCGCAGATCGGGCACGGGCCCGGATGGTCCTGACGGATTTCAGGGTCCATCGGGCAGGTCCAGATCGTACCCTCGGGCACGTCTTCCTCGGCCACCGGCTGCGGATCGAGATAGCGTGCCGGGTCGGCCACGAACTTGGTGCGGCAGCCCGCGCTGCAAAAGTGGTAGGTGTGCCCGTCATGCTCGGCGCTGTGCCTGGCGCTCGCCGGATCGACGCGCATCCCGCAAACGGGATCGCGGTCCGGATCGGGCTCGCTCGATGCCTTCCGATAGCGGGCGGGATCGGCAAGGAACTTGGTGCGGCAGCCAGCGCAGCAGAAATAATAGGACTGGCCGTCATGCTCGGCGCTGTGCTTCGCGCTCGCCGGATCGACGCTCATGCCGCAGACCGGGTCGCTCGCGCGTGCAGGGGCCTTGTCCTCGCCATGAAGGCAGCACCCATGGTGCGCGTGCCCCGCGTCCGAGGCGGGGGGCGCTGCCGTTTCGGGCGTGGGTGAGGAATCGGAATTACACGGCGCCATCGGGCTCCTCCTTTGCATGACGCTACCCCAGATAGGGTTTGACATCATGTCAGAGTCAAGGCCCGGCCCGCGCAATTGTTCCAAGGAGAAGCCGCGCCTTCCCGTTGACAGCGCCCAAGGCCAGTTCCTAGGTGGGAACCCGTCGTGACCTCCCCCTCCCCAACCACGATCGGAACCAGCCAGTGACCAACGCGCCCGATGCGATCCTTCGCCCGCCCCCCTTCGCGCCCGCCCGCCCCGCAGCGGTGATTTTCGACATGGACGGAACGCTGATCGATACCGAAGCGCTCCACCGCCGCGCGCAGGCCGAAACCGCCCGCGAACTCGGCCATGATCTTCCCGCCGAAATCCACAACGGCTTCGTTGGCGTCCACCGCGAGGTCAACGACCTCACCTTGCGCCGCCTGTGGGGCGAGCACGCCGATCTCGACGCCTTCAACGCCAGGGCCGACGCGCTGTTCGACACGCTGTGGCGCGCCGACATCCCGATCAAGCCGGGCGCCACGGCGCTGCTCACCGCGCTCAGCCAGGCGCGCGTGCCGCTGGGCCTGTGCACCTCGACCCGGCGCGAAAAGGCGCTCGAGAAGCTGGAACACGCCGGTTTCCTCGCGCTGTTCGATTCGATCGTCACCTTGAGCGACGTCGAGGACCCCAAGCCCCATCCCGAGCCCTACCTTGTCAGCGCGCGCAACCTTGGCGCCGATCCGGCGCGCTGCGTGGCGGTGGAGGATTCGCCCAATGGCCTCAAGGCGGCGGCCGCTGCGGGCATGACCGTGCTGCTCGTCCCCGACCTCGTCACCCCCGCGCCCGATGTCGCCACGCTGGCGCACGCGGTGCTGCCCGATCTCGACGTAGTACGCCGCTGGATGGATGCGGCGCTCGCGCCCGCCTGAGCGAGGCGAAATACGTGGCGCCTTTTTAAAGGCCTAGCCGTGCCATTCGCGCCGCTCCTCGGCCGCGCGGAGCACTTCGTAAGCCAGCTGATAGGTTTGGAAGGCCTTGGCGGCCTCCGCGTCGCCGGGGCGAACGTCGGGGTGGACTTCCTTGGCCTTGGCGCGCCAGGCCCGGCGCACGGCCTGGAAATCGGCGTCGGGATCAAGCCCCAGCGCCTCAAGCGCGCGCAGTTCGTCGCGGCTGCGCGTGCCATCGCCCGAGCCTGCCCAGCCGTAATGCGCCGATTCCTGGTAGCCGGAGGTTTCCGAGCGCTCTTCGGCCTCGCGCTGCTGCGCTTCTTCCTTGTCGAGCCCGGCGAAGTAATCCCAACCCGCGTTGTATTCGGCCGCGTGCTTCTGGCAGAAGTACCAGCGTTCCGGGCTGTTGGGGCTTTTCGGGGCGGGGCAATCGCCTCGCTCGGTGCACCCGTGGCGATCGCACAGGCGCACCTGCGCGGCCTCGCGCGAGCTGCCGTAGCCTCCCCAGCGCGGGAATCCCCAGTTGTCGGTGCGTCGTGCGCGGCTCATTCCCCAGCCGTTACGCTGTCCGCTTGCCTCGTTGCAAGCCTCTTGCGGCCAATTCGCCCAACCGCGCCGATGCCCGGCCCCCTTTGGCAAGCCCAAAGCCAGCGCCCGCCCGCGCCGCTCGCAAGCGAGGGCACGGACGGGCGAACTGGCGAATTTCCCGATCATTTCGCGAAAGAACAAAGCTCTCGCGTCAGGCGCCTAAGTAAGGCGACCCGTCTCAGTCGATCGTGACGGTCACCGCGCGGCGGTTCTGCGCCCAGGCCTGCTCGTTCGAACCGAGCGCGACCGGGCGTTCCTTGCCGTAGCTGATCGTCGTGATGCGGCCCGGCGCGACGCCCAGGCTCACCAGATAGTTCTTGGCCGAGTTGGCGCGGCGTTCGCCCAGCGCAAGGTTGTATTCGCGCGTACCGCGCTCGTCGGCATGGCCTTCGACGGTCACCTGCTTGTTGGGGTACATCATCAGCCACTGCGCCTGCTTGGCGAGCGCCTGCTGGTCCATCGCGTCGATGTCGTACTTGTCGGTGTCGAAGTAGATGGTGTCCGCGCCCATCATCTTGGCCGCGAAATCAGCCTGGCTGCCGGGCTGCGGGCCGAGCGGCTGGCCCGAGGGCGGCGTGGTGGTGGTGCGTGCGGGGCCCGGCTCGGGCGGAAGTTCCTGAGGCGCCTTCTTGTGCGAGCAGGCCGAAATGCTCAGCGCACCGGCCACGAGCAGGATGGTGGCTCCGCTCTTCAGGAAACGGGCGGTCGGAAGGGGGGAAGACATCGGGTAATCTCCTCTGGTGCTCAGCCGATAGTAATGGCCAGCGAAAAGCGTAGTTCCGTGCAATTGTTCACACTGTCAAGATGAATAGACCCTGTCACGCAAAGCCGCCGGCCAGCCTGCGCCGGCCGCCGCCTTGCGTGCGCTCTGCGGCGCCGTGTCAGGGTCGGATCGGCCCCCAGGCGGGGTCCGAGGCGCCCACCGGGGTGGGCAGCTTGCGTTCGTTGTGGCCGGTCAGGTCGACCTGCCAGATCGAGGCCAGGCCCGAGCCTTTCTCGGTGCGGAAGAACTGCACGATGCGCCCATTGGGCGACCAGGTCGGCGCTTCGTCCTGCCACGAGTTGGTGAGGTAACGCATTCCCTTGCCGTCGGGCGACATGACCGCGATGCGCAAGTTGCCCGCGATGTGGGTGAAGGCGATGAGATCGCCGCGCGGGCTCCATTCCGGCGTCGCCGAGCGGCCGCCGAAGAAGCTGATGCGGTGCTGGTTCGAACCATCCGCGTTCATCACGTAGACCTGCTGCGAGCCCGAACGGTCGCTCTCGAACACGATCTTGCTGCCATCGGGCGAGTAGCTGCCGCCGATGTTGATGCCCGGCCCATCGGTCAGGCGCTGCGGCGTGCCGCCCCCGGCCGAGGAAATGCGGTAGATGTCGGTGCGCCCGGCCTGCGACATCGAGAACAGCACCCACTTGCCGTCGGGCGACCAGCGCGGGGCCATCGTCGGGTTGGTGGTGCGGAAGATCAGCTTCTGCGAATTGCTCGCCAGGTCATAGGCATAAACGCTGGGCTGGCCGTTCAGATACGACAGGTAGAGGATCTTGGAATAGTCGGGCGAATAGCGCGGGGTCAGCGCCATGGCCTGTCCGCTGGTGAGGTAGCGGTGGTTGGCACCGTCCGAATCCATGATCGCCAGCCGCTTCATGCGGTGATCCTTGGGCCCCGTCTCGGCGATGTAGGCGATCTTGGAATCGAAGAACGGGCTTTCCCCCGAAAGGCGCGAGTAGACAAGGTCCGCGCACTTGTGCCCGGCGCGGCGCCAGTCGGCCGGATTGACCTTCCAGCCCGCCTTGGTCAGCTGCTGCTTGAGCGCAACGTCGTAGAGGTAGCAGCCCACCGTCAGCGTGCCGTCACCGTTGGCGTGGACATAGCCCTGCACCAGCATGTCGGTGCCGCCCGTCGCCCAGAGCGGGAAGTTGGGCGTGGTCACTTCGGCAAAGCGCGGGCGCGGCAGACCGTCGGGGCCCGAGGGCTTGAACAGGCCGTTGTCCTTCAGATCGTCGGCGACGACCCTTGAGATCGCGTTGCCCAGCTGCGCGGTCGATCCGGCGTTGGTTTGCGTGGGCACGTCGGCGTCGGTCGCGAACGTGGTGATCGCGATGCCCAGATCCTGCCAGGCGCCGTCGGCCGAGACCGAGCCGGTCAGCCCGCCATCCTGGCCATCGCCGGGCGCGGACGCCGCCTGCGGCTCGACGGGCGGCTGAACCTGCGCCTGCGCCATGACGGGGGCGCTCCCCAGCAGAGCAAGGGCGAGAAGTCGGGAAAGGGATCGGGCGGTCATTGCGAGAGCCTCAAGTCAAATTCGAAGGACGATACGTGCTTCCACGCGTTGTAGTATTCTGCGGGCAAAGTGAACGGGGCTGCAAGCTGAACCGCACGAATGGCCTGCTCGGCGTGCCGGGCGGCCTGCGCGCGGTTGGAATCGGTGATCCCGCGCTGGCGTACAACGCGCGGCTTGCCCGCCAGGCTCCCGTCCTTGTTGAGATCGAACGAGAGCACGGTCACCAGCTTGTCGACATCGACGCCCGAAGGCGGATTCCAGTGCGGCTTGAGCTGGCGGGTGATCGAGGCGGACAGCGCCGAGCGCGCGCTCGGCCCGATCTCGGCCGCGGGCGTACCCGAACCCTGAGCATCGGACGCCCCGCTCACCCCGTCGAGGAAGTTCGAGCCGATCCGGCTTCCGCCAGCCTTCCTGGGTTCGTCCTTGGCCTTGGACGGGCTTTTGGACGTCGATTTCGACGCGGACGGCTGCGAGACGATATCGTCGATCGCGCTTTCCTTGCGGCGGCTGGTGGTCTTCTTTTCGGGCGCCGGGCGCTTGGTCTCGCGCCGGGGCGTCTCCTTGGCCTTGGGCTCAGGCTTGGCGACCGGCTTGGGCGGCGCTTTGGGGGCGGGCTTGGGCGCGGGTTTGGGGGCCGGTTTGGGCGCAGGCTTGGGCTCGGGCCTTGGTGCGGGCTGCGGCTCGGGCTGCGGGGCAGGCTCGGGAGCCGGCGCGGGCGCGGTCTC
>NZ_JALHLF010000069.1 GCF_022832435.1 Novosphingobium organovorum | reverse complement strand
GACCCGCTGCTCGACCTGGGCTTGCGCCTTGGCGAGGCAAGCGGCGGCGCGGTGGCGGTGCAGCTGGTGCGCAGCGCGCTGGCCATGCACGCCCGGATGGCAACCTTTGCCGAGGCGGGCGTGGCCGAGGCGGGCGTGGCCGACAAGCCATGACGCCGCGCCTGCAAACCGCCTGCTTTCATCTGCTGCGCCACGGCGCACCCGCGCGCGCCGGGCTGCTGCTCGGCCGCACCGATCTCCCCTCCTCGCCCGAAGGGATCGCCGCATGCCGCGAGCGGGCCCGTGCGCTGACGTTCTGTCACGTGGTCAGTTCGGACCTGTCACGGGCTTGCGCGGCGGCACGCGCCATCGCGCAGGACTGCGGGGCGGCGCACACCATCGATCCACGCTGGCGCGAACTCGATTTCGGCGCGTGGGACGGCCTTGCCCCGGACGCGATTGCCCCCGACGCACTGGGCCGCTTCTGGAGCGATCCCGAAGGCCATGCGCCCCCGCAGGGCGAGCGCTGGTCGCAACTGACCACGCGCGTCGGCGCAGCGCTCGCGGCCTTGCCTTTACGCGACACGCTCATCGTCACCCACGCGGGAGCCATGCGCGCCGCGCTCGCAACGCTGCTAGGGCTCGATGTCCGGCAGGTCTGGGGGTTCGACCTGCCCTATGCGGCGCGGCTGTCGCTGCGTGTCTGGGACGAAACCGGGGACGGGGCCCGCGGCGCGCAGATCACCGGATTGCAGGCGTGAAGGGGCTCGTCGTCGCGGTCCAGTTCCTGACCCGCCTGCCCACCCCACGGATCAACGTGACCAACGCCGAGTTTGCCGCGTCCATGCGCTGGTTCCCGGCGGTTGGCGCCATCGTCGGGCTGGTGGTGGCGTTTGCCACGGCGCTCGGAGGGCTGATCGATGCCTGGACCGGGGCCTTTCTCGGCGTCGCCGCGTGGATCGTGGTCACCGGCGGGCTTCACCTCGACGGTCTGGCCGACTGCATCGATGCGGCGGGCGCGGCGCACAAGATCTCGGGTGAAACCGCCGACGACAGAAAGGTACGCCTGCGCGCGATCCTCGCCGATCCGCACATCGGCAGCTTCGGGGCCATCGCCATCGCGCTTCAGGTCGTCGCCAAGCTGGTGCTGCTCCACGCGCTCGTCGCAGAGGCCGCGCAGAGGGCCATGCCTGGCGAAAAAGCGGCACTACTTGCCCTGCCGATCGCCGTCGCGGCCGCCGCGCGGATTGGACCGCTGGTCTGGAACCTTCGGCTGCCCTCCCTGCACGATGGTCTGGGAGCCCGCTTCCGCCACGCGGCGGGCTGGGGCCACGTCGCGTTCTGGGCGCTTGCCGTGCTGGCTTGCGCCCTGCTCGTCAATCCGGCGCAGGGGATGGGGCTGGCGCTCGCTCCGCTGCCGGTCCTGGGCTGGAGCCACTGGCTGCGCACCCGGCTTGGCGGAATTTCGGGCGATGGCCACGGCGGCGGGATCGAATTTTGCGAGACGGTTCTTCTGCTCGCCGGTCTTGCCGCAGCGGTTATACCCGCATGAACCGGGCGACACCCGCCTGGACCTGGCACGGCGGCAACCTCGCGGCGGCGGCGGCGCATTTCGGCGGTGACCCAAAGGCCTGGATCGACCTGTCGACCGGTATCAACCCTGCCCCCTGGCCGATCCCCCGGACACTGGCAATCGACTGGCACAGCCTGCCCGCCCCCCAGGCGCTTGCCGCGCTCGAAAGCACGGCGGCCGGGTATTTCGGCACAGACCCGGACTGCGTTTGCGCGGTGCCGGGAAGCGAAGTGGGCCTGCGGCTCGTCGGCCAGCAGCTCGGCGCGAGTGGCCCGGCCTATGCCCTGACCCCCGGCTACCGCACCCACCACGCGATGATCGAGGGCATTCGCCCCTTGCCCGTCACCAATCTCGAAGCGGCCGACGCCGCGACGCTCGTCCTCGCCAATCCCACCAACCCCGACGGGCGCCGGTTCGCGACCGCCGACCTCGCGCACTGGCTCGAGCGGCGCGGGACGAACGGCTGGCTGGTGCTCGACGAGGCTTTTGCCGACGTGTTCGAGGAACCCGGCCTGGCACCCAGAGTGCACGCCGAACAGCGCCTGATCGTGCTGCGCTCGCTGGGCAAGTTCTTCGGGCTTGCGGGCGTTCGGCTCGGCTTCGTGCTCGGCCCGCCCGAATTTGTCGCCGCGCTGCGGGCGATGCTGGGAAGCTGGCCACTGTCGGCCGCCGCGATCGCCATCGGCGAGGCGGCCTATAGCGATCACGCGTGGATCGTGCAGACCCGCCGGCGCCTGCGCGAACAGGCCGAAGCGCTCGACGCGCTGCTGCGCCGCTGCGGCCTGGAACCGCAGGGGGCCTGCCCGCTGTTTCGGATGGTCCATCACCCCGACGCCGCAGCGTTGTTCGAACGCCTCGCCCGGCACGCCATATTGACACGCCCCTTCGCGCAGGACCCGACCGCGCTGCGGCTCGGCCTGCCCGCGAACACCGCCGCAATGACCCGGCTCGAACAAGCGCTGCAGGATGGCTGAACCCATCGCCCTCCTCGCGCTCGGCCTTGATGCCGCGATAGGCTGGCCCGCCGCACTCTACCGTCGGATCGGACACCCGGTGGGCGCCTTTGCGCGGTTCATCCATGCCCTCGACACCCGCTGGAACAGGACCGGCTACCACGACGCCACGCGGCAGTGGCTCGGCGTCGCGACGGTGGCGCTCCTCGTCGGGGGTACCATCCTCCTCGCCATCGCTGCCGAGGCGCTGCTCGCGCTGCTGCCCGCGCCGTGGAGCTGGATCGGCCTCGCCGCGCTGGCCTGGCCCGCGCTGGCGCAGCGCTCCTTGTACGAACACGTGCGTGCCGTGGCGCAGCATCTCGAACGCGGCGAGCGCGAAGCCGCGCGCACCGCCGTCGCGCAGATCGTCGGGCGCGATGTCGCCAGCCTCGACGAGGCGGGCATCGCGCGCGCGGCGATCGAGAGCCTTGCAGAGAGCTTCTGCGACGCTCTGGCCGCCCCGCTGTTCTGGCTTGTCCTAGGCGGACTGCCGGGCGTTTGGGCCTACAAGGCGATCAACACCGCCGACAGCCTGATCGGCCATCGCGAGGAACCGTACCGCCGGTTCGGATGGGCCGCCGCACGCCTTGACGACGTGGTAAACCTGATCCCGGCGCGGCTCGCCGCCCTGCTGCTCTGCGCCGTTGCGGGCCGGGGTCTTCGCATCCTGCTGCGCGACGCCCACCGCCACGCCTCGCCCAACGCGGGCTGGACCGAGGCGGCGATGGCAGGGGCGCTCGACCTGCGGCTCGCAGGACCGGTCTGCTACGACGGCGTGTGGCACGCCAAGGAGTGGATCGGTGCCGGGCGCGCCGAGGCTAGCGCGCAGGACATCGCGCGCGCCTTGCGGATCTACACCCGCGCGTGCCTGATACTCTGGATCATCGCAGGAGGGATCGCATGGGCGCTTTGATGCTGCAGGGGACCGGTTCGGACGTGGGCAAGTCGGTGCTCGTCGCAGGACTGTGCCGCGCCTTTGCCAACCGGGGGCTTCGCGTGCGCCCGTTCAAGCCGCAGAACATGTCGAACAACGCCGCGGTCACCGCCGACGGGGGCGAGATCGGGCGCGCGCAGGCGCTCCAGGCGCTGGCCTGCCGGACCGACCTGCACACCGACATGAACCCGGTGCTGCTCAAGCCGCAAGCCGACCACACCTCGCAGCTCATCGTCCACGGCCGCGTGCGCGGCCAGCTGGGCGGCGGCAATTTCCGCGAGGCGCGCCGCTCCTTGCTCGGCGAGGTGCTGGAAAGCTTCGCGCGGCTCACCGCGCAGTGCGACATCGTCGTCGTCGAAGGCGCGGGCTCCCCGGCCGAAATCAACCTACGTGCAGGCGACATCGCCAACATGGGTTTTGCCCGCGCGGCGAAGGTTCCCGTGGTGCTCGTGGGCGACATCGATCGCGGCGGCGTGATCGCCTCGATCGTCGGCACGCGCACGGTGCTCGATGCCCAGGACGCCGCGATGATCGCGGGTTTCCTCATCAACAAGTTTCGCGGCGATCCCGCGCTGTTCGAGGATGGCTATCACCAGATCGAGGCGTTGTCGGGATGGCGGGGGCTGGGTGTCGTCCCCTGGCTGACCGAAACCGCCCGTCTGCCGAGCGAGGATGCGGTGGTGCTCGAACGCGCCAGGCCGGACCGCGCGGCGCGCATCGTGATCGCCTGCCCGATCCTGCCGCGCATCGCCAATTTCGACGATCTTGATCCGCTCAAGGGCGAAAGCGGGGTCGAACTGGTGATGGTGCCCCCCGGCCAGCCGATCCCGGCCGAGACGGCCTGTATCATCCTGCCCGGCTCCAAGGCCACGATTGCCGATATGGCCGCGCTGCGCGTGCAAGGCTGGGACATCGACATTCGCGCCCACCACCGGCGCGGCACGCCGATCCTGGGGATCTGCGGCGGCTACCAGATGCTCGGACGCAGCCTGGCCGATCCCCAGGGGATCGAAGGTCCGCCCGCAACGCTCGAAGGGCTGAGCCTGATCGACGTCGAGACCGTTCTGAGCCCGGCAAAACGGCTCGAACGCGTCTGCGGCGAGGCTTTCGGCGCGCCGCTTTCGGGGTACGAGATGCACATGGGCGAGACCTCCGGCCCCGACGCCGCGCGGCCCTTTGCGACACTTGGCAATGGGCGCAGCGATGGCGCCTGCGCCGCCGACGGCCGCACCTTCGGCACGTATGTCCACGGCCTGTTCGCCAGCACCGCCTTTCGCCGGGCCTTTCTCGACAGGCTTGGCGTGCGTTCGGATGGGCACGATCACGCGGCCGAAGTGGATCGCGCGCTCGATGGCGTGGCGGCCGCGCTCGAACGCCATCTCGATATCGAGGCGCTCCTGTCGATCGCCCGCACCGCCGGTACGTGCCCATGACCAGCCTTCTTGCCCTTGGCGGCGCACGGTCGGGTAAGAGCCGTTACGCGCAAAACCGCGCTGAGGCCACCGGCCTTGTCCCGGTGTTCATCGCGACCGCGCAAGGCTTCGATGCCGAGATGCGCGCGCGCATCGACCGCCACCGCGCGGACCGCGACGCGGCCTGGAGCACGATCGAGGCCCCGCTCGCCCTGCCCGAAGCGCTTGCCACAGCCTCGGCGCCCGATCGGGTGGTGCTGGTCGATTGCCTGACGCTGTGGACCTCGAACCTCCTGCTGGCGCAGGAGGACATTCCGGCCATGACCGGACAACTGGTGTCGGCGCTCAGCGCAGCGCGCGGCCCGGTGATCCTCGTCAGCAACGAGGTGGGCTGGGGTATCGTGCCTGACAACGCGCTCGCCCGTGCCTTCCGCGACGAAGCGGGACGGGTCAACCAGCGCGTGGCGGCCGCCGTCGATGAGGTCCAGCTGATCGTTGCCGGACTGCCTCTCGCGCTCAAGGCGCGGTAACCTTTCGCGACGCGCCTTACCGGGCGGCTTCGGCGAAGGGCTCGCTGCGTTCGGGGTCTTCGGGCCCCTGACCTATGCCGCCGGTAAGCGGGCCGACCGTGCAGCGGCTGGCATCGAAAGCGCCGCTGGCGTACATCAGCCTGGCCTTGCCGCTGCCCGTCGCGGCGCGGAAGCGCACGAGCGCGCGCGGCGTCCCCTCGGGGCTCTTGTCCGGCACGAAGTCCTCGAACGCGAAATCGCGCGTGCCCACCGGAAGTGCCTGGCTTACCCGTAGCAGCAGATCGCGCAGGAAGGCAGCCTCTTGCGTGCGGCACACGTCGCGCGGCTCGGGCAGCAGCAAATCACGCTGCGCGATGCGATAGCCCGTCGGCTTGGGCGCGGGCGGCGGAGCCTTGGACGAGCCACAGGCCGAGAGCGCCAGCAGAGCACCAAGGGCCGCCCCACAAAAGCGCGGCCTGTACGCAAAGTGCATGATTTTCAATTCCCTTCACAACGCCCCAAACGCCCTGCGGACCGCCGACTAGGGAAACATGCGAGGGCTGCGCACATCATATCCTCACCTCTCAAGCTTACAACCACGGCCGAACCGACGCCCTGGATACAAGAGAGCTCATGCTGGTTACGCTTGGACAATCCGCGACCATCCGCACCGTGCACGAAGTCCGCAACGCGCTTCTCGAAGGCTTCGAGAAGGACGGCGCGGTAACCGTCGACGCCGCGCGGGTCGAGGAAGTCGATCTCAGCCTGATCCAGCTGCTCGACGCCGCGCGCACGCACGCCGCGGCCAAGGGGCTGGCGTTCGCCCTGACCGCTCCGGCCAACGCGGCGCTTGCCGCGATGCTCGAGCGCAACGGCTTTCTGACGGCGCCGAGCAGCGCCGAACTCGCATTCTGGTTGCAGGGGGAAACGCAGCAATGAGCTCCATTCTGACCGTGGACGATTCCTCGAGCGTGCGCATGGCCATCCGCATCGCGCTGTCAGGGGCCGGCCACACCGTGGCGGAGGCCAACGACGGCTCCGACGGGCTCAACAAGGCGCGCATGGCCAAGTACGATCTCATCATCACCGATCTCAACATGCCCAACATGAACGGGCTCGACATGATCCGCGAAATCCGCAAGCTGCCTATCCAGACCGGCACCCCGATCATCTTCCTGACCACCGAATCCGACGACAGCCTCAAGCAGCAGGCGCGCGCGGCGGGGGCCACCGGATGGCTGGTCAAGCCCTTCGTGCCCGACCATCTGCTCAAGGTCGCGCAGAAGGTGCTGGGCCGGTGAGCGAGCAGGACCCCGCCGCCGCTTTCCGCGTCGAGGCCGCCGACGTCCTCGACGCGACCGAGCAGGCGCTGCTCGACCTGACCAACAACCTGTCCAGCCGCGAGCTGATCGATTGCGTGTTTCGCGGAATGCACACGCTCAAGGGCTCGGGCGCGATGTTCGGGTTCGATGCTCTCGCAGGCTTCACCCACCACTGCGAAACCGCGTTCGACCGGGTTCGCAAGGGGCTCGCCCCGGCCACGCCCGAGCTGGTCGCGACGACGCTGTCGGCGATGGACCACATGCGCGCGCTGGTCGAAGGCGGCTCGGACGAGCTGGAAGCGGCCGGAGCCGCGATCCTCGCGCGCTTGCAGGCGAGCCTTGGCAGCGCCCCTTCCGCGTCCGCTGAGGACGCAGTGGTGCAAACCGCCCCCCCCGCCACACTCGCACCCGGCGCCGCTCCCGCTGCCGCGACCACCGGCGCTGGCTGGCACATCGTGTTCTATCTCCCCAGCGATTCCATGGCCAATGGCACCAACCCGTCGATCCTGCTCGACGAGCTGCGCGAACTGGGCGAGACGCGAGTCACCGCGCTGACCGACAAGATCCCCGACCTCGCCGATCTCGATCCGGTCCAGTGCCATATCGGCTGGAACGTCGAGCTGCGCGGCTCGGCCAGCCGCGCAGACATCGACGACGTGTTCATCTTCGTGATGGACGACATGGATCTGTTCATCGAACCGCTGGACAGCGAAGAGCCTGCGCCAGCGCAGGCCGCTGCGCCCTCCCCGCCGCAGGCGCCCTCCCCAGCGGTAGCCACGCCTCCGCCCCCCAAATCTCAGCCCCCCGCCGCGCGCAAGGTGCGCCCGGTCGAGGAGACGGTGCGCGTGCCCGCCGGGCGGCTCGACGTGCTGATGGACCGCGTGGGCGAGCTCGTCATCGTCCAGAGCCGCCTTGCCCAGCTGGCTGAGACGGGTGTGGTGGGCGCGGCTGGCGAACTGGCGCTGCGCTCGATCTCCGAGGAAGTCGAACGCCTCGCCAGCGAGCTGCGCGACACCACCATGGTCCTGCGCATGGTGCCCGTCACCGCGCTGTTCGCCCGCTTTCGCCGGCTCGTCCACGATCTCGCGCACGAGACCGGCAAGAGCATCGAGTTCCTGACCGAGGGCGAGAGCACCGAGATCGACAAGACGGTGTCCGAACAGCTCGCCGATCCGATCGTCCACCTCGTGCGCAACGCCTGCGACCATGGGCTCGAACCCGCCGACGAACGCGGCGCGGCGGGCAAGCCTGCGACCGGACGGATCGTGCTGAGCGCCGAACAGGCGGGCGGCGAAGTGCTCATCACCATCCAGGACGACGGGCGCGGCATCAACCTGGAGCGGGTGCGCACCAAGGCGCAGGCGAACGGACTGATCCAGCCGGGCCAGGCGCTGTCCGATCACGAACTGATGCAGATGATCTTCCACCCCGGCTTCTCCACCGCCGAACAGGTCACCAACCTGTCGGGCCGGGGCGTGGGCATGGACGTGGTCAAGCGCACCATCGAGGGCCTGCGCGGCACGATCGACATGGCCAGCCAACCGGGCAAGGGCTCGCGCGTGACCTTGCGCATTCCGCTCACCCTCGCGATCATCGAGGGGCTGCTGGTGCGGGTGGGGACAGGCAACTACGTTATCCCGCTCGCTGCGGTCGAGGAATGCATCGAGCTGCGCGGCGAGGACGACATCCGCTCGCGCGGGCGCTCGATGATCCAGCTACGCGACAGCCTGATCCCCTTCCTGCGCCTGCGCGAACTCTTTGCCACCGGCACCCCGCCCGATCCGTTCCAGAAGATCGTGGTGATCGGCACTGCGGGCGAGCGCGTGGGGCTGGTGGTCGACCAGATCATCGGCAGCCACCAGACGGTCATCAAGTCGATGTCGCCATTGCACCGCGACATTCCAAGCTTTTCCGGGGCGACGATCCTGGGCGATGGCGGGGTCGCACTGATCCTCGACGTGGTCCAGCTGATCGCGCTCGGCCAGCAGCGCGAGGAACGGCTTCGCGCCGTGGGATGACGGGTATGAACGAGAAGACGAAGATCGACTGGGACGAGGCCGACGGGCTCGAGGTGCTGACTTTCGACATCGGCGACGAACGCCTGGCTATCGAGGCCGCGAACATCCGCGAAATCCTGGACCTGCTGCCCGAAACCGCCGTGCCTGGCGCCGCGCCGCTGGTGTCGGGCGTGGTCAATTTTCGCGGCAAGATCATCCCCATCGCCGACTTGCGCATCGCCTTTGGCATGCCGGTCGAAAGCGCCACCCTCGACAGCCGCATCGTGGTTATCGAAACCGAGCTGGAGGGCGAGGAAATCCAGATCGGGCTGCGCACCGACAAGGTTTACGAAGTGACCACGCTCGACCGCGCACGCGCCTGCGCGCCGCCGGTTCTGGGGATGCGCTGGCAGCGCGAATACGTGCGCGAACTCATGCGCCAGGACGAACACGTCATCGTCCTGCCCGACCTACCTGCAATTTTTCAGGCAATCCGCCTTCCGCAAAACCCGAAAGGACGGGCTCAATAAGGTAAACACGCCCGTCGGTTAATCTGGCACACGAACGCCACAGCCGCCCCTTTCCACGCCCTGCGCCCCGCTTGCCCCAGACCGGACCCGAGAACGCCTTATGCACAAACCCATCGAAACCCAGGTCGTCGAATTTGCCATCGGCGCGGAAATCTTTGCGGTTCCGGTCACGCTCGTGCGCGAAATTCTTGACTATGCCGAACCCTACCACGTGCCCAACGGGCCGGGCTATTTTCTCGGCCTCACCGATGTACGCGGCCAGGGCGTGCCGACCGTCGATTTCCGGCGACGCCTGGGCCTGCCCGGCGTCGAACCCACACTTGCCACGCGCATTCTCATCCTTGACCTGCCGCGCGGACAAGGCGTGCTGACGCTGGGGGTGGTGATCGACCGCGTGCTCGGCGTCACCGGCCTCGAGGCCCGCGCGATCGAAAGCGCGCCGGACATCGGCGTGCGCTGGGACAGCGACTACATCACCGGCATCGTGCGGCGCGAAGGCGGCTTCCTCGTGATCGTCGATATCGCGCGCATCTTTACCGAGCAGGACACCGGCTTTGCCCTGCCCGACGACGCGTTCGAGTTCCCGTGACCGTGCCTTCCGTCCGTCTTTTCCGCATCGGCCCCACCGCGCGCCCGACCCCCCGTCTTTGACCAAGAGGACCCGTCCCATGCCCTTCACCCTGTTTTCCAGCGTTTCTTCCGAGCGCATCGGCGACGAGATCGCCCGCGTCGAAGCCGCACTCGCGCGCGGCGACCTCAAGGCCCGTGCCGATGCGGGCGCGGCCAAGGGTGAGACGCGCGCCATCCTGGAAGCGGTCAACCGCCTGCTCGACGGGACGATGGCCCCGGTCACCCGGCTGGCGGACGACATCGCCGACATGACCGCCGAGCATGACAAGGGCGACATCGACGTCGTCCTGCCGGTACGCAGCTATCAGGGCGAGTACGCGCAAGTCGCGCGCGCGATAAACGAACTGGTCGGGGCGCATATCGCGGTCAAGAAGAAGGCGATGGCCTGCGTCAAGGCGTTCGGCGAAGGCAATTTCCACGCGCCGATGGACCAGCTCCCCGGCAAGAAGGCCTTCATCAACGAGACCATCGAAACCTTGCGCGGCAATCTTTCCGGGCTCATCGCCGAAATGAACCACATGTCCGAGGAGCACGAGAAGGGCGACATCGACGTCACCATCCCGGTCACCCGGTTCAAAGGCGATTTCGCGGTCGTCGCCAAGGGCATCAACGACATGGTCGCGGGCCATATCGCGGTCAAGAAAAAGGCCATGGCCTGCGTGCAGGAATTCGCAGAAGGCAACTTCGATGCCCCGCTCGAGAAGTTTCCGGGCAAGAAGGCCTTCATCAACGAGATCATCGAAACGCTGCGCCACAACCTTTCCGGGCTGATCTTCGAGATGAACCACATGGCCGCCGAACACCATCGTGGCGACATCGATGTGTTCGTCCCGGTCGAAAAATTCAACGGCGATTTCGGCGTGATGGCGCGCGGCATCAACGACATGGTAATTGGCCACATCGAGGTCAAGAAGAAGGCCATGGCCTGCATCAAGGAGTTCGGCGAGGGCAACTTCGATGCCCCGCTCGAACGCTTTCCGGGCAAGAAGGCGTTCATTAACGAGACCATTGAATCGCTGCGCGCGAACCTGCGCGACATTACCGCGGAAATCCAGCGCCTGATCCTCGCATCGACCGCAGGCAAGCTCCAGACACGCGGTGACGACGGTCGCTTCGTGGGCGATTTCGCCGGGCTGATCGTGGGCATCAACGGGATGCTCGACGCCATCCTCGATCCCATCGCCGAAGGCAACCGCGTGCTCGACCTCGTCAGCGGCGGCAACCTGCTCGAACGCGTCGACATCGCCTGCGAGGGCGACCACCAGCGCATGAAGGAATCGATCAACTCGCTGGTCGACAACCTGCGCCGCTTCGCGGGCAACGTGAGCGGCGCGGCAAACGAAGTCACCGACGGCAGCGCCCAGATGGCCGAAAGCTCGCAACAGCTTTCCGAAGGCGCCACCGAACAGGCCGCCTCGACCGAGGAGGCCTCCGCCTCGATGGAAGAGATGGCGGCCAACATCAAGCAGAACGCCGACAACGCAGCGCAGACCGAACAGATCGCACGCCAGTCCTCCAAGGACGCCGAACTCTCCGGCGTGGCGGTCGAAAAGGCGGTCGGCGCCATGCGCACGATCGCCGAGAAGATCTCGATCGTGCAGGAAATCGCCCGTCAGACCGACCTCCTCGCGCTCAACGCCGCGGTCGAGGCGGCGCGCGCGGGCGAACACGGCAAGGGCTTTGCGGTGGTCGCCTCCGAAGTGCGCAAGCTGGCCGAACGCAGCCAGAGCGCCGCGTCCGAAATCGTCGCGGTTTCCTCGGACACGGTCAAGGCCGCGACCGAGGCGGGCGAGATGCTCACCAAGCTGGTGCCCGACATTCGCCGCACCGCCGAGCTGGTCACCGAAATCAGCGCGGCCTGCCGCGAGCAGGACGTGGGCGCGGCGCAGATCAACGAAGCGCTCCAGCAGCTCGACAAGGTCACCCAGCAGAACGCGCATAGCTCCGAGCTGATCTCCTCGACCTCGGGCACGCTCGCCTCGCAGGCCGAGGAACTCCAGCGCTCGATCGCCTTCTTCCGCATGGACGGTCTTGCCCAGAACGCCCCGGCCGCGCGCACCAAACCGCGCACCGCGGTGCCCGCGCGCCCTGCGGTCAAGGCCAAGGCCAAGCCGGTGCGGGCGCCCTCCGTCGATGCCGGTTTCGAACCGATGGCGCCCAAGCCCGACAGCGTCGCCCACCAGCAGGAACGCGCGCGCGGCTTCGCGCTCGACCTCACCAGTGGTGGCCCGGACGAAGACGATACCGACTTCGGCTATGCCGCCTGATCCCGCAAGCCCCCCCACCCCCACCCCGAACAGGAACGCGGCATGAACGCGCTTAGCCCTGCCCTGTCCGCGTCGGGCAATGCCTTCGACCGGATCAGCGCCAGGCAGTTCAAGCAGCTTGCCGCGCTGATCCTCGCACGGACCGGCATCAAGATGCCCCCTACCAAGCAGACCATGCTGGAGGGGCGTCTGCGGCGGCGCGCGCGCGACGGCGGGTTCGACAATCTGCACGCCTATTGCGACTGGGTGCTCAGCCGCGAGGCGGGCGCGCGCGACATCGAACACCTGATCAACGCGGTAACCACCAACAAGACCGACTTCTTTCGCGAGCCCAAGCATTTCGAATATCTTGTCGATCGCATCCTGCCCGCGCTCGTGCGCGGCGGGCAGCGTTCGGTGCGGTGCTGGAGCGCGGCCTGCTCGACCGGAGCGGAACCCTATACCCTGGCCATGCTGCTGAGCGAGTTCGCCGAGAGCGAACGCGGCTTTTCCTACACCATCGTCGCCACCGATCTCGACACCCAGGTCCTCTCCAGCGCGATCAAGGGTATCTATCCCAGCGAAATGATCGCGCCGGTGCCCAAGCGCCTGCGCCAGCGCTATGTGATGGAAGCGCGCGACCGGCGCCGCGCCGAAGTGCGCATGGCCCCGGACCTGCGCCGCAAGGTCGGCTTCGGCCAGCTAAACCTGATGGAAAGCCGCTATCCGGTGGGCGAGCCGATGGACCTGATCTTCTGCCGTAACGTGCTCATCTACTTCGACAAGGCGACGCAGGAGCAGGTCGTCAACCGGCTGTGCGAACAGCTTCGCCCCGGCGGGCACCTGTTCCTGGGTCATTCGGAATCGATCAGCGGCTTCAAGCACACGCTCAGTCCCGTGGGCAACACCATCTTCCAGAAGGCCTGAGACCATGTTGGCTAACAAGATCCGCGTCCTGATCGTCGACGACAGCGCCAGCGTGCGCCAGACGATGAAGGCCATCCTCGAGGAAGACCCCGCGATCGAGGTCATGGCCACCGCCGCCGACCCCTTCGCGGCGGCCCGGCTGATCCAGAACGAGATCCCCGACGTCATCACCCTTGACGTCGAGATGCCGCGCATGGACGGTATTACGTTCCTGCGCAAGATCATGAGCCAGTGCCCGATCCCGGTGGTGATGTGCTCCTCGCTCACCGAGGAAGGGTCCGCCACGCTCATTCAGGCGCTCGAGGCGGGCGCGGTGGACGTTATCCTGAAACCCAAGATGGGCGTCGCCGATCACCTCAACGAGGCGCGCGACACCATCCGACACGTGGTCAAGGGGGCGGCGCGGGCGCGGGTCGACAAGCGCAGCGCGAACACCCCGCGCGAACCGCAGAAAAAGCTCACCGCCGACGCCGTGCTGCCCCCGCCGAGCGGCAAGGCCATGGCCCGCACGACCGAGATGGTGGTGTGCATCGGCGCCTCGACCGGCGGCACCGAAGCGCTGCGCGAAGTGCTCGAAGCGCTGCCCGCCAACTCGCCGGGCATCGTCATCGTCCAGCACATGCCCGAAAAGTTCACCAGCGCCTTTGCCCGGCGGCTCGATTCGCTGTGCGAGGTGAGCATCAAGGAAGCCGAGAACGGCGATACCGTGATGCGGGGCCACGTGCTCATCGCGCCGGGCGGCAAGCACACCATGCTCGAACGCCAGGGCGCGCGCTACCTCGTCTCGGTGCGCGACGGCCCGCTGGTCTCGCGCCACCGCCCCTCGGTCGACGTGCTGTTCCGCTCGGCCGCCCGCTCGGCGGGCTCGAACGCGGTGGGGATCATCATGACCGGCATGGGCGACGACGGCGCGCGCGGCCTGCTTGAAATGAAGGAGGCGGGGGCCCGCACGATCGCGCAGGACGAAGCCAGCTCGATCGTGTTCGGTATGCCCAAGGAAGCCATCGCGCGCGGCGGTGCGGAGAAGATCGTGCCGCTGGGCACCATCGCGCGCGAACTGCTGCGCGCGGCGGCGCGCTGACAGATGGAAGCGCTACGCCCCGAACAGCTCGACCTGTCCGCGCCGCTCGCCGACGCCACCGCCCCGCTGCGCGCGCAGCTCGAAAGCACGGCGCGCGGGCTCGACGGCGCGTTCAACCAGGCCGGCGAGCAGCTCGGCGAAACCGCGCAGGTCATCACCTTTGTCATCGAGGCGCTGCACGAGATGACCCGCGTGTTCGACAACGGCGAGGCCAGCGCGGCGATCGACAGCCTCACCGCCTCGGCCAGGCGCCTCGCACTGGTCTCACGTGCCGTCTCCCAGCGCGGGGAACTGATGGCGCGCATCCAGAGCGCGGTGCAGGCCCTGCGGCGCAGCATCGACGACGTCCAGCGCTGCCTGCGCGCGCTCCACATTTATGGCATGAACGTGAAAATCGCGGCTTCGGGCGAGCCCGCCTTCGTCGACTTCGCCGACCAGATGAGCGGCAAGCTCAAGGCCGCCGACAGCCAGACCAAGGGCTTTGAAGCCCGTCTCGCCGACTTGTCCGAAAGCCTCACGCGCATGCAGCGCAACGACCAGTTGCTGTTGGGCGAGTGCGCCAAGGTCATCCCGCAAGTCCCCGACCGGCTGATCGGCGACGCCGACGCGCTGCGCGGCTATCAGGCGGGCCTCGTGCGCCTCGCCGGAACGACCCGTACCGTTGCCCAGGCGATCCAGCGCGAACTGGGCAACGCGCTCGTCGCGATCCAGGTCGGCGACCGCGCCCGCCAGCGGCTCGAACACGTCGTCACCGGCGCCACCCTGCTCGAGGCGCAATGCGCCGCCGGGCAGGACGAGCCCGCCGCGATGGCCGAGATGCGCGCCCACACCCTTACCTTGCTGCAAGCGCTGACCAGCGAGATCGCGGCGGAATACCAGAGCGATGCGGGTGCCCTGCTGGCCTCGCTCGAACGCCTGCGCCGCGATACCGAGCAGGTCTCCGCGCTGCGCGGCCCGGATGATGGCCCCGGCAAGGTCGACGAGACCCAGTTCCTGCGCCGGATCGAGGATGGCATCGCCGAGGCTGCGACGATGATCGAGCGCCTGCAGAGCGCCGACGCGCAGGCCGCCGAAACGCTGGAGGTGATCCTCGCCACGGTCGCCGACGTCTCGGTCCGGGTCCGCGCCATCCGCGAGCTGCGCATCGACGTGCGCCAGATGGCGATCAACATCGGGCTGCGCTGCCGCAAGGTCGAACGTATCGGGCGCCCGGTCACCGTCATCGCCAACGAGATTCGCAGCCATTCCGACCAGCTCGATACGATCATCCTGACCATCAACCGCGCCGAAACCGACCTTTCCGAGGTCTCCGAGACCATGCGCGAGCAGGCTGGCGACCACGACAGTCTGCCCGGAAACGAACTGACCCGCAGCCTCCAGACCATCCGTGACTGCGCCCAGAACAGCGACATGGCGATGTCCACAGTCGAGCAGGGAACCGCCACCGCAGTCGAAATGCTGCGGCTCACCTGCTCGCGTCTCGACGAAGCGATGGAACATGCACCGCGCATCGCCGAGGCGGCGCAGGCGCTCACCCACAGCGCCGATCCCGGCGCCGCCACACCCCAGCGCGAGGATCATCCGGTTCGCGCGCTGCTGACCGAAATCGGCCGAACCTACACCATGGTCGGCGAACGGCGCATCCACGACCGCTTCCTGCTACCCGGAATGCCCCCACTCGCCGGGACCGCGACGGCCGCGCCAGCGGCGGCCGGGTGGGACGCCATGGGCGATGGGCTGGAGCCAGGCGATGCGGATGACGGCCTGTTCGATGACGGCCTGTTCGGCGCCGATGCCCCGGACAACGCCCCAGCCGATACCGACGACGATTTCGATGACGGTCTCTTTTAGGAGGCTGTTTCAGGGCCGCCCGGTCCCCAAGCGTCCTATTCGCGCGCGCCTTGCAAAGGCAACCGCACGCGCACGCACAGCCCCGGCGCGTTGTCGAACGCCTCAACCTGGCCCGAATGGTACTGCGCGATGGCCCGCACGAGACTGAGCCCCAGCCCGTTGCCCGGCGTCGTGCGGCTGCTTTCCTCGCGCACGAAGCGCTCGAAGATCGCCTTGCGCCGTTCGGGCGCGACACCCGGCCCATCATCCGCGACCGCGAGTTCGGCCACGCCCTCGCCGCGCGACAGGCTGACCGCGATGGCGCAGCCTACCGGTGTGTGCGCCTGCGCGTTGTCGAGCAGGTTGACCAGCAGCTGGGCCAGCAGTTGTCCGTCGCCTTTCAGCACCACTGCGGGATCGACCCGCCACAACAGCGCGCGTCCGCCATCCTCGAGCGCGGGGGCATAACTGTCGCACAGATCCTCGACGATCGCCGAAAGGTCGATCGCCCTCAGGTCGGCCGGGCTCTCGCTCTCGAGCGAGGTGATCCGCAGGATCGCGCCGAACAGCCGCAGCACCTCGTCGATCCCGGCCTCGACACGTTCCAGCACCTGGCGCTGGGCCACCGGATCGTCCGGCCCGGCAAGACTGCGCTCGACCATCTGGCGCAGCCGGGTCAGCGGCGTGCGCAAGTCGTGCGCGACGTCGTTCGAAACGTGCCGCAAGTTCACCATGAGGTCCGAGATCCGCGCCAGCATCGCGTTGAGTGCCGCGCCGAGCTGGTCGAATTCGTCGTCATACCGGCCGAGCGTGACACGCGCATCGAGCCTTCCGGCACGGATCGCCTCGGCGGTCTGGGCCATCGCGCTGAGCCGCCGGGTCATGTAGCGCGCGATGATGAGCGCGGTCAGCGTGCCGATCAGCACGATCGCCAGCAGCGCGCCGCCGAACAGCATCGCGATCGTGCGGTCGAGCCCTTCGACCTGATGCTCGTCCGCCGCGATGGCAAGACGCGAGCCATCGGCGAGGTCTATCGTGCGCAGCCGCGCCGAACGGGCCCCGCGCAGCATGTCGCGCACGCGGATGCGGCTCTGCCCGTGTTGCGGCGGCTGCGCGATCATCGCGCCCGCAATGCGTCGCCCGTGCCGATCGTAAAGCGCGTAGAGCAGGTCGTTGGCGGTATTGCCCGCCTCACGCCGGGCGATCGCCGCCACCAGCCGTGCCCGCCCACCGGCGCGGTAGACCGCGACCAGGGCATCGGTCTCGGCCGATAGCTCGTGCTCGACATACCCGCCGATGGCTCGATGGGCCGCGATCAGCACCCCGGCGCCGAGCACCAGGTTGGCCAGCGCGAAAGCGCTCACACAGGCAAGCGCGATGCGATAGGCGACGCTGCGCCTGGCACTGGGCCGCGCATTTCGCCGACTGGCGCGCGCCGCTCCCGCCGCACTGTCGATCATCGCGCTGGACGGGTCAGACGGCATCGATCCGGTAGCCCACGCCGCGCACGGTATGGATGAAGCCATTCACGCCGCACGCGGCCAGCTTGCTGCGCAAACGGCTCATGTGGGTTTCCACGATGTTGGTCTGCGGATCGAAGTGCAGCCCCCAGACCGATTCGAGCAGCATCGTGCGCGTGACCGCCTCGCCCTTGTTGCGCACCAGTTCCTCCAGCAGGCGCAACTCGCGCGGTTGCAGCGAGACGATCTGATCGCCGACGATCGCCTCGCGGCGCAGCAGATCAATTTCGAGGGGGCCAGCCTGGAGCCGGGTCGCGGGCACTTCGCTCGCCGCGCCCGCACGACGATGCAGCGCGTTCAGGCGCGCCACCAGTTCGGACATCGCGAAAGGCTTGCACATGTAATCGTCCGCGCCGCAGTCGAGCCCCTCGATCCGCGAATCGATCGCGTCGAGCGCGGTCAGCACGAGGACCGGCACACGGTTTCCCGCACCGCGCCAGGTGCGCAGAACGTCCAGTCCGTTGACCCCCGGCAACATGCGATCGAGCACCACGGCATCGGGCGGGCCGAACCCGGCCTCCCGCCCCGCATTCTCACCGCCGCTCTCACCCAGCCCCGCGCTCATTTCAGCAAGCGCCTGCGCCCCCGAATGCGCGCAGCGCACGGTGTGGCCGTTTTCGGTCAGGCTGACCGCGATTTCCTCGGCCATCACCTGGTCATCTTCCACGACGAGTACATGCATTGGCGTATTTCCCGTAAGTGCGCGCGGCCCGAGGTGCCGACAAAGCGCGCGCAAGGCAAGGTTGGGAATTGCCAATATGGCCGCCCGTCGCGCTGCGGGAGAGCGAGAGGGCACCAGCGCTCTGTTTTTGGCAACGTTTCGTGAAATTCATTATATTTGCGTGCACGCGATCGAGTGACTAGGACCGGGCCAATTTCGAAGGGGACGCCCCCTTCCCTTCGCGCGCGCGTCTTTCAGGCGTCGGCTCTGCGCGGCGGAAAGGGGCGCATCGGGCCAAAGCCCGGATCACGCCAGGCTTGCCGGCGCCGATCCGGCCGACAGGAAACAGGAGCGAAGAAGACGATGCGGGGCGCAAGGCGTGCGAACGTGTGGAAGGGGCTGGCATTCGCCGGCCTGGCGGGACTGACCGCGGTGATGGGCACGGCCGCGCCGGCGACTGAGCGCGAACCGGCCGAACGCCAACCGCAAGTCCCCGAATTGCCCAAGCTTGCGCGCATTCCGGTCAAGGTCATCGTCGTTGCCAATTTCGAACCCGGCGCGGACACCGGCGATGCTCCGGGCGAATACCAACTCTGGGCCGAGCGCGAGCATCTCAGCGAAGCGATCGCCGTTCCGGGGCTGCTCCACCCGCTCAACCGCAACGCCCAAGGGCTCTATGGCGTGGTCTGGGGCAACTCGGGCTCGCTGCTGGGCGGCGTGGGCGAGCAACTGACCGCGCTGCTGCTCGATCCGCGTTTCGACTTCACGCACACCTACTGGCTGTTCACCGGCATTTCCGGGGTCGACCCCGAAGCCGCCTCGGTCGGCAGCGCCGCCTGGGCGCGCTGGGTGGTCTCGGGCGATACGCTGCGCGAATTCGACGACCGCGAGATCCCGAATGACTGGCCTTACGGCCTCTTCGCGATCGGCGCGGACAGGCCCGGCCAGCTTCCCGGCAATGCCAACAGCTTTGCCGGAATGACCGATGTCGGCGCGCTCGGCATGACGCTGCCGCTCAACGCGCATCTTGCCGACTGGGCCTTCGCCATGACCAAGGACGTCGTGATCCCGGACAATCCGGCGCTGGCCAAGGCACGGGCGCGCTGGACCGGCTACCCCAATGCGCAAAAGCCGCCCTTCGTGCTCGAGGGTGAGACACTGGGCGCGCTGCGCTATTGGCACGGCCCCGGCCGCACGCAGTGGGCGCGCGACTGGGTGCGGATGTGGACCGGCGGCAAGGGCCGTTTCGTGATGACCAACATGGAAAGCCAGACGCTGGCCGGCGCGATGCTCAACGCCGCGAAGGAAGGGCGGGTGGACCTGTCGCGCATGATGGTGCTGCGCACCGCCTCGAACCCCTCGATGCCCCCGCCGGGGGTTTCGGCGGCGGACACCGTGGGCGATGAAGGCCCCGGCCAGGACGTCGCCTACGAAGCCAACTACCGCGTCGGCGTGCCGGTGGTGCACGAGCTGCTGCGCAACTGGGATCGCTACAAGGACCATGTACCGGGCGACACGGCACCGGGCGGTGCCGGGCAATGATGCGCAAGGCCCCTTCCCGAACCGCGCTCGCGCTGCTCGCCGCAGCCGCAGCGCTCGCGCCCGCCTCGCTCTTCGCGCGCGATG
>NZ_JALHLF010000068.1 GCF_022832435.1 Novosphingobium organovorum | reverse complement strand
GGGCCTCGCCACCGGGCGGCACGCGCAGGACCTGACCGGCGGCCAGCCGGGTGTCGACGTCGGCGCGCTTGCCGTCGACCCGCACCTGCCCGGTGCGCGCCCAGCGCGAGACCATCGCGAAGCCGACTTGCGGCAGGTGGCGCTTGAACCAGCGGTCGAGCCGCACGCCGTCATCATCATGGCCCACCGTGAACTGGCGAACCGTTTCGTCATTGCCCGCCATTCAGACGCTCCGCATGATAAGTAGTCCCAGGAAAAGGCAAGCGAACCCGGCCGCAAGCGAAATCCCGGCGTAGAACGCGGCCAGACCCAGCTGGCCACGCTCGACAAGAGAAATGAAATCGAGACTGAAGGAGGAAAAGGTCGTGAAGCCGCCCAGCAGTCCGATGGCGAGGAACAGGTGCACGCCTTCGCCGTGGCTCCCGTAGCGTGCAAATCCGCCGACGAGAAGCCCCATGAGCAGGCTGCCCACCACGTTGACGGTCAATGTATTATAAGGGAACGCTCCAGCCTCGATCGGCCCGATCGCCGAAACCCACGCGCGCCCGACCAGAAAACGCAGCCAGGCGCCCAGGCCACCGCCGGTGGCCACATAGAGCGAGGCGGCGAGAAAGGAAGGTGTCGGCATAAGCGCCCGCCTTACCCGCGTTTGGTGTATTTTCCAATTGTTCGCGGTGGTCGGTTGCGTTTCGGGCTCGGGTATGTTCGCAGTGGTGCGCGGTTTTCGCCGGTTCGTGCTTGTCTTTGATCGGTCACTTTGATATTGGCGCGCCCAACGAGGCCGACCTCCTCACGGGATTCGGTCCACTTGTTTATCCTGATTCGCAGTTCGACTCGCCAAAAAGGAGGTGCGGGCCGGGCTTCGTTTGTATTTTTTGAGGTGTGGTAGTTTATGCAGATCATGGTTCGCGACAACAATGTTGACCAGGCCCTTCGTGCGCTGAAGAAGAAGCTGCAGCGCGAAGGCGTCTACCGCGAAATGAAGCTGCGTCGCCACTACGAGAAGCCGTCGGAAAAGCGCGCCCGCGAAAAGGCCGCTGCCGTGCGTCGGGCCCGCAAGCTCGAGCGCAAGCGCATGGAGCGTGACGGCGTCAAGTAAGACGTGCGTTGCCTCCGGGGCGTGTTCGGCACGCTTCGGGCACCTCGATATCGGGCTGCGCCGCTGGCGGCGTGCCGTACGAGCCATAAGGGCGCCGAAGTTCACCTTCGGCGCCCTTTGTGCAACTGCAAGACCTTGCGCCCCACCGCAGGTGCGCTATTTCGCACCCTGTGCCGAGTCTGCGGCACGCTTTCGTCACGAGGCCTTTACGAACGATGACTGAGATCACCCGCGTCCCGCTGCAGCCCGTCAAGAAGGGCTCCTTGTCGAAGATCTGGGTGGGCGCTCTTGCTCTCGCGCTCGCGGGCAGCGGCATCGCGTATGCGGCGATGCCCGCGCAGGTCAGCGTAAAGACCCTGACCGCCGGTAGCGGCCCGTCGCCCACGGTCGACGACATGGTTCTCATCAACTACAAGGGCACGCTGCCCGACGGCAAGGTGTTCGACCAGGCCAAGCAGGTCCCGATGGAGCTGGGCGGGGTGATTCCGGGCTTCGCGACGGCGCTTGAAAAGATGCAGCGCGGCGGCAAGTACACCGTCAAGATTCCTTCGGAACTGGCCTACGGTGACCACGCGCAGGGCCCGATCCCGGCCAACACCGACCTGACCTTCGAGATCGAGCTGCTCGACTTTCGCAGCAAGGCCGAGATCGAACAGCAGCAGCGCATGATGCAGCAGATGATGCAGATGCAGCAGCAACAGCAGGGTGCGGCTGGCGCCGGGGCTCCGGGCGGCGCTCCGGGCGCGGCGCAGTAAAAAGAGCCACGCGCTTGAAGACCTCGTTCGCGCGCACCGTCGCGGCCTCGCTGGCCGCGGCGATCGCGTTCGCATCGCCCGCCGCTTTCGCGCAAGCTTCCGTCGCGGCCACCGCGCCGGCTCCGGCAGCCGAGCCGAAGGTCACGGTCGAGACGCTCAAGTCGGGCGAGGGCGCTCCGCCGCCTGCCGGGTCGTGGGTGCTCGTCAACTACAAGGGGCTGCTGAGCGACGGAACGCAGTTCGATGCGGCCGATGGTATGCCGCTGGACCTTTCGAACGTGGTGCCCGGCTTCGCGCAGGGGCTCATGCAGATGCAGCGCGGCGGACACTACCGCATGACCATCCCGCCCGAACTGGGGTACGGGGCCGAAGCTTCGGGCCCGATCCCGGCCAATTCGACGCTGATCTTCGAAGTCGATCTGATCGACTACAAGACACCGGACGAAATCGCCGAGATCATGGCGGCGGTGCAAAAGCAGCAGGAAATGGCCGCGATGCAGCGGATCGAGGCGGCGAAGGCCGCCGCCGCTGCCGGAACGCCGCAGAAGTAAGGCGCGGCCAAGGGTCTTTGCCCTCGGGCTGGTCAGGCTGTCGGGGGGAGGGGACAGACCGCCTCGATCCCCATTCGCGAACGCCCCGGCGCGCTTGAAGCCTGCGCCCGCCGGTGCTAGCGGCTTTGGCGTGCTGAACCGCGCGTGAGGGCCTGCCCGCGCCAGCGCGGTTTTTTACAGGATAACCACAAGAAGGAACGCCATGTCGGTCGATACCGCAACGGTTGCGAAGATCGCGAGCCTCGCGCGCATCAAGGTGAGCGAGAGTGAGCTTGAGGCCATGGTGCCGGAACTCAATGGAATTCTCGCCTGGGTTGAGCAACTCGGCGAAGTCGATACGGCGAACGTCGAGCCGATGACCGCCGTCATTCCCAACACCCTGCGCCTGCGCGACGATGTCGTCGATGCCGATCCCCTGACCGGGGGCGGACGTCGCGACGCGGTGCTGGCCAACGCGCCGGTGGCCGAACACGGCTTCTTCGGCGTTCCCAAGGTGATCGAATAAGATGACTGAACTGACTGAACTGGGCGTCGCCGCGATCCGCGACGGCGTGAAGGCGGGCGATTTCACCGCCGTCGAAGTGGCCGACGCGTTCAACGCGAACGTCGCGGCTGCGCAGGAGGCCCTCAACGCCTTCATCATCGCCACCCCGGAAAAGGCGACCGAAGCCGCCAAGGCCACCGACGCCAGGCGCGCGGCGGGCGAGGATCTGGGCAAGATGGGCGGCGTGCCGATCGGCATGAAGGACCTCTTTGCGACCTTCGACGTGCAGACCACGGCCGCCAGCCACATCCTCGAAGGCTTCAAGCCGCAGTACGAGAGCACCGTTTCGCAGAACCTGTGGAACGCGGGCGCCGGGATGCTCGGCAAGCTCAACCTCGATCAGTTCGCGATGGGCTCCTCGAACGAGACGAGCTACTTCGGCAACGTGATCTCGCCCTGGCGCAAGGCCGGCTCGAACGCGCCGCTGGCACCGGGCGGCTCCTCGGGTGGTTCCTCGGCGGCGCTGGCCGCGCGTCTGTGCCCGGCGGCGACCGGGACCGACACCGGCGGTTCGATCCGCCAGCCCGCCGCCTTCACCGGTACCACCGGTATCAAGCCGACCTACGGGCGCTGCTCGCGCTGGGGCGTCGTGGCGTTTGCCAGCTCGCTCGACCAGGCCGGCCCGATGGCGCGCAGCACGCAGGACTGCGCGATCATGCTCGAAGCCATGGCCGGGTTCGATCCCAAGGACGCGACCAGCCTCGAGCTGCCCGTGCCCAACTGGGAAGCGCTGCTCTCGGCCGATCTTTCGGGCAAGACCGTGGGCATCCCGCGCGAATACCGCATGGACGGCATGGACGCCGAGATCGTCGCGCTGTGGGATCAGGGCGTGGCCTGGCTCAAGGACGCGGGCGCCAAGGTGATCGATATCTCCTTGCCGCACACCAAGTACGCGCTGCCGACCTACTACATCATCGCGCCCGCCGAAGCGTCCTCCAACCTCGCGCGCTACGACGGCGTGCGTTATGGTCTGCGCGATCTGCCCGATGGCGCGAACCTGCAGGACATGTACGCCGCGACCCGCGCCGCCGGGTTCGGTGCGGAGGTCAAGCGCCGCATCCTGATCGGCACCTACGTGCTTTCGGCCGGTTTCTACGATGCCTACTACACGCAGGCGCAGAAGGTGCGCACGCTCATTTCGCAGGACTTCGCCAAGGCCTTCGAGGAATGCGACGTGATCCTCGCCCCGACCACGCCGACCGCGGCCTTCGCGCTGGGCGAAAACGTCGACGATCCGCTGAGCATGTACCTGAACGACGTGTTCTCGGTTCCCGCCTCGCTGGCGGGCCTCCCCGCCATGTCGGTCCCCGCCGGGCTGTCGAAGGACGGCCTGCCGCTGGGCTTGCAGATCATCGGCAAGGCGTTCGACGAGCAGGGCGTTCTCAACGCGGGGCTCGCCATCGAACAGCGCGCCCAGTTTACGGCCAAGCCGGAGAAGTGGTGGTGAGCATTGCTGCTCGCATCCAGCTTGATGATAGAAGGAAGGGCATTCAGAAGGACCTAGGTATCTGGTTCTTCGTCGCTCTTCCCAAAGAGAGCGATTATCTGGGTGTGAAGATTAACGATGCTCCGACAGTTTTCCGTGTCGACGCGATCATTCATAGTCCGATAATGGCTTCTGAATTTTCGGCTGATGGCTCGCGAGTGCCGACTGCAACGCTGAGTGTGTCTATGCCGGATCTTACTCCCGTTGGAGAAGACAATGACTGAAACAACTTATCGCATCCAGGGCGCGAGCGGCGAGTGGGAGGTCGTGATCGGCCTCGAAGTCCACGCGCAGGTTTCCTCGAACGCCAAGCTCTTTTCGGGCGCGGCGACCGCGTTCGGCGCCGAGCCCAACAGCCAGGTCTCGCTGATCGACGCGGCGATGCCCGGCATGTTGCCCGTGCCCAACAAGGAGTGCATCCGTCAGGCGGTGCGCACCGGCATGGCGATCAACGCCGAAATCAACAAATACTCGCGCTTTGACCGCAAGAACTACTTCTACGCCGATCTGCCGCAGGGCTACCAGATCAGCCAGCTCTACCACCCGATCGTGGGCGAAGGTTCGCTGACGATCGAGGCGGACGAGAAGGCGGGCATTCCGGAAGACAAGGTCATCGGGATCGAGCGCATCCACGTCGAGCAGGATGCGGGAAAGCTGATGCACGATCAGCACCCGACGATGTCCTATGTCGACCTCAACCGCGTGGGTGTGGCGCTGATGGAAATCGTCAGCCGTCCCGACATGCGTTCGCCTGCGGAAGCGGGGGCTTACGTCTCGAAGCTCAGGCAGATCCTGCGCTACGTCGGCTCGTGCGATGGCAACATGGACCAGGGCTCGATGCGCGCCGACGTCAACGTTTCGGTGCGCCGTCCCGGCGGCGAGCTGGGCACCCGGACCGAGACCAAGAACGTCAACTCGGTGCGCTTCGTCATGCAGGCGATCGAGCACGAGGCGAGCCGTCAGGTCGACGTGCTCGAGAGCGGGGGCAAGATCGTGCAGGAAACCCGCCTGTTCGATCCGAACACCGGCTCGACGCGCTCGATGCGGTCGAAGGAAGACGCACACGACTATCGCTACTTCCCCGATCCCGACCTGCTGCCGCTGATCCTGGAGGATGCCTTCCTCGAGGATTGCCGTGCTTCGCTGCCCGAGCTGCCCGATGCGAAGAAGGCGCGCTATGAAAACGAGCTGGGCCTCTCGGCCTACAACGCGCAGGTGCTGACCGCCGACGTCGATACCGCGCGCTGGTTCGAAGTGCTGCTGGGCGAAACCGCCAAGGCCGCCGGAAAGGCTCCGGCCGAGGTGTCCAAGCAGGCCGCCAACTGGCTCATCTCGGAACTCTTCGGCGCGCTCAACAAGCTGGGCACGTCGCTTGAGGAATCGCCCGTAACTCCTGAAAAGGGCGGCGCTCTCCTGGCGCTCATCGCCAAGGGCACGATTTCGGGTTCGGCCGCCAAGCAGGTCCTCGAAATCATGCTCGAGACCGGCGACGAGGCCGAGGCGATCGTCGAGCGCGAAGGGCTCAAGCAGGAATCGGACACCGGCGCGATCGAGGCCGAGGTCGATACGATTCTCGCCGCGAACGCCGACAAGGTCGAGCAGTACAAGGCCGGCAAGGTCGCGCTGTTCGGCTTCTTCGTCGGTCAGACGATGAAGGCCATGAAGGGCAAGGGCAACCCGCAGGTGGTCAACGAGATCCTCAAGGCCAAGCTGGGCTGACCGGCGCACGTCGCGCCTGAGCGAACAGAAAAAGGGGCTCCGGCGGGCGTTTGGCCTGCCGGAGCCCCTTTTTCGCTGCACTAGGTCATCACCCGGATGAGGCCGTTGATGTATTTCGAGTTGGGAATCTTCTTGGCTTCGAGCTGGAAGCGGATCGTGTGGTCGACCGTCGCGGTTACCGCGCGTCCGTGGCGGGCAAGGCCGCCGACGTGGACGCGGGTGACGGCCGCGCCGAGGCTGCCGAAGCCGGACACCAGCGCGCCGCCGATCTTCTTGCGCTTGCGCCATTTGAAATAGTCTGCTGTCGCCGGATTTTCGGAATCCTCGAAGCCGTGGCTGACGAACAGGGGGTTGGCCCAATAGGTCTTCTTCTCGCGCGCGGTGACGAGAACCTCGATTCCGGTGAACGCCGCGCCAAGCCCGGTGCTGAAGTCCATTCCGGTGGCCGTATCGCTGGTCGCGGTGCCGATGCCCAGGACGCCGCCCCAGTTTCCGTAATCCGAAGCGGCGTCTTTTGCCGATTGTGCCAGTCCCATGGGATTCCCTCTCTCGAAACAGTCTCTCGTCGTGGGAATCGGCTCGTGGAAATACTTGGAGTGGTCGTGAAAGTACTATTTTTACCAAGTTCTGGGTGAACGCTCTGGAAGGCATTTGATTATTTGTTTGTTTTTTGGGGGCTTGTCGGTCTCGAAAAGGATTGCGCCTTTTTGTCTCGCAAAGCCGAGGCGCGAGGCGCCGTGGCTGGGCGGAGTGCAGGTGGATAGTGCGGGGCCAAAGGGCGTTAGAGCATTTTCCTGTCAGGTGAGACCACCTGACGATCCAGAAAATGCGTCAAAACAAAGGTCTGGAGCGGTCGATCCGATGCAAGCGGATCGACCGCTCTAAGAGACCGTTTGAAAAATGCCTTTCAGGCATTTTGATTACGGCACCAGCCCACTCCCCCACCCGACCACCCGCAGGATACTGGNTGGAGCGGTCGATCCGATGCAAGCGGATCGACCGCTCTAAGAGACCGTTTGAAAAATGCCTTTCAGGCATTTTGATTACGGCACCAGCCCACTCCCCCACCCGACCACCCGCAGGATACTGGCAATGGGTGGTCGGGTGGGGGAGTGGGCTGGTGCCGCAAAATTCGCATTTCGCGAATTTTCAAACGGGCTCTAAGCCCCTTGAACACCTCTCTCCTTATCCCGCGCGCGTGCCCAAGAGATCCATCGATCCGAAGAAACCGGCCTTGATCTTGCCGGCGAGGTCATCGCCGGTGATCGTCGCCTTGCAGTCCAGCTCGATCTTCATCGGGCTGGTCATCGTCATCTTCCAGGCGATGGTGTCGCCCGCGATGGTGCCGTCCCTGAGTTCGAGCGAGCCCAGGTCCCCGGTGATCGTTCCGGTGAAGGTGTCGCCGTCGCCCGGCACCACGGTCATCAGGCCCTTCATCGTCCCCATCGGGGTCTTGGTCACGCAGTCGTAGCGTCCGGCTACCGCCATGTCTTGTTACTCCTGTTCGTCTGCGCCCGGACCGCCACTGGCGGGCGCGGGCATGACCTCGACCGGCAGGCCGAGATCCTTGAGTTGCGCTTCGACAACCTTGCGGTCCCCGACGACGACGAAGGTCAGCCCACCGGGTTGCAGGTAAGTGCGGGCCGCCGCGCCGATCGTCCGGGCATCGATGCCGCGATAGGTGCTGGCGAGGGTTTCGTAATAGTTTTCAGGGCGCTTGAGGCGGGCGTTCCTGGCGATCGCGCCTTCGAGCGCGGCGTTGGTTTCGAACTGGTTGGGCAGGCCCCGGATGGCGCCTTCGGTCACGCGCTGGAGTTCCTCGGCGCTGACCGGCTTGCTGGCGGGAAGCGCGGCCATGTCGGCCAGGATTGCCTTGATCGAATCGCCGGTGCGGTCCGCCTGGACCGGCGCGCGCACGATGAGGGCGCGCGGGCCCTCGTTTTCGGTTACGCCCGAATAGACCCCGTAGCTCCAGCCCTTGTCCTCGCGAATGTCGGCGTTGAGGCGCGAGAGGAAGCCGCCGCCCAGCACGTCGTTGGCAAGGTCGAGCGCCTCGTTGCCCTGCGCGGTGCCGTCCATCGGCAGCACGCGACCGGCCATGATGACCGACTGCGGCGAATTGGGCCGGTCGACCAGCAGGATGCGCGCCGCAGCCGCCGGGGTCGGCGCGTCGAGGTGCTTGACCGGGGCGGGACTGGCCGGATTTGTCCAGCCTGCGAAGGCTTTTTCGAGCATGGGCTTGAGCTGTTCCATGCTGACGTCGCCGACCACCGTGATGCGCGCAAGGTCCGGGCGCAGCCACTTGTCGTGCGCGGCCTTGAGATCGGCCGGGGTGAGCGCGGCGAGCGCGGCGGCGTTGCCGAGCCCGTCCGAAGGCTGGGCGTAAGGGTGGGTGCCGAAGAGCGCGGTGGTGAGCGTGCGCTGGGCGAGCGAATTGGGCGAGCTGAGCGCCTGGGCGAGCTGGGCTTGGCGCGAAGCCTTGACGCGGGCGACCTCGCCCGGCGCGAAGGCCGGGTGGAGCAGGACGTCGGCCATGAGCGCGAGCGAGGGGGCAAGGTTGTCGCTGAGCGCGACGAGCGTCACGCTGCTGGTGTCGGTGCGCGCGCCGGTCTCGATCTCGGCGCCCAGCCGTTCCTGCGCTTCGGCGATCTGGGTCGCGTTGCGGGTGGTGGTGCCTTCGTCGAGCATGTCGAGCATGAGCGCCTGCGTGCCCGGCGTGTCGAGCGTATCGGCCGATGTGCCTGCGTCGAAATCAATCGCCAGCTGCAGCTTGGGGACGGCCGTGCGCCGCGCCAGCGTGACTTCGACCCCGTTCGAGAGGCGCGCGTGTTCGATCGTGGGGAACTGGAGCGCACCGATCGGGGCGAGTGCGGGCTCGGCGCGCTTGGGGGCAGGCGCCAGCGCCGGAGCGGGCGCCTTGGGATCGGGCGCGGGGGCGGGGTGGCTGGCCTCGTCGCCCCAGCCGCCCATGCTGCCGCCATCCTCGGTGCGCTCACCGGGAACCACGGCGAGCTTGAACACCGGGCGCGAGAGCCATTTGTTCATCACCGTGCGCACCTTTTCGGGCGTCAGTGCGGCCATTTCCTCGAGCCGCTTCTTGTAGTGCGCGGGATCGTTCGAATAGACCATGCCTTCGGCGAGCGTCGCGCCCTTGCCGGCAAAGCCGCCGACGCGTTCGAGTGCGCCGATCTCGCGCGACAGGGTGGAGACGACCGCGCGTTGCAGTTCGTCCGCGCTCGGCCCTTCCTTGAGGTATCGGGTGAGCACGCCGTCGAACGCGGTTTCGGCCTTGGTGCGATCGACACCCGGCTTCACCATCATGGCCATCGAGAGCATGCTGAGCTGCTCGTAAGGCTCGTCCGATGCGGTCACGCCGACCGCGAGCTGCTGTCCGCGCACGAGCGCGTTGTCGAGCCGCGAACTGGCCAGCCCGCCCAGCACGTGCATGCCGATTTCGAGCGCGGCGGTATCGGGATCGTTGAGGCCGGGGCCGGTCCAGGCGCGGGTCAGGCGCAGCATCGGTACCTGGTCGGTCATGTCGCGCGAGACGGGCTTGGCGAGCGTCACCGGGCCCGCCGTGACCGGCGCGATTGCGGGGCCGCGCGGGATCTGGCCGAACCACTTTTCCACCTTGGCGCGCGCGGTGGTGGCATCGATGTCGCCCGAGAGCACGAGCACCACGTTGTTGGGGCCGTAGTGATCGGTGAACCACTGGCGCACGTCGGTGAGTGTCGCCGCGTCGAGATCGGCCATCGAGCCGATGGTTGTGTGGCGATAAGGGTGGCCGACGGGGAGCAGCCCGTCGTTGAGCGCGTATTCGGTCAACCCGTAGGGCTGGTTGTCGCCCTGGCGCTTTTCGTTCTGGACGACGCCGCGCTGCTGGTCGAGCCGGTCCTGGGTGACGGCCGGGAGCAGGTAGCCCATGCGATCGCTCTCGACGAAGAGCGCAAGGTCGAGCGCGCCGGTCGGCACGGTCTCGACGTAGTTGGTGCGGTCGAACCAGGTCGAGCCGTTGCTCGGCGTGGAGCCCGCCGCCTCGAGCGGGATGTCGAAGTTGGGCACGTTGGCCGAGCCCGAGAAGAACAGGTGCTCGTAGAGATGGGCAAAGCCGGTGTGGCCGCGCGGTTCGTTCTTCGATCCGACCTTGTAGTAGAGCGTCACGCCCACGATCGGCGCCTTGCGATCGGTGTGGACGATGGTGGTCAGCCCGTTGGCGAGCTGGAAGGTCTCATAGGGAATGTCGACCTTGGCGACGAGTTGCTCCGGGCTCGCCGGTGCGGGCGCAGCCCCTTGCGCCGGGCTCTTCAGGGCCGCATCGTCGGCCCTGGCGAGGGCCGGGGCCGTGGTGGTCAACAGAAGGGCGGTGGCAAGAGCGGCGAGGCTCGAACAAGTTCCGATACGCATGGCGCCGAGGCTAGCAGGCTTGGGGCGGCGCGCAATCGAAATGGCCGCGCGTACCGGCACGGCCCAAGGGGCTGGCGGGTGGTCCGCGCGGATTGTGCAAGCGATTGGCAAGATGATCTTTCCTCGGGAACCGCAGCGAACGAGGGGCGGGGCGGGAACCCTCCGGGGCTGCACGCTCTTGTCTTGGCGAGCCTTCGCCCACTAGGAGGGGGCATCGCCCAAACGTGTGGTTTTCGGAGATATTCGTGTCGCAATCGGCTGATCGTGCAAGCCCATCCCACCATCCCTCCCCGGCCGGGGAGGGCGCGCTTTCGGGCGCGGTGATCGTGCTGTGCGCCGCGATGTGCGGGGCGATGGCGGCGAACATCTACTACGCGCAGACCCTGATCGGCGAAATCGCGCCGCAAGTCGGCCTGTCGGACACGGTGAGCGGACTGATCGTGACGCTGACCCAGCTGGGCTATGGCCTTGGGCTGATGCTCATGGTGCCGCTGGCGGACAAGGTCGCCAACCGGCCGCTCATCATTACCTGCCTGCTGGGCGCCTGCGCCGCGCTCGTGGTGGTGGCACTGGCGCGCAGCGCGCCGATGTTCCTGGCCGGGATCGGCGTGCTCGGCGTGCTTTCCGCCGGAGCGCAGGTGGTGGTGCCTTATGTCGCGGGGCTGTGCGCGGAAGACCGGCGCGGGGCGGCGATCGGCAAGGTCATGTCGGGGCTGCTCGGGGGGATCCTGCTGGCAAGACCAGCGGCGAGTTTCCTTGCGGATCTGGCGGGCTGGCGCACGATCTTCGCACTGTCCGCGGTGCTCATGCTCACGCTGGCGGGACTGGCCTGGCGGATGCTGCCCGCCCGTTCGCCGCATGAGCCGCGCGCCTACGCCGCGCTGATCGGCTCGACCGCAAAGCTGCTGGTGACGCGCCCGATGCTGCGCCGCCGGGCGATCTACCAGGGGCTGATGTTCGCCTCGTTCAACATCTTGTGGACCGCGACGCCGCTGATGCTGGCGAGCGCCATGGGGCTGAGCCAGATGCATGTCGCGCTGTTCGCGCTGGCCGGCGCGGGCGGCGCACTGGTCGCGCCCTATGCGGGCAAGGCGGGCGATCGCGGCCACGCCCGGCTGGGCACGCGGCTGGCGTTGGCGCTGGGCTGCGCGATGGCGCTGCTGACCGGCTGGGGCGGCAGTGTGGGTTCGATCGCGCTGCTGGTGCTCGGCGCGTTCTTCCTCGACGTCGCCACGCAGTGCAGCCAGGTGCTGGGCCAGAAGGTGATCTATTCGCTCAAGGGGGCGACACCGGGGCGGCTCAACAGCGCCTACATGACGGTGATGTTCGTGCTGGGCGGGGGTGGGGCGGCGCTGGCCACGGCGGTCTACCATTCGTACGGCTTCTTCGCGACGATGGGCATCGCCGCCGCGCTGCCCGCGCTGGCGCTTGCCTTTGCCCTGACCGAACCGCGCGCGACGGCGCACGAGGCGCAGGCCGCTTCGCAAAGCTGAAAAAGCTTGATTTCGAACAATTGATTTGCCGCGCCAAGGCCCCAGATAAGGAGCGAAAAAATCCGGGGTGAGACCTCTTGTGTTGTAAAAATGCAACACTACATTCGAGAGGTCAGGAGGCAAGACAGACCATGAATCTCGAAAAGTTCACCGACCGCGCGAAGGGTTTCCTCCAGGCTGCCCAGACCGTCGCGATCCGCAACAACCACCAGCGCATCAGTCCCGAGCATATCGCCAAGGCCCTGCTCGAGGACAACGAAGGCATGGCCTCGGGGCTGATCCAGCGCGCCGGGGGCAATCCCAGGATCGCCGAGCAGGCGATCGATGCCGCCTTGTCGAAGGTCGCTGCGGTGTCGGGCTCGGGCGCGCAGGCGACGCCGGGGCTCGACAACGATGCCGTACGCGTGCTCGATCAGGCCGAGCAGCTCGCCACCAAGTCGGGCGACAGCTACGTCACGGTCGAGCGCATGCTGCTCGCGCTGGTGCTCGCCTCGACCACGACGGCGGGCAAGGCGCTGGCTTCGGCCAACCTCACCGCGCAGGCGCTCGAAGCCGCGATCACCGAACTGCGCGGCGGGCGCACGGCGGACAACGCCTCGGCCGAAAACGCCTATGATGCGATGAAGAAGTACGCGCGCGACCTGACCCAGGCGGCGCGGGACGGCAAGCTCGACCCGGTGATCGGGCGCGACGAGGAAATCCGCCGCACCGTGCAGATCCTGGCGCGCCGGACCAAGAACAATCCGGTGCTGATCGGCGATCCCGGCGTTGGCAAGACCGCCATCGCCGAAGGGCTCGCGCTGCGCATCGCCAACGGCGACGTGCCCGACAGTCTCAAGGATCGCACCTTGATGGCGCTCGACATGGGCGCGCTGATCGCGGGCGCGAAGTACCGCGGCGAGTTCGAGGAGCGCCTCAAGGCCGTGCTCGACGAAGTGAAGGGCGCCGAAGGGCAGATCATCCTGTTCATCGACGAGATGCACACGCTGATCGGCGCGGGCGCGTCCGAAGGTTCGATGGACGCGGGCAACCTCTTGAAGCCGGCGCTGGCGCGCGGCGAGCTGCACTGCATCGGCGCGACCACGCTCGACGAATACCAGAAGTACGTCGAGAAGGACGCTGCGCTCCAGCGCCGTTTCCAGCCGGTCTTCGTGGGTGAGCCGACGGTCGAGGATACCATCTCGATCCTGCGCGGGATCAAGGAGAAGTACGAGCTGCACCACGGCGTGCGCATCACCGATGCCGCGCTGGTGGCCGCCGCGACGCTGTCCAACCGCTACATCACCAACCGCTTCCTGCCCGACAAGGCGATCGACCTGATGGACGAGGCCGCCAGCCGCATCCGCATGGAAGTGGAAAGCAAGCCCGAGGAGATCGAAAAGCTCGACCGGCGCATCATCCAGCTCAAGATCGAGGAACTCTCGCTGGGCAAGGAGAGCGACGAGGCTTCGAAGGACCGGCTCGTCCATCTGCGCGACGAACTGGCCAATCTCGAGCAGCAGTCGAGCGAGCTGACCACCCGCTGGCAGAACGAGCGCGACAAGATCGCCGCCGAAGGCAAGATCAAGGAGCAGCTCGACAAGGCGCGCACCGATCTGGAACAGGCGCAGCGTTCGGGCGATCTGGCCCGTGCGGGCGAGCTGTCCTACGGCACGATCCCGAGCCTGGAAAAGCAGCTGGCCGACGCGCACGAACAGTCCGCCAACGCGCTGCTGCGCGAGGAAGTGACCGAGGACGACATCGCGGGCGTGGTGAGCAAGTGGACCGGGGTTCCGGTCGACAAGATGCTGGCCGGCGAGCGCGAGAAGCTGCTCAAGATGGAGGAGGTCATCGGCAAGCGGGTGATCGGCCAGCGCCAGGCGGTGGCTGCGGTGTCCAAGGCCGTGCGCCGCGCGCGCGCCGGTCTGCAAGACCCCAACCGCCCGCTTGGCAGCTTCCTGTTCCTGGGCCCGACGGGTGTGGGCAAGACCGAGCTGACCAAGGCGCTCGCCGAATTCCTGTTCGACGATGACAGCGCGATGGTGCGCATCGACATGAGCGAGTTCATGGAGAAGCACGCGGTCGCCCGCCTGATCGGCGCGCCTCCGGGCTATGTCGGCTACGAGGAAGGCGGCGTGCTGACCGAAGCCGTGCGGCGCCGGCCCTATCAGGTCGTGCTGTTCGACGAGGTCGAGAAGGCGCATCCCGACGTGTTCAACGTCCTCCTTCAGGTGCTCGACGACGGGCGGCTGACCGATGGGCAGGGGCGTCAGGTGGACTTCACCAACACGCTCATCATCCTGACCAGCAACCTGGGCAGCCAGTTCCTGACGCAGATCGAGGACGGCAAGGATGTCGAGACGGTCGAGCCGCAGGTTATGGAAGTGGTGCGCGGGCATTTCCGGCCTGAGTTCCTCAACCGTCTGGACGAGATCATCCTGTTCCACCGTCTGGGCCAGGACCACATGGGCCCGATCGTCGAGATCCAGGTGGCGCGCGTGCAGAAGCTGCTGAAGGATCGCAAGATCGTGCTCGACCTGACCGACGCCGCCAAGGCCTGGCTGGGCCGGGTGGGCTACGATCCGGTCTACGGCGCAAGGCCATTGAAGCGCGCGGTGCAGAAGTACCTGCAGGACCCGCTCGCCGAAAAACTGCTGGCGGGCGAAATTCCCGACGGTTCGCACCTCGCGATCGACGATGGCGACGGGGCGCTGACGATGCACGTCGAATAAGCGCTTTGCATCGGTCGCTTTCTCGCGCGCCTGCCTCCGGCACGGGAAAAGAATGGCCTCCGGCACGGGAAAGAATTGCCTCCGGTGCGGGACGAACGAAGGGCCTCGGGATCGCTCCCGAGGCCCTTTGTTTTTGGTGTCCGCCGGAACCGGACTGGCCGGCCCCGGCGGATCGGGGAAAGCCGGATCAGAAGTTGACCTTGGCGGTGAGGCGGAAATAGCGCCCCATCAGCGCGTCGTAGTACTTGCTGGCCGAGTAGGTCGTGTTCGGGAAGGGGATGCCCAGGTTGAACACGTTGTCGACGTTGAGGCGCAGGTCGAAGTGCTCGTTGGCGGTGATGCCGATCGAGGTGTTGACCATCCAGTACGGGCTCATGCGGCTGTATTCGTAGGTCGTCGAAGCGGCGTTCGGGTTGATCTTCGAGGGCCCGTAATAGGTCACCTGCCAGAGCCAGTCGAACGACTTGGTCGCCCAGTCGAGCGAACCCTGCACCGAATCCTTGGGTTCGTAGTAGTAGTTGAGCAGGAGCGTCTGATCGCCCGTGCCCACCTTGTTGTAGTGCTTGGTGGTGTGCAGCCAGTTGGCGGTCAGCTGGAGCGCGCCAGCGGATTCGGGAAGGCCGAGGCGGTCGAGCCCGAGCGTATAGTCGATCCGGCTCTGGACGCCGCGGAACTTCTCGATCGCGATGTTGAAGTAGTTGTCCTGGAAATCGGTGACCTGCCCGTCGTCGTCGCGCGTGAAGGTGTCACACGCGGCGTTGTTGGGGTAGTCGGAGGCATCGTAGCACGCGTTCATCAGCGAGGTCATGCCCGGCTGGGTGATCTCGTTGGAGATGTTGATGCTGACATAGTCGCTGGTGATCTGCAGGCCGGGAATGAAGGCCGGGGCCAGCGCGATACCGGCGGTCCAGCTCTTGGCGTACTCGTTTTCCAGGTCCGGGTTGCCGCCGGTCGTGCCCTTGGCGGTGTAATCGACGATGTTCGACTGGAAATCCGAAGGCAGGCCCGCCGCGGCGCAGTTGGCGGCGCGGGTCGACGGGTTGGGGCCGCTTGCGATGAAGCGCGCGTCGCACGGGTCGTCGGCGGTTTCGTACGTCGAGCCGATCGGTGCGAACAGTTCGGTGACCGAAGGCGCGCGGAACGAGTGGGTGTAGTTGCCACGCAAGGTCACGCCCTGGACCGGGGCGTAGCTGCCGCCCGCGGTGTAGGACCAGTTGCCGCCGGTCAGGCTGTTCCTGGTGTAGCGCGCCGCGCCGTTGAGGTCGAGCGAGTAGACCAGCGGCACGCCCATGTCGGGCGAGACCAGCGGGATGCTCAGCTCGCCGAACGCCTCGTCGGTGTGGTAGGCGCCCGAAACCGGGGTGATCGGGATCGAATTGCCGTACTGGACGTAGCTGCCGTCATCCTGCAGCTCGCCCCGGTAGAACGCGCCGGGATCGAACGACTGGCTTTCGCGGCGGTGTTCGTAGCCGAGCACGAACTGCACCTTGCCCGCGGGCAGGGTGACGACATCGCCCTTCACGTCAGCCACGATGTCGAGCTGGGTGTTGGTCTGCTGGGTCCGCGCGAGCGCGGTGATGTAGTCGAGCGCGGCCTTGCTGGCGTTGCCGTAGCCAAAGACGTTGAGCGGGGCGCAGGTGCTCGAAAGGGTGGCGATCGTGGCGTTGGTGTAGCCCGGATTGCACACGATGCTGCCGCTCGAATCGAGCACCGCGTCGAGCGCGTTGTAGTAGTTCTGGGTAACGATCTCGCGCGTTTTGGTGTTCGAGCTGATGTGCCCGTAGTTGACCGTGGCTTCCCAGGTGAAGTCATGATCGCCCAGCGCGAAGTCGCCATCGAGCCCGCCGACGATACGCCACAGCGTCGTCGTCGTCTTGAACGAGCCGGTCGACAGGTCGGTGTTCGCCCGCGCGAGCATGAACGTGTCGGTCGAGAGGCCTTCGTTGGCGAGATAGGCCTTGATCGTCGCCTGATCGGCAGCCGACAGGAACGGGTTGCTGGTCGAAAGGATCAGGTTGCCATTGGTGTCGCCTGCATCGGCGAACAGCGCGGTGTTGTAGAACGGCTGGTCGGCGAGGTTCGAGGCCTGGTTGCGGCCCAGCCAGAACTCGCCGTGGAAGCGCATGTGATCGGTCAGGTCGTAGTGCGCCAGCAGCGTGCCCTGGATGCGCTGGCTGTTGGTCAGCAGGTTGCCGTAGTCACTGATCGCAAAACCGTCGCCGCCCGCTTCGGTGATCCCGTTGCCCAGCGGGGTGCCGTTGTTGAAGGTCGTGAGCTGGCCAGCCTTGTTGAAGTAAAGCGTCTGGCCCGCGGCGTTGGCGATACCGGCGTAGTTCGAACCGGCGTAGACCGGCACGGTGTCATAGGCCAGCGGCATGCCGGTGTTGGTGAAGATCGGGTAGTGCAGGCCCCCGGTGTAGCGCGCGTAAGTGTAGTCGCCCGAGGTCGCCACGCCGTTGAAGGTCTTGCTGCCGCCGGTGGCCTTGCGGTCGGCGGTGGTCAGGCCGTTCTGGTGATCGTAGTAGACGTTGAGGGTGATGTTGCCGCGCCCGTCGGCGAAGTTGTGCCCGGCCAGCATCGAGACGTTGTAGTCGGCCGCATCGCCGTGCTGCGAGATCCCGGAGGAACCGGTCACCGAGAGGCCTTCGTAATCCTTTTTCAGGATGACGTTGACGGTCCCTGCGATGGCGTCCGAGCCGTAGATCGGCGCACCGCCGACCGAAACCACGTCGATCCGCTCGACCAGGTCGGGCGCGATCTGGCCCAGGTCCACGGGCGAGCCTTGCACCGCGCCGAAGATCGACGAACTGCCCGCGCTGACGAAGCGGTTGCCGTTGATGAGGGTGAGAGTGCGCTGTGCGCCCAGGTTGTAGAGATTGACGAAGGTCTGGCCCGCGCCGAACGAGCCCTGCGAGCCGGTCACGCCGTTGCCCGGAGGACCAAAGCCAGGCATTTCGGTCAACGCCTTGCCGATGTTGGTGTAGCCGCGCTGGCTCAGGCTTTCACCGCTGACGACGGTGATCGGCTGGTCCGAGACGCGCTGCGTGACAAGGCGCGAGCCGGTGACGATGATCGCCGTGCCGGGCGTGCTTTCGTCCGCGCTGTCCTTGGCGGGGGTGGGGGCGGTGATGGAATCGGCTGGCTTGTCCTGCGCGGCGGCGAGCGCCGGATTCAGGAATGCAACGAGCGCGAGGCCGCTCGCGCCGTGCAGCGCGGCCTTCTTCAGGTTCGTTTTCACGATGTCTGTCCCTTGTTTCGTTCGGTTCGGGACCGGCGCGAAAGCGTGACCAGATACGCGCCGGGTCCGGGCAACGGCGACCGGCGGGCGTCCGGGAGGACGCGGCGGGCGCTGTCATGATGCTGGTGTTGTTGCCCCGGGGGCGCGGCCTTACAACCCTTTTCAACGTCTGGAAATAATTACTACAATTGTGTGATATGGCTGCAACATTTCTTAAGCGAACCTGATGACGCGCGCGCTCAACCCGGTTGCAACGGGAGCGGTGGGCGCAGAGCAGGCGCGGGGCGATGCCCGCCAAGGGGCGGTCAGTCTGGTTGCGGTCCCGTGCGCAGCCATCCGGTCAGGGCATAGCGCCGGTTGGGCGCAGCGCGGGTGACTTCGCTGACGGAATGGAGCTGTCCCACCCGGATGAGGTCGAGCGTGTTGAACGCGGGGACGCTGACCCGTCCTTCGTCGATGCCGTCGTGCAGCGCGAGCAGGCCGCCCCATTCGAGCCGCCAGGCCGGATTGAGGCCGAGCACATAGGCCGCATGGCGGTTCTTACCCGCCACCGCATCGTCGTGTCCGGTGAGGAAATCGCCGGGCGAATAGGCGGTCGCCTGGGCATCGGCAAAGGCGATGGCCGCGTTGCCGGTAATCGTGCGCAGCAGCGTGCGGACGGGGTCTTGCGACATCCAGCGGGCGAACTGGGCCAGCGGATCGCCGCTCGCCGCACGCGCCTTGCGGCCATCGGGCACGCGCAGCGATTCGTAGCGGAACTGGAACCCGCCGCGCGCGCCCGCATAGACCGCCGTGTCGAGCGCGCTGGTACGCTCGGGAGTGAAGTCGCGCCGTGTCGCGCGATCGAGTTCGAACAGCTTCTCACCGCTGTTGAGCACCTGCATCCAGTCGTCGCGCCCGCGCAGTTCCTCCCACAAGGCCCGCGCCCCGCCTTCTTCAAGGAAGCCGCGAATCCGGACATGGCCATCACGGGCAAACCGGGCCTTGAGCGCGGGCGCGTCGATGGCGGAATTGAGGGCCAGTTCGAGGGGCATGGGGCGGCGATGTCCGTGTGAGGAGGGCGTGAAGGGGCAATGGTGCGATGGCGATCCATGCACCAGGCGAGCCTCTTGGGAAAGGTGCAAAGGCTGTGCTATCGCGTTGGATACGATGACCTTAACGCTGTTCCAGATCAATCCGGCGCTCGATCGGGCGGCCTTGCGCGAAACCTTCCTGCGCGATTCCCGCGTTCAGGTGCGCGACTTCCTGACCGCCGAGGCGGCGGCCAACGTGCGCCATGTGCTCGAACGCGAGACTCCCTGGGGGCTGGCCTATCAGGCCGGCGACAAGGGGCACCGCACGCTGCGCCCGCAAGACCTCGCCGCGCTGTCGCCAGCCGATCGCAGCGCCATCGCCGGTGATGTCGAGGCGGCGGCGGCGCGCGGCGAATACGCGGTGCGGTTCAACAGCTATCCGATGCTCGATGCCTATCTGCAGGGCTGGGGGCGCGACGGGCCGCAAGGGCTCCTGCTCGAGCATATCAACGATCAGCCGTTCCTCGATCTGGCCCGCGACATTTGCGCGATCCCCGAACTGATCAAGGCGGACGCGCAGGCGACCCTCTTTGCCGGCGGCGATTTTCTCGGCCCGCATACCGATGCCCATGTCGGCCAGGGCTGGCGGGTGGCTTACGTGATGAATTTTGCCCAGCCCGAATGGCACCCCGACTGGGGAGGCTATCTCAACTTCCTCGACGATGAGGGCGATGTCGTGGCGGGCTGGCGGCCGCGCTTCAACGCGCTCAACCTGCTGCTCGTACCGCAGCGCCACATGGTGTCCTATGTGCCGCCCTTCGCGCCCGCGCGCCGTCTGGCGATCACCGGCTGGCTGCGCGACCGATGAGCCTGGTCGAGGGGGCCGCGCGTATCGGGCACTTGCGTGACCTGGCCCTGGCGGCGGAGCGTTCCGGGCGTCCGGGCGATGCGATCGCCCGGTTCGACGAGGCGCTGGCGCTGGCGCCGCAGGATGCGGCCCTGCTCAACAGCGCGGGAAGCAGTGCGCTGCGCCTGAAGGACATGGCGCGTGCCGAGCGGCTCTTCGCCCGCGCGCACGCGCTGGCGCCGCAGAACGTCGAATTCGCGATCAACCTGGCCATCGCGCTCGACCATCTCGAGCGCTCGCGCGAGGCTGCCGAATTGCTCAGGCGCATCGAACCGGCGGCGCAGGGCGATCGGCGCTACTGGTCCGCGCGCGCCTCGGCCGAGCGTGAGAGCGCGGATCTGGACGCCGCGGCGCTGAGCTACGAGCGCTGCCTGGCGATCGATCCGGGCTATG
>NZ_JALHLF010000067.1 GCF_022832435.1 Novosphingobium organovorum | reverse complement strand
GCGCCGCCAGGGCTTGCGCCCGCGCCCCGCTGGCCGGCATCACCAGCGCGGCCAGCGCGCCGGACAGCACGAAACGGCGGTCGAAGAAAAGCGGATCACGTCGCATGGGGCACCCTCCATCCGGGCGCCGGTGCGCCCGGACAGGCAGAGTAACCCATTCCCGGCTCAGCGAACCCCCTTAGAGCCTGATCCAAAAGTTCGGCGCCGGCCCACGCCCCCCACAGGCCCTAGCCGGTCATGCGGTCCGCCGCCCACCAGATCGCCGCAAGCAGCGCCGCGACACCGACCGTGCGGCGCACCAGCGGCTCGAAACGGCGTCCGCGCAGCAGGAACAGCAGCGGCAGGACAAGCGCGACGATGCCCAGCTGGACCAGCTCGATCCCCACGTTGAAGCCGAGCGTCGCCAGTACGGTCTGCGTGGTGGTGAGATCCAGCTCGCGGATCGCGGTGGCAAAGGCCATGCCGTGGACGAGCCCGAAGAACACCGCGATCCACGCCTCGCGCCGCGGGTAGAGCGGGACGAGCGCGTGCGCCGCCGAAACCGCGACCGACACCGCGATGAGCACCTCGATCCCCTGCCCGGCGGCGGGCAGCCAGCCCAACGACGTGGCCAGCAGCGAGACGGTGTGCCCCGCGGTAAACGCGCTCACCCGCCACAAGGTGTTGGAGATCACCGTGCGATTGCGCCACTGCGGCGCCCAGCGCCGCCCCTGCGCGACGAGCGTGACGCTGAGCAGCAGGGTCAGCAGAAAGGCGATGTGATCGGCGCCCTCGAGAATGTGCCAGGCCCCCATCGCGACCATCTGGCCCAGCGCGCCGAGCCCGTCCCCCGCCTCGGGAGAGACGGTCAGGCTGCGGTGATCCTGCGAGAGCGAACCCAGCAGGCGCGGATGGCCGGGCAGAACCCCGCCCTGCCAGTCCTGATCGATCGCCACGATCGCGACGTCGGGGATCACGTCGCGAATGACCAGATCGTAGTCGAGCCGGGCCGAACGCCGGCTCGCGCCCACGGGCGGCACCGCGTCGACATCGATCGTCCAGTTGCGCTGGCCGAACGGCGGCGGGGTCATGCTCTTGACGACGAGCCGCCAGGGCCGTCCGTCGGGTGCGGTAAGGTGCACCGTATCGCCAAGGTACCCGGCGATCATCGCGTGGCTGGGCACCGGGTACTGATCGAAACCGGGGCCGGGATCGGGCATCCGCCCGGTCGCGATGAGCGCCATGGCGAGGCGATCGAACGGCACTTCGAGATGGAGCCGCCAGCGCGCTTCGTGGACGCGCACCGAAACCATCGAATCGGGCATCGGGTGCGCCTCGGCCACCCCGTCCGAGCCCAGCAGCGCGAACAGCGCGCCGATGAACACCAGCGCGTGAAGCAACCACGCCTTTGGGAAGGAGCGGCGCCGCTGCGCCGCTCCCCCCATCCGCTCCCCCGAACGGCCAAGACCCGACCCGGTGCGACCCGAGGGTGAGGCCAAAGATGGACCGGAGGGAACACTGCCCCGCCGGTCCACCGCATCAGAAGCTGAAGTTGCCGCCGTAGTCATAGGTCTTGTCGCGCCAGATGGTGTGGTAGTGGTTGGCCGAGAAGACCACGCCCGACTGGACCGAGAATTCGATCCACACGCGCGGACCGTCGATGCGCATGTACGAGCCCTTGGTCGAAAGGTCCGAATAGTTCGACCAGGAGATGTAGGTGCTGTTGAGCGCCGTGCTGGTGACATAGGCGTCGTACTGGCCCGTGCCGTTGGCATCGCTCGCGTAAGCCGCGATCGCCGCCTTGACGAGCGCCTGCTGGTCCGAATCAAGCGCCGAGACCGCGATACCCGACTGGGTGGAGGGGTAATTGCCGTCCTCCTGCGGTCCCACCACCAGATCGCTGACCGAGCTCGACAGCTTGGCCGCGGCGAGCTGGCTGGTCGAGAGCGAGGAGAGCACCGCCAGCATCGCGTCGTGCTCGGAGGCCATCGGGGTCACCGTAGACCCGCTCGAGGTATAGCTGACCGGCTCGACGCCGACGAAGTTGGGGGTCAGGCTGACCGGTTCGTTCGACGCATCCATCGCGTAGAACCAGGTGTAGTGGTGCCCGGTGAATTCGAGGATCCACGCGCTGGTGGTCGAGGGCGTACCGAGGAAGGAGATGTTGTAAACGTCCTCCCCGTAGCTCGACCCCCCGCCGTTTTCGGCAAGGTACTCGTCCGCATCGCGCAGGTTCGCCATCGTCGTCTGCCCCTGCGAGGAGAGCGCGGCGTTGATGAGCGCTTCGGCGATGGTGTACTGGCTGGTCGACAGCGCGGAGAGGCTGATGCCCTTACGGTTGCTCGAGGTGACCGGAAGGTTGGTCCAGTAATTGACCGCGTTCGACTGCGTGAGATCGAGCTGGACGGTGGACTGCTGCGAGGTGCTCAGCGAATCGTAAAAGGCTTGCGCAAGGCAGGTCACGTAGGCCCCCTCGTCGCTGTCGTCGGTGCAATCGCTCACGCTGGTGTCGCTCGAGGTCGAGCTGTCCGTGCTGGAATCGGTCGAGCTGTCCGAGGACGAGGTGGTCGACGTCGAAGTCGTCGTCGAACTGCTCGAGCTCGACGAGCCGTCATCGCCCCCACACCCCGCGAGCAGCAGCGCCAGCGCCGCGCTGGTGACAAGGCCGCGCCATGACTGGCCGCAGGACCGGGCCCCGAACTGGGCCCAGAACCGGGCAACGCTGCGCGATTCGTCGCGCGGATCAGGAATAAACATGAAGCACCCCCTGGCAAATAGTCGAACGGGCCGCAAATCCGTGCGGTACCGCCCGGCGTTCAAATCGGCCGAGATTGACAGGGCTACCCCACGCAGCGCGCGCGGATGTGTCAGCCTTATTGCAAAAAAGGGTAGCTCAAGGGGTGCATTTTCCGAACTTTTTGCAACAAACGGGCACAAAGACGCCCCATCGGGTCACCCCGCCGCACCAGAGGCGCCGTCCGCCGCGCCTTTACGATGGTGCGATTCGTCGGGCGATTCGCCTGACATGCACAAAATGCACGTCACGGCCTCGCGTCAGATCGGCGACCAGGGCGTATCGTCGGCTTCCTCGCGCTCACCTTCGGGGCGTTCGGTGACGGTGGCGGCGGGCAGGTACTCGATCGCCGCGTCGAGCAGGCGGGGCAGCCCCTTGCCGCTCGCGCCCGAGATCGGGAACACCTCGTGCGCGCCCGCCTTGAGCAGTTCGCGCGCGTATTCGGCGGCCAGTTCGTCGTCGACGAGATCGATCTTGTTGAGCGCGACGAGGCGCGGCTTGTCGGCCAGTTCCTCGGCGTAGGCCTCCAGCTCCTGCTCGACCACGCGCATCGCCTCGACCGGGTCTTCGACCGAAATGTCGATGAGGTGGAGCAGCACGCGGCAGCGCTCGATATGGCCCAGGAACCGGTCACCGATCCCCGCACCGTCCGCCGCGCCCGCGATCAGGCCTGGAATGTCCGCCAGCACGAACTCGCGGCCCTTGTGGTAGACCACGCCCAGCTGCGGGCGCAGCGTGGTGAAGGCGTAGTTGCCGACCTTGGCCTTGGTGTTCGACAGCTTGTTGATGAAGGTCGACTTGCCCGCGTTGGGCATGCCCACCAGCCCGACGTCGGCGAGCAGCTTCAGGCGCAGCCAGACCCACATTTCCTCCGCCGGGATACCCGGCTGGTGGTTGCGCGGCGCGCGGTTGGTGCTGGTCTTGTAGCTGGCGTTGCCACGCCCGCCCATGCCGCCTTCGAGCATGACGAGGCGCTGGCCCGCTTCGGTAAGGTCAGCCAGGACGGTCTCGCCGTCCTCGTCCGAGATGATCTGCGTGCCCACCGGCACCTTGATGACCAGATCATCGGCCGCCGCGCCGTTGCGGTTCTTGCCCATGCCGTGGCCGCCGCGCTTGGCCTTGAAGTGCTGGGTGTAGCGAAAGTCGATGAGCGTGTTGAGCCCGGCCACCGCCTCGAACACGATGTCCCCGCCCTTGCCGCCGTTGCCGCCGTCGGGTCCGCCGTACTCGATGTACTTCTCGCGGCGGAACGATACCGCACCGGGGCCGCCAGCGCCCGAACGGATATAGATTTTGGCCTGGTCGAGAAAATGCATGGGTTAAGGTCCGGCGGGTTCAAAGAGGGGGCTGCGAGCACCCCACATAGCGCCTTTTGCCCATAAACAAAAAACCCGGCCAAGGCGACCGGGCAGCGATCCGGCCAAGCGCCGGAGCATCACGATTTGGCGGTACTGGTGGAGCCGAGGGGGAACGACGACCGATCTTCTCGAACCGCAGAAACCCTATGCTTCCGCCAGTGCCTGAGAGGCGGTGTGTAACCGCCCTGTGTAACAGTGTCAAGCCCGCCACTCAGCAGTCTGGCTGCTACTCGGCGAGCGCCCCTGATCAATCGCTTCGCCCAGATTGCGTAACAATTTTTCAGCCTCCAGAAAGTGCGCAGCGCGATGTTTTGACGCACCACGACGACGTAGGCGTCTAGACCGCCGATGCCTTTGTCAGCATTTCGGCTACAAAATACTTTCGCTCGATAATCTGGGCCACTGCATCGCACTTTGCCTCATCACAGACATTGGGCTTTCCCATCATCACCTCCTGTACTCAAGCTTTGGATAGAAGGCGTCCAGAAGTCGAGGGCCTACTCAAAAAGGCCTATGACACCCTCGGTCTTTTCGGCCGCCAGGCGGTTCAAGAACAACCTGTGCGCGCCGCGAATTAGCCAGCAGATAGCCAAATCAGGATTGGCGGCGCGCACACGAATGAGGACGCGAGGAACGGTTTCGAGTAACGCCAATGCCCATATTTGCATATTGGACTGCAACTGACGGCTAACCGCGTCAGACAAAAATTTCAATTAGGCGGGTAGAATGTACGCGCACGAGAGGTTCGTGATTGCCCACACCGTGGGTTAAACACTAACCTTAAGGAAGAATACAACCATGAACTCAATAACCCCGCTATTTTACCGTGTTAAAATCCCCTCATCATCGACACTGAGAACAGGAAAAGCCATTCGAGAGTTCCTGAAGTGCGCTGGCATAGTAACCGATGGGGGAGACGCTGCCTATTTCCAACTTTCTGAAGATGCCTCAACCTATGAAAGCCTAATATTCTTGGATATCCTCCCCTAATTAGGTAGGTCGCATAGCCCAATGGTTTTGGGTTAAAAACGCCACACAAAGCCCCCCCGCCTTGGTTTCCAAGGCGGGGGGGCTTTGTGTAAGCTTGCTTGCAAGGAGATGCGGCTCATTCGAGAATGGCGGCTTGCCGCAAACCGACCTGAACTGCTGGATCGGCGTGCCTCTCAACAGCCCTGAGGAAGTTCGGTTGGGGTAGCCTTCCACGCCACAACGAGTTCGGCCTGATCTTGTAGATGCCAGATCAAGCGACCGCCCCAATGACCTATGGCGTTGCCTGTCCCGAAATCGGCAATCTCGCGCAGGCGGCGTTGAAGGCTACCGGATTGCCCGATGTAGACGCACTCTGCTCCGTCCACCCAGTTGTCGCGGAGATCGTTCCGGGAGACGGATGGGTCTTCCCTTGAACCACCCCCCGCAACTCACTTCATTGGACGCCGGGACCGAAGTGACGACACGACAAACAACATGGGCGTCACCGTCGCGTGGGATGTCGAATGCCAACCTGATACCCGGGAACAGTGTCCAGCCGCCAAATTCGGCCCTCTCAAACCCGCCACGAGAGAGCAGCATGTCACCCTCCCTCAACAACCAGATGATACGCCACAGCACTGCTGGAGCGGCCTTCCGCGCACCACCTAGCAGCACACTACAGGCCTTCAACACTCGGCGACAGGCCCGCGCGGCCATTTCGGACTGCTGTCCGGATAAAAATTCAAGCCGAACAAGATCAGCCGCCGGGCAAGCTGGCTTGTCCGGCGACTTCTTTAATGACTACTGTAAGCTCTACCCTTATCCCTCTACCCTTCTTATGTGCCCACTTGGTGGACTAGATGGTCCACTTGATGGAATAAGCAGTCTATATTTGACACTGGTTATTCCATCAAGTGGACTGGTTTTGCAGGTCGTAGAGCGACGGCGCGTAGCCCTCCTCGTCAGGTGCCCAGCCGTCACCACATCCGTCTTGTTCTTCGCTGCGGCCCGATGGCATCCAGTCGAGATTGACCCGGTACTCCTTCATTTGATTATGATGGCTGCTGCGACGACGTTCGATGATGCCACGGTCTTCCAAACTGCGAAGCGCGTTCATCAAGGAGGACTTTTTAACGGCATGGCCTATCCCAGCGTAGTGGCGTCCGCCATTGAGCAAGTGAGAGAGGCCAATCGTTCTGCTCCGGTTCTGCCACCCCACGGTTCGATCCAGTATTTGCATCAACACGGTGAACTCAATCGCCGTTAATTCAGCCATCCAATGGCGAATGACCCTTTGATACTGCTGCAACGCCCAAAGAAGTGGACTTTCCCCCTGCGTAGCATTGAATGACGGCGCTTCGTGTTGTTCGTATGGCCCTGACAAAGCCAATCTCCATGCCGCTTGTTAACGTGTCCGATGGACTAGCATCAAAACCCTGACAGATAGTTGCTCCTGATCCGCCAGCGGTTGAAGAGGTCTGGCTTGAACGTCTCAGCGTCTAGAAAGCGCAGTCCGTCTGGATAGGTTAAGCTGTTCGGCCGCCATCGCGATGCCCACGCCGCCTACCCCATAGAAGCTCCGTCAACCCTGCAACTGGAAGATGTGGCCTGACTGTGAATGAAGCCCATGTTCACTTTCCGGAACCGGCGCTTCTCGCCCGGAGCGAGCTTTTCATAGAGAGTGCGGCTGTTGCGGTCCATGACCGTGCCTGACGGGCCACTGTGCTCGCAGTTGATGACGAAGTCGCGCAGTTCCACGCTGCTGGTGTTGCGCAAGGTGATGTCGAGCATCATGACCGTGCCGAAGCCATCAGTCTGCCATTGGAAGTCCACGATCTCGACGCCCTTGGTGGGGTCTTGCCTGACACGCTCTATCCTAGCCAGCTTCTCTTCCAGTTCCGTCAGTGTCGCTCGATAGTCGGCGTCACCGGGCGCGAGCGAGGCGAGTTCCCGCCAGATGACGGCACGACCTTCAACATCAGCCTTGTCGAGCTTCTTTTCCTGCCCCAGCAGTTCAGCGATGCGGGGCGCGTTGGCGGCTGCTTTTTCCTCATTGCGCCGCGCCACTTCGCTTTCCTTGAGAGATGGCGCGACCTTGCCGATGGCCGCAAGCATCTCTTCGTCAGCCTTGGCAAGCGCAGCAGACTGGCCTTTGGGATCGGTTTGTCCAAGGGACACGATCCTTTCGGCTTCCGCTTCGAGTTCTTTAGATTGCAGGGTTCCGGAAATGGCGGAGGCTTGCCACAGCGCAACCACAACAAGGCCGATCAGCAGCTTGCGCAATCGTGATAGCGGGTAGCCGACAATCTCCGTGTCCGGCTGGACGCACGACCACAACAGCAAGACGACCGCGAGCACCGGCATGACCCACAGCGGCAGTCCAACCAGAACGGTCAGAAGCGGTGTGACCACGAGCCAGCCACCAAACAATACACCGCCCACCGGCCACAGAGATCGTTGCCCGTGCATGGCAGAGGCGTTCATTGCACGATCTCCTCAACGATGAGCTTCTTCCCACGGGTAAACAGCACCATCGCGCCAAGGACCACAACGCCTGCCATCCAAATGAAGAGCTGAACGCCTGACGCTACAGTTGCACCAATGGCCGCCCCCACATGTTCGGCGTCGTTTTGCGCCTGGTTCATCATCTCGCCAGCCGAGGCACAGGTGGACAACATCCACACCAGCATAAGCAAGTTGAACAGAATGAAGGTCCATTTGACGATCTTGCCGAACGCTCCTCGCCGTCGAATTTCCGTCTTCACAATACGCGACATCTCTTCCTCCGTCGGCTCAGCCGAGCCGCAAAACAACTAAGCAAGCGATAGGGAAATTGTCTGAAGAATTTGTCACCGATAAGTGACATACGTCGATTTGTCACTCATCGTCGGTGGACTGATCAGTGACATCCATTGCTTATCCTTCCTGATGGAAGACATTAAAAAGCGGCTTGGCAAAAACGTAGCCACGCTTCGCAAAGCACAGGGAATGTCGCAGGAAACTTTCGCCGACCATGCTGGTATCCACAGGACGTACATCAGCGATGTCGAGCGGGGTGCACGTAACCCCACAATCGAGATTGTGGCGAAGATCGCCAAGGCTTTGAACGTGACGCCCGGTCAATTACTGGATTGGCCAGAAACACCAGAAAACTAGACACTTTTGGGCCGCCCGCTCAAAGAAGACGCGGCTGTAGGTCCGGGAGCATCGGCGGCGGCAATCCTTCCGGATAGGTCAAGCTAAACGGCTGCCATTGCGATGCCGGATCAAGCGTCAGCGCAAATGCCCATGAAGCTGGGCGCGAAAACCGGCGAAGGTGAACCTGCCACCGCTCGGGGTCTCTGAAGCGCGCGTGCAGCGCGGCGTGACATCGCTTGCAAGCAGGATAGAGTTCGGTTGGCCGGTCGTACCGCTCCAGATGCGCAAAGATGTAGCCGCGACCGTCGAGCCGGGCGGGGTCGCTGAAGCCACAGATCGTACATATGGTGGGGCGAGCAAGCTGGCCGGAACGGAACAAGGCGTTCTGGATCGGCGTCACTGCGCACCGCTCAGCCCAACTCCAGTTATTGTAATGGCACTCCCAAGGCCGACGAGGATGCTCAGTCATGCCCTCCCCCCAGCTTCAGCGAAATCTTGGCTAGGCTCGCATCCAACGTGGCTACCCTCGACTGCAAGAGGCCGACAAGTGCGCTTTGCATGTCCGGGGCGTTATCCCGCCGCTGGCCCTCCACGGCGACGGCGTGCATGTCTTCGAGCAAGGCGGTGATGTCGGCAAAAAGCCGGGGCACGTTGCCGCTCATGACGATACCCCGGAAAGCACCCGGTAAACGCTCGAACGCGAAATGGCCAAGCGTGCGGCGATCTCCGATGCGCCAAGGCCACCAGCCCGAAGTTCGTGCACCTGAGAAGCCTTGCGCTGTGCAGTCGGAACCCGACCACGGTATTTTCCGTCCGCCTTCGCCTTCGCGATGCCCTCACGCTGGCGCTGCAAGAGCAGTTCACGCTCGAACTGGGCGACTGCGCCGAACATCGTCACGATCAAGCGTCCTGACGGTGATTGCGTATCCACAGCTTGCCCGCCGAAGTCGAGGATGCGCAACGCCACCCCTTTGCTTTCCAACGTAGCGATGATCGACAGGAGGTCTGCCGTGCTCCTAGCCAGCCGATCAAGCCGCGTTACGACAAGCGTGTCGCCTTCTCGGACGTAGTCGAGCGCCGTCGCCAACTGCTCCCGCTGTGCGACCGACGACACGCGCTCCGACAGGAGCTTTGTGCAACCCGTTGCACGCAAATCGCGCTCTTGGGCTTCAAGTCCGGCGACCTGATCGGCCGTGGAGACGCGGGCATAGCCAACAAGCATTTCAACCTCATATTATTGCCTAAAAACAATGACATGAAGCAAAATGTTAGTCACGAAATACAGTCAATATTGACGAAAAAAGAGATACACCTTGGCCCAGCTTCAGCCGATTTCAATGCACTACAGCAATGCGGGAAGCAGTATCGCTGAAAGCATTAGCCACCGCATGAAGCTTTCGGGCGATCTCTTCCCGGTCATCACCAAAATGTGCACAGCGGTGGTCGTTGGCGCAGAGCGCTACGACATTGATTGCATGGTCGTCGCCACCGTCTGCGAGTGGAACGATATGGTGCGTTTCAAGGTAGACCGCGCCGCTGGCCATCTTGAAGCCCTGCTCACCGCAGAGTTCGCATCTCCCTTTAGCCCGCGAAAGCACGCGCCGTCTGACGGCTGGATCGCGAACGAAAGACGAGGTTGTCACCTCTCGACGCTCAGGGCCGGACTTGCTTGTTTGCTCCAAGTCGAACTGATCGACGAAGCGCCCATCAAGAATACCGCGCGTTAGCTCGCAGGACCCAGTGTCCCAATCGTAGGCGGTGATTGTCCAGGGCTCAGGATCGAGTTCCCGGCAGCGCACTCTTGACGACGGCCCGTCCACGGCTTCTTTCTCGCGCCGATCACCATCGACGATGATCACCCTGACCGGAAGGTTTTCACGAAGAGCAACTTGAAGAGCCCCATCGAGACGCCGCGCGCGATCAACCCACTGCTGCTTGGCACCATTAAGGCGACGGAACTCGGCGTCGGCGCGGAAGGTGCCACGATGCACGATCTGTCCGTGCTCTTCGACCATGTTCGAGTGCCAGAGGTTGAGGATGATCAGCCTTCCGGGCTGCACGTACCCCCACTCGTAGCAGTACTTCGGGTTCGCCTTATATCCTGCGGCACGCTTGAAGCTCTCCACCCAGTCCGTCGTGTCGTACCCGGCCTCCTCTACGAGATCAAAGACGAGGTTTTTCCTACGTGGCTTTAAATCTGCGAGCATCAGGCGCTATCCTTTCGATGGAGTGGCGGACATAGCAACCTCCGATGCACATCAAGTAAATAAGCGCCTATCTAAACGGTTCCACACGGGTCATAGACCCCCTGAAACCGTGCCTCATTGGAAGGAGACCGACCCGTGTGGAACACCGCCCCGGCCCGGCAGGCAAGTCCCACATGGGCAGGGGCGTATGGGGAAGACGTTGCAGTCAATATTATTGGCTTTACAAATTGTGTCGATCTGAGCGTTGCCCTTGTGATTTTAGAAATAGCTAAAGGGAAATAATGTCAAAAACTTTTGTTAGTCCGTTAGATCGTGCAAAGGCTGTTCGCCTAAAGCGGCTCGTTGCGTTGCGAAAGCGCGAACGGCTTCGCCCTGCGCTTGTCGCGTTTGACGAGATTATCGGGACATTGATCAATGAGGGCGTTTCCAAACCATACCATACGGCTATGGGCAGCCTGACAGGCGTTCTACGTGGAACATATAATGAAGTCTTGGAACAAATTGCAGCATCTGGTAAAGATGGCATTAACTCGATTAACGCAATCAAGAGAAGTGCTGGAACCAACTTCCAAGGCGTATGCGAATACGCGGCTATACGCTGGCTGGAAACTACTGATTTACCGGTTTGCTGTGGGCCAAATGCCCCATCACATCTAAAAGACGAGTTGACCATTTACGGGTTCGATGCGGACGGTGGAGAGTTCTCGGTAGAGCCAGACATCGACATGTCATTTTGGCTGCCGATAGCTGAACCTTCTTCTCCTCTGTTGTTCCTCTCGGCCAAGACATCCCTAGTCGATCGGGCAGGTCAGGCAGCAAGGTGGAAGCTGTATCTTGACATGCACCAAACAACTTGTTCGCACGTGAAGGAAACTCACGATTGCCCGATCAACCGAACGCGCATTAAAATCAAAACGGCACACCCAATCACGCACGCGATTGTAACGGCGAACATTTACAAGATCGACACAACTCAGCCCGAAGGAGAGCTACAGTCCGGCCAATGCCGGAACAACACCTATATGTTCAAACATAAATATACTACCAGAGATGATAACCAGGAATATCGACCACCATCCTGGAAGAATTTCAGTGATTTTCCAAATCTAGTTGAGGCAGTTTTTGGGCGTTTTCGTTAAATGGCCATCGCATTAGGAGCCCATTGCTTACTCAATCCGACGCGCTCACCCACGGCCCACTCTACGAGCGCCTCCGCATCCCCGACTGCGACAGCCCGCTCATCCAACGGCAATGGAAGTATTTCCCCTTGCAAATCGTAAAGACGAACTGTTGCTTCATTTGCAAGGGTATAACCGGCACGCGCAGATGACCCTCGGATCCAAGACGCGCGCTCCCTTCGAGCCTTCAAGCACCGCTGATCTCCACCTTCCGCTCCAAACATTCTCACAAGCGCACGACCGATTGCGCGAGCAAGCAAAGGCGGCACCGAGTTACCTACCTGCGTATATTGCGGGACATCCACCCTTCGCTCTTTAAAGCCCGAAGTGCGTTTGCCCATGAATACGTAGTCATCGTCGTATGACTGCAATCGCGCCAACTCACGAACCGACGGTATCCTATCTTGATCGTAATGGATCAAATCATCAGGCAATGCGAGAACTGCATTGGAGACGCCCTTTCGATCAAACCTTGCCATTGTTCTTTTTGCGCTTCTGAGGGCGTTCGGCACCGCATTTATGGTTCCCCCTTCAGGAATATGCTGAAACATCTCAACCGCCTTCGACCTATGCCGCGTGGCAAGATGATTAAACAGAAGGTGTGAGTTGCTTCGGCGATCAAGTTGATAAGAAGTCCGCGCAGTGTGGAGCGGCCTGTGTCCCTCAAACCCAGGAGTTACGAACTCAAGATCAGATATGGCATCTTCGACTGTAACGAATGGCTTAAGAAGTGAACCAAAGAGACCTTCAGTATGCCCGCCATGCGTTGGCTCGGGCCACGTCCAATGAAGTCCCAGAGAGCGCTGAATACCTACCATCACGAAACGATTACGGTTTTGCGGAACACCATAATCGCGTGCGTTCAATATGCGATCTTCGAGTTCGTAGCCCAGTGCAGAAAATGCTTTTCGCGCTTGTTGATATATCTGACCTCCGTATCGGGTTTTAAAGCCCGGCACATTTTCCAAGACAATAGCCTTGGGCCTAAACTCGGCCACAACACGGCAGAAGTGCGTAAACAGGTTATTTCGAGGATCATCAATCTGCTTTTTGCCCGCTGAGCTAAATCCTTGGCAAGGCGGCCCACCGACAACAATGTCCACCGCATCCTCTCCATGATTTCGCTGCAAAACGTCCCTCAGAACATTGAGGTTGAGTTGCCGAATGTCCCCCACAACAACCGAAGTGTCGGGGTGGTTGAGCGCATGAGTTAGACCAGGCTGGGGGTGCAGTTCTTGAGCAAGCCGGACCTCAATGCCTTCAGCAGCCAGACCTTCCGAGAGCCCTCCGGCCCCAGCGAATAGATCCATCACTTTTAACCGCATTTAACACCATTCCCTTGAAATAGCCCGCCCCATTTGTTCTCATAATGTTCTAGCGCGCCGCAACGCACCATACCAACAAAAACTCATATCCCCCCCATCGCCCTGACATCTATCCACTGTCAGCGACGCGCACGACGGAAACATGGATCCAGGGGGATAACCCCTTCGATTTCGAAATGTCAGCATCGGCGAGCAACATATTGAATATCAACCCAATCATGAGGTCCCACCTTTCGCGGGTAATTCGGAGCGCGGAAACAACTCGATCTCATGGAAGGTGGCCGCTCGTCGCACATAACCGTATGCCTCGCCTTCAGTCCGAGGTCTATGCCCCTGAATGTAATCCCGGACCTCTGGGTCCATTCTGACCATGCGTGCCGCCGCCTTGAAGCGATGCCGCCGGCCGTGGTTTGGCCAGACGTAGAAAAGCAGGCCGAAGATGTACTGCTTATAGTCCTCGACATCGACCGTGCCGCGCAGAATGTCCGCCGCACCCCAGAGGTGCTTTTCAAGAGCGGCTTGTGTCAGCTTTGTCATTAGTTCCCCAACTCGCCTCCCGTGCCCGCGCATTAAGCGAGTGGCCGGGTCTGGGCGCGGCCTGTCTATGACGAACGGCGGCAGGGATCAACGCATGTCAGTCGTCCATGGCAGCGTGGTCAAAAAGATGAGTGAGATCGACACCAAAGGTCACCGCATCCACGCAGGCTTTCAGCACGTCAGCTTCCAGCCCGGTGCCATACCTTCTGCCAGTCCGCTTTCCTCTCGCCCAGCCGCACAGTTCCTCCTTCTTGTCTTCGCGGATGTCGGCACGATCTAGTCCTCGCTTGAAGGTATGCCGGAACGAGTGGAAGGTCAGCTTCGCACGACGCTCGCCCAACTCGAAATGACGAAGGTCGCTTTCATACCACTTGGAGAACCGGGAACTTTGATCGCCATAGGCAGAATGTGACGGCACTTCCGGGAACAAGGCAAGTTCGCCCCGCTCTCGCCTTCGGTTTACCCAATCAACGAGCCCGATGGCCTTCAGAACGGGATGCACCGGCACCTCTCGCTCGGCGTTCTCTGTTTTCAGCTTCATATCCGGCGTGAGCACGATAAAATCGTGGCCTTCCGGAGAGACCCGGAAATGAGCAGTGGTTAGCTGCAGGATTTCACCACAACGGAGCCCGGCGAACAGGCCAATCAGAGGAGCCCAGTACCGGGCTCGACGCACGATGTTCGGCCCCGGCTTCGCAAAACCTCGCCGATCATCTCGGCAGCCAGTGTAGATCGGGCGCAAGAATATCCGTTGTAGCTCTTCATCCTCGAATGGCAACTTAGCCATCGAGCCATCTGGCTTTGCGGCGAGAGGCTTCAAGTTTTCCGCGTAACTCTTCGCGACGTAATCATGCTTGTGCGCCCATCGGAGGAGGCGGGTTAGCTGAGACAAATACTTTTCGAGCGTGGCCCATGCCAGCACCCGGTCTTCGTCAGCCCGTTCTGCAATGATAGCTTCGATGCTCTTCCCCCCCTTGATCTTATCTTCAAAGTTCGGGGGGAGCAGCGAGAAAGCAGCACGAAACTTGTCGCACTCCTCTGCTCTGATCTGCCAGACGGGCCTCTCTCTCCCGAAGAAGCTGACGATGTGCTTCAACTCAGCCCGATAGCGATCCTTTGTCTTGTCAGTCGTTGGCTTCGACAGCACCTCTGCCAGATATCGCTCCACCACGTCCCCCAGCGGTCGCTCCACGATGCCAAGCGGAACTGCCTCAACGGAGCAGCCTAACCTACTCGCGCCACCTTGCTCCGCATCGCCCACAATCAAGCAGTTCGCAAAAAGTCGATCCGTAATCTTGTCTGAGTAGTCGCCGTTTTGACGAGCCAATCTGATCTTGAGCGATTGCGCCATCGCCCGTCGCAGGTAGTTGTGCAACAAGTTGCACGCTTCCGATCCCGGCTCTGTGCGCAGCTTGGCTTTGCGCAAAGCCGCAAATCGCACTCCCGCAACGTCATCAATGCAATCGTCGGGTTCAGGCCCTGTAACCCGGGCAAGCATGGTCTCCAACTCAGCGCGCCAAGCGAGATCATCGTCACGGTTCGTTCGGATGGCCGTAGGTTCTGCATCCATTTCCCGGATCGAGGCGATCAGGAAAGCTCGCGCCAAGGGCGCAGCTTGTTCCGGAGCCAGCACTGGCCAGTTGTCGTCCAGAACCCTTATGGGCAGCCGTGATCGCGGATAAATAGCAGAGCCTTCCCGCTGCTTGGTCGCAAAGCAGCGCAAGGCCTCTTCACGAGCACCATCCACTCTGGTTAGTGCTGTCTCGTAGCAAGCGGTCTCAAGGCTGATCCAAACCTGATCCCTGACCCCGGCAGTCTTCAAATGTTTCGGACACCGCTTACGGAAATACCAGTTGGCACTGCCCTTACGCTTCACCAGTCCTGTTGGCTTACCCACGTCTCGCATACCCCGTGTGTAACACCAGCGGGTAGCAAACGGGTTAAGAAAGCCCCGGATTACCGGGATTTTCAGCAAATCTGCGGAAAAAGAAGATACTGGTGGAGCCGAGGGGGATCGAACCCCTGACCTCGTCATTGCGAACGACGCGCTCTCCCAGCTGAGCTACGGCCCCGTTCCAGTATCGTCCTGCCGCGAAAGCGTTCCGTGGCAGGAGCGCCCCCTTAGCGAAGAGCGCGGCGCGTGAAAAGCCCCAAATTGCGCCTGGACCTGCAAAAAGCGAAAAAGCGCGCCGCCAACAGCGCCACCGCCCCCACTCCACCGGCAAAAGGCGGCCATTCGAACGCGTTACGCCCCTCGCCAGAGCGTCGCGAGCCGCCGCGCGCCACCGCGCGCCACCGCCCTGGGCGAGCGAGGGGCAAGGGGCAGCACCCCGTCCCCCCCACGCATTCTCCATGCCGGCAATCAGCGCTGCGAGGGATCGCCGACCGGCGCGTCGGTGGGCGCCGAAGCGGGCGCGGGGGCCGCGGTGTCACCGAACTGCTGGCGCGCGCGTTCGGCCTGCTGCTCGAAGTCGGGGCGCACGGTCAGCAGCCCGCCGCCGTACTGCGCTTCCCACGCCGCAAGGTCCGCGCGGTACTTTTCGAAAGCGTCGAAGAAGTCCTTGAACGGCTTCTCCATCTTGGCGAGGCCGACGTAGGACCAGGCGTCGAACTGGTCGGGCGTGATCGCCTGCAGGTCGCTCGTCACTTCCATCGCGGTTTCGCAGAAGGCGCTGTCGACCGGGGGCAGCGAGAAGTAGTTGTAGACCTGCGTCTGGTAGGTCTCACGCGCGCGGATCGCCTCGATGCGCGAGTGGCCGTAGGCGAAGCTGCGGTCGATTTCCTTGCTCGCCGCGGCCAGCTGCTTGGCGTAGACGGTGAGGAAGCGCTTGTAGCCCTCGGTGATCGGGGCGTACTTCGCCTCCGGGCAGTTGAGCGCGGCCACGTTGTAGGCCGAACGCAGGTTCCACACCGCCTGCGGGGTGGAGATGCCGTAGTTCACTGTGTGGCGCTGGCCATCGGCCGCGATCGGCGGGGTCTTGAGATCGGCGGGCGCGCCTTCGGGCGGGACCGGCTTGGGCGGAATGACGATGACCGGCGGCGGCGGCGTCACCCGCGTGGGCGCGGGGGGCGGCGTGGGTCCGCAGGCCGAAAGCAGCGCGACACCGACCAGCACCGCGCCGCCGAGCGAGCGCCGTACCCATGAAAACCTGCTATCCACCTGCGTCACTTCCTAAGCCAAGATAAACGTCGTTGACGCCCTGATAACCGCTGTTTCGCGCAATGAAAATGCCCGGCGCGACGAAACGCACCGGGCATTGTATGGAACCTGGATTTACCGGGGCTGACCGGGCGGTCCCCCCTGGCAAACCCTGCCCGCCTGCATCAGGCGATCAGCGACGATCGCCCAGGAAGTTGAGCAGGAACAGGAACATGTTGATGAAGTCGAGGTAGAGCGTGAGCGCGCCCATTACCACCGCCTTGCCCAGAAACTCGGTCCCGGCGAGGTACTGGTACTGCACCTTGAGCTTCTGCGTGTCGTAGGCGGTGAGGCCTGCGAAGAGCAGCACGCCCAGGATCGAGATCGCCATCTGCAGCGCGCTCGAGTGCAGGAACAGGTTGATCAGCGAGGCGACCAGAATGCCCACCAGACCCATGATGAGGAACGTGCCGAAGCCCGACAGGTCCTTCTTGGTGGTGTAGCCAAAGAGGCTCAGCCCCGCAAACGCCGCCGCCGTGGCGAAGAACGTCGTCGCGATCGACTGCCCGGTATAGACCAGGAAGACCGACGAGAGCGACAGGCCGAAGACCACGGCGAAGCCCCAGTAGAGCATCCTCACGGTCGAGGTCTGCATCTTGTTGAGACCGAAGTTGAGCGCCAGGATGAAGCCGAAGGGCGCGAGCATCAGCACCCAGCGCAGCGGGCTCATCAGCACCTGCACGGCAAAGCCCGAGGAGGCGAACAGCATCGCGACCACGCCGGTCAGCAGCACGCCCGAGGCCATGTAGTTGTAGATCGACAGCATGTACTTGCGCAGGCCCGCGTCATACGCGACGCCGCCCGCGGTGCGTCCATCAATCGGAGACGCACCGAAGCCCTGACGGGGCTGGGGGTCGTTCCAATTTGCCATGTTTAACTCCCATTGGGGGGAAACGCGCATGATGCCGCTTCCCATACCCCGCCAATATCGGACGACGGAAGGCAAGATTCAAGGAAAACCGGAAACGCCCAAGTGTAACATAGTGTGTCCGCGCACCGGCTACGAGTGTTTGCGGATGCCCCGGCCCGGTTCCGTTCACCCCTTGCTGCGGGCTTCCTGCGCCATTTCCTCGCTGCGGTTGCGCGCGGCGGTCAGCGTGGCGAGCATCAGCGCGTTGATCGCCCCGTCGGCGTCGAGCACGTTCATCCCCGCGCGCGTCGTGCCGCCCGGACTCGCCACCTTGTCGGCGAGCTGCCCGGCGCTGAGCGGCGAGGCGCTCGCCAGCGCGGCCGCGCCCTCGACCATCGCGGTCGCCAGACGCTGCGCCTTGGCGGGCTCGATACCCAGCTCGGCCGCGCCCGTCGCCAGCGCGTCGATGAAGCGGTAGACATAAGCCGGGCCGCTTCCCGCGAGCGCGGTGACGGCGTGGAACTGGTCCTCGCTCTCCATCCATTCGGGCGTGCCGAGCGGCGCCATCAGCGTCGTGACGGCCTCCAGATCCGCCGCGCCCAGCCCCTGCGCGCCAAGCGCGATCGGCGACTTGCCGAGCGCGCAGGCGAGGTTGGGCATGATCCGCAGGATTGCCCCCGCGCGCGGGAACTGCGCGGCAAGGCTGGCCAGCTCGTTGCCCGCCAGGATCGAGAAAACGGTCGTTTCAGGTCCCGCCAGCGGCTCGATCTGGTCGACCACGCTGCCCAGCACCTGCGGCTTCACGCCGATCATCACCGCATCGAAGACACGCCCCTGCGGCACCGCGTTGACCTGCTCGACGCCCTCGGGCACCGGCTTGGGGGTGCGGTTGTAGACCGTGAAGGTCGAGGCCGGAACGCCCCCCGCCAGCCAGCCCTCGAGCATGGCGCCCGCCATGTTCCCGCAGCCGAAGATGAGGATGGAAGAAAAGCGTGCCATGGTGGTCTGGTCCCGTTGCCTGGAAAGGAAAAGCGCGTGCCCGGCCACTTAGGAAGCGCCGGACGCGAGGGCAAGGTCCGTGTCGGACGGCCGCAGAGCGCCCGATCGCCGCGCGCGTCAGGCTTCGCCGCGCGCGTCAGGCTTCGCCGAGCGCGTCGACCATCGCCGCGGCGAGCGCCTCGGCCGGGGTCTTGTCGCCCCACAGGATGAACTGGAACACCGGGTAGAAGCGGTCGCACTCCTCGATCGCGGCCTCGACCACCATCTGCGCCTGGCCCGGGCGCAGCAGTCCATCCTCGCCGAGCATCAGGCCATGGCGGTAGAGCACCACCGATCCGTTCGACCACAGATCGAAATGGCCCACCCACAGCTGCTCGTTGATGAGCGCGAGCGCTTCGTAGACATGGGCGCGCTTTTCCTCGGGAATGCGCAGTTCGGGCAGGCACAAAAGCTGGAGCACGCGATCCTCGCGGCGCCAGATCGCCTGGAACTGGTAGGTCGTCCAGGCGCCCTTCAGCTCCGCCGAGATCTCCTCGTCGCTGGCGTGCGCGAACGGCCACTCGCGCGCCTCGAACAGCGAAGCGAGCATCTCCACCGGAGCCGTTCCGTCATCGTTGCCGATATCCTCGCGCACAATTCTCATATGGACTAAGCAGACCCTCTTCCGCGTGTTCGCGCATAGGGATGCTTTGCCTTGCCCATGCAACACAATCCACCGGCCCCGATGAGCTGCGCAAAACCCGATAAGGCTGTTTACAGGGTGTGGATAAGATCGCAGCGAAAGAACCGCCTCGCGGCACATTTTATCTATAATTCATAAGGTTAACGCAAAATACCGAACTCGGCGCAACGCGTGGGGGCAACGCCCCGGCTCAACCGCGCCTCAACCGCGCCTCAACCGCCCCTCCCGGCCCGCGTTATGAGACACACTGGACGACAGCGCAACGCCCCGGCCGCTTCCCGGCGCGCGCGGCCAGCGCGCCCGGCGGCCGGGCCTGAACGCGCCGCCTCTACTTGCCGGTGTCGAGCGTATCGACCACCTGTCCCGCCGGGCTGGTCCAGACCAGCGCGCCGCCGTTCCCCGCGCGGGTGAAATCGTCGAGGAAATCGCCCGCCGCGCGCTTGCTGTCGAACGGCCCGACGAGAATGCGGTTGGTGCGCCCCATCTGCGAGACGTGCGGCTCGCGCCCCTTGAACAGCGCGGGGTAGAGCCGGACATAGCGCCGCCAGTCGAACGCGATCGCCGCGTCGTCACGCCCGACGCCGATCTGCACCCAGATCCGGCTGGGATGCGCGGGCGGCTTGGGCTTGGGCGGCGGGGGCGGCGGAGCAGGCCGCGCCGGCTTGATCGTGCGCAGGTCGACCGCGCCCGAAGCGGCGGTCACGCTGGTCGGACGGCCGAGATCGGCGAAAGCCTGCGCCAGGCTTTCCTGCGCCGGTTCGCGCACGGGCGCAGTCGGCGGGGAAACCGGGGCCGTTGCAGGCGGTGCCGGTGTCGGCGCCAATGTCGATGCCCGTGTCGGCGCCGGTGTCGGCGCCGCTGTCGGTGTCGACGCCGCTGTCGGTTTCGGAGCCGCTCCGCTCAGCACGCCCGAGAAGGTCGGCGCCAGAACCGCGCCGCCCAAGGCCGCCAGTGTCCCGCTTGAGGGCGTCGCGGCCGCGCCTGAGACCGAAGGTGCGCCAACCGTCGGCGTGCGCGACCGGCTCGAACCCGACGCGCGCGGCGGCGCGCTTGCCGTCTTCAGCGTGTTCGCCGCGAGCGCCGCGCTGGTCGCGCCCGAACGGATAGGGGGCAGCTCGCCATCGGGG
>NZ_JALHLF010000066.1 GCF_022832435.1 Novosphingobium organovorum | reverse complement strand
CCCGTATCGCTTCGCGAGGTTCGCGACCGAAACTTGCGATCGCTGTAGCTCGCCTCGAATGGCGTGCGTGATTTCGAACTCTTGCCATAGCCATTGGACGAGGTCGCTGATCCGCCAGCGAACCACCACACCATGAACAGCAGGAATAGGGCCTGCTTCGATGGTTTCGGCCAGCGCGCGTCGATGGCAGTCGTCGAGGATAGTATCCGGCCCTGGCGCCTTGCGGGTTTCCAGACCATCAGGGCCATGCGCGTTGAAGCGCAGCACCCAATCCCTGACAATCTGCAGCGTGACACCGCCGACCTTGGGTGCCTCGCTTCGGCTTCCTCCGTCCAAGATCGTCGCAATCGCGAGCAGGCGGCGGATTTGGTCTGCATCCTTGGCCCGGCGAGCAAAGGCCCGTACCTGTCCTGGGCTGAAATCATCTCGAAGTCTGATTGCCGCGGCCATCGCAAAGCTCCAACCGTTTGCGATGATGAATCACGTCACGGCCAAGCCCGATACCCTCGGTGAGTCAGATTCCACAGGTTTTGGTACGAGGCATGGCTCAATGTCTGGCTGTGGGGCTTTCTTTCATTTTTAGCAATCGTAAATGATGGTGCTGTTAGTTGTCTTTATGAATTTTTAATTCATTTCAGTATTATCTTTTATGTAAATTTGTTTTTATTATATTTTATATTAAAATTCAAATATTTTCATATTAACATTTTTAAATTTACTTGTTTTTGTGCTTATTGGACTGACTGTTGCAGCATGCGCTGCAGGTTCGGGTTTCGTGGGGAGGCGGCTGAGTGTGAAAGCGCCGCTACCAACCCGAAGCCGAACGCCAGCATTCCGCCGAAGTCGGCATCGCCCACCATCAGCGCGACTACGAAGCCGGGAAAAAACGAAAAGCGAAAGCCGGACAGGAGCAGGCGTGCTTCTTGCGTTAACGCGCGTGTTCCGCGAGCCAGGCTCTGGATGACGAAGGCGTAATAGAGCATGCCCCCTAAAAGGCCGGTGCTGCTGAACACGGCCACCATACTGCTGGAAGTCCGCGCGGCGCCCAGGCCCACGCCAAGACCATGCGTGTCGATCAGGCTGGCTGCGGCGACGGCACGCCACATGCCACGTTGGTTGAACGAGTCCGAGGCGCCCTTTTGCAGTACCATGCGATCGATGATGTCATAGACCGGTGAGAGCGTGTCAGGACGTACGATCAGGACCAGTGAAACGGCGATGACCAGCCCGACCACCAAGGCCAGCTCCCCGACGATCCCGCGCTGGTCTGGACGTGATCGCGCGTTGATCCGCAGGAACCATTCCAGTGCAGCGATGACGAAGAATAGTCCGAGCCCAACATAGGTTCCACTGGACTTCGCGATCCACGCACAAGCCAGCAGGGTGATGAGAACCATCGGCGCGTATGTTTCGCGCAGACGGTGTGATGCAATTGCGGGGCGCAGGAAATAGATCGCACACAGAAAGGCGAGGCACAGTCCTCCGTAGGCAGAGGCTTCGGGCATCAATCCCACGACACGCTTGCCGCCCAGGACTTCTACATCGATCGCCAAGGCGTACGTGGCCGTGCGAAATGGCTCGAGCAGGCTGGACAGGGGAAGGAACTGGCTGGCGAAGTCCGCAAAACCGGTAAGAGCGGTCACGGCTCCGCCAAGGCACAGGGCCTGCAAGGCCTGCTGGCGCACCCAGCTCGATTGAAGAATCCGGGCAAAGGCAAACACGCTCATGATCGAGATCAGGAGGTAGGCCAATTGTGAGATATTCTGCATCGTGGGCCGCAGCGCGACGACTTGGTCAAGATTGCCACCGCGCACTGCGATGACCTGGACTGAGCCTGCGAACAGGCGTGGCATGAACACGGTGACGATGATTGCGACGCAGCCATAAAGGAACAGGAGCAGCAGACGATTGGGGCGCAGTGCCAACCCCAGCGCGACAGCGGGGCCATCACGGCGAGCAAAGGCGCGGGCTACGAGCATGAGAGCGATCATCGGCGTCGCCGTAAAAGTTAACCCTCCAGTGAGCGCGGTCGGGACGACCGCGAAGGCACCGAACGGCATTGAGGCGAAATACAGATAGAGGAGAACCGGCTGGCGACTGCCAATCCCCCAGGCTGCGAGCCCCCAAAAGAGTGCGATCAGGGCAAAACTCACGGTGTCATTCTCCTGACAGGGCGTGCGATGCCGCATGCCGGCATGAGAAGGTGCGAAGGATGCATGCGGACTTCATCGGGCTCGGCAATTGCCTGGCAGCCTTACCAGGCATCGATGCGCCGACCGATGAGCGCTTCAAAGCGGACGCGGCGCGGGGTCAGATAGTCTTCAAGGTAAGCGCGTGCGGGCCCTTCGTCGACTTCGTGCTTGTCGAAGCGCACGGTTGACATGGCGCGCAGTCCATCGACGACGGGGGCGGGCAGGCTCTTGCGGGCACGGGCCCAGATGGACGAATTGCGGATGCCGCTGACGAACGGAAAGCGCTGGCGGCGGCTTGTCGGTGGAGAGCGGTGGCGGTCGCTCAACTGCTCTTCGTCGTAGGCGAAATTCTCGAGGCCGAGCCATCGGAAACAGTCCGCCAGGGTATCACGGCGGCGCACCTTGAGGTCCTCGGCGACGATGACGTGGATTTGCTCGGGCGCGAAGTGGGCCAGATACTGCTCGATCTGCATGGCGTAATCCGATGTGTCCCGGTAGAGTGGATTTTCACGCATGGCCCGTTCGATCGGGAGTGGCTCCTGAAATTCCTTGTAGCGCTGCCAGTAGTGCGCGAGGGCGCGCGACACAGGCTCACGCACGACATAAATGATCCGGGCACCGGGAGCGGCGGCGGCGATGCGGGCGGCGACGCCGCTTCGTGAGGGCGCCTGTGCATAGTAGACGCTGGCTTCACCCCGATACTGGGCCGCTTCGCCGCCGTTCCACAAGTCCAGATAGGCTTCGCGGTCGTGCGAACAGGGGCGCCGCGCCATGATCGGCCAGAGCCGTTCCAGTTCGTTCTGCGCGACGAAGAAGCAGGGCTCCTTTTCCCGGCTCATGCAGATTTTCGGGTGGTAGCGCAGATAGGCGTGGAGTGCGCTGGTGCCTGATTTCGAGGCCCCTATCACAAACAGGTTCGGAGCCAGTGCGTGGTCATTGAACAGGTCGGCGTCGAGCGTCGTGGCCGGGTGCCCACCCGACGAGGAAGACCAGGCATTCTGTAGCGATTCATGCATCTTTCCGACCTCCGCAGGCGGGCTTTCGATGGGGGGAGAGTATCTCTACGGGCAGATGCATAGTATCGCCGTAGTCTCCATTCCGGAGCTAAACCGGGCTTTCACGCCATGGTTGGGATCGGGCGAACTGGCATCTCGGCCTCGTGACGGCGTTTGGCAGGCCGGAATTTCCGGGTTCGCGCGCACCTTCGCACTGTCCTGTGCGTGGGAGGTGCGTATCACCTTCGCGGCGGGAAGCGAGGTGGAAAGGGAGGCTGGCGCAAAGGGATGTCGGAGCGCGACTCTGCGGGCGCGCGCCGGTCCGGAGCATCTCCCAAATGGATGTATTTCCAATGGGCAGTTTTCCGGAGGTGAGGCACTCTTCCGGGGAGACATGGCGGTCGTTTCCGCAGGTTCCGGTCATGCCGGATCCATGCCCGCTTGCATGGTGCTTGCCACGACGCCGCCCGCCCGAGCACACGAAGTATCCTGACAGAGGAACGGTCCCATGCACGACGCCGCGCCCATTGCGCTTCAGGGCGAGCCAGCCGCATCCGCCCCGGCTTTTCACGGCGCCAGCCCGCCGTCTGCCGCCCAGCCAACGGTAGCGGTGGTTGTGGCGAGTCTGGGGCGGCCCGAACTGGTCGAACAGATGGTGCGTCTGATGGAGGCGCAAAGCGCCCCGCCCGAACTGCTGCTGTTCTCGGTAACGGGGGCGAGCGATCTTCCCGCAGAGCGTCCGTGCGGGGAGCGTATCCGGATACTCGAAGGACCCAAGGGGTTGTGCGCGCAGCGAAACGCTGCCCTTGCGTTCCTGCGTGGCGAATACGACATCATCGTTTTCTACGACGATGACTTCGTTCCCGGGCCGGACAGCGTGGCGCATATCCGCCACTTCTTCGCCGAGCATCCCGACGTTGCCGGGGCGACCGGGCACGTGCTGGCCGATGGCATCAACACGGCGGGAATAGATCTGCCCGAGGCTCTTGCGGTCCTCGCCGATCACCAGAAGGTCGACTTCCACCCCAACTGCATCGTGACCAGTCTTCAAGGGCTCTATGGTTGCAATATGGCCTATCGCACCAGCGCGATTGGCGAAAACCGGTTCGATGAACGGCTCAAGCTCTATGGCTGGCAGGAGGACGTTGATTTCGCTTCGTCGCTTCGCGAACGTGGGCGGATCGTCAAGACATTCGCGTTTTGCGGGGTTCACCAAGGGGTCAAGCACGGGCGGACGCCGGGCGTTCGGCTGGGCTATTCGCAGATGATCAATCCGGCCTATCTGGCGCACAAGGGCACGATGTCGCTGTCGTTCGCAGTGCGTCTGATGCTGCGCAATCTGGTCGCCAATCATATGAAGGCCCTTCGTCCCGAGCCCTGGGTCGACCGCCTTGGCCGTGTGCGGGGCAACTGGATCGGGATTTGCGACCTCGTGCGCGGTCGTTTGACACCGGAACGCATCGAGCGGCTTTGACGGGCTCCATGCGCGCAAAGCTCTGGCCGCGCACGACGCGCGGAGGCCGCCTTGCCGTTTCGCTAGCTGCGGGCCTGTTCGCCTTGGGTGGTTTGACTGTGATCGCTCCTGGTCTGTCCGAGCTTTGGCCCTGGTTCGATCTGGCCGCGCTTGTGCAGCGGCCTGCCGCGTTTGCCGGGCTGGCCGGGGCGGCTGGTCTGGTTTGGGCGTTGCGGTCCTGGGCCTTGCGCGGGCTGGCGCTGTTCGCAGCGATCGCGTTGTGCTTTGCCATTCCGTTGCGTGGCACACTTCCGGAGCGTTGTCCTGCTGGCGCGGGCACGCTTCGGATTGCCTGGATCAACGCGCAAGGGGCGCGCCATCCGGAACAGATCGTCGACTGGATCGCGGCGGAAAAGCCGCAGATCGTGGGCTTTGCCGAAGTAAGGCGCGTGCCGCCCCCGCTTGCCGCCTATCTACTTGTGCACTTGCCTTATACGCAGAACTGTCTGGGCAACGGACATTGTTCGACGGCGCTCTATGCGCGCGAACGGCCCGTCGGGGCACGCGCACTGGCGAGGGGGGACCCCGAGAACCGCAAGACCTTGTCTGGTGCGGCTCTCGAGTATGCGCGCATGGGCGGGGGAGGGCAGGGGCGCATCGCCGCCGTGCACCTCTCGCGCCCGACCTCCGCGGCGCAGCAGGCACGCGAACTCCAGCAGCTCGAAAGCCGGATGCCGATCGATGCCGATACGGTCGTGGTGGGAGACTTCAACCTTTCGGTTCGCATGACCCTGCTTACGCGATTTGCCGAGCGCCATCGTCTGTCGCTGGTGCTGGCGGATCGCCCGACCTGGCCCACGGTGTGGAGAGGGCGCCGGGTCGGCGGGCTGTGGCAAATCGATCAGCTGCTCTTGGGGCGCAACTGGCGTGCGAAATCCATGCGGGCATCGCCATTCCTGGGTTCGGACCATCGCGGGTTCGTGGCGGATTTGTGCCACATATCAGCGATGTGATTGGGGCGTTCGCAAGGCTTGTCCTATTCGGGGCACCCGCTTCTTTCAGGCTTTGCCCATGGCGTGAGCCGGGGTGGAGGAATGGCGCAGTAGCCCCTTGAAGCATGATGCCTACGCAGAAAAAAAACCGGATGCGCAGGCGCACCCGGTTTTTCGTTCTTCTTGAGGAAGATCGGTCAGACCAGCGACCAGGCGATATCCGAATCCACGACATGTTCGTCGTAGAAGATGACCGTCGTCGCGCCATAGGTCATGATCGTGTTGTTGCCGTCGTAGTTGAGCGTGTACGAGCCGCCATCGATCAGCACGACCTTGTCGATGCCCGTTTCGAAGTCGAAGACCTTGTCGTTGCCGTCGTCGGAATCGAACACGAACTGGTCCGCGTAGCCTTCGTTGTCGTTATTGTCGTTCGGGTTGTCGCCATAGAGAACGTCATCGTCGTTTCCGCCGATGATGATATCGTTGCCGTCGCCGCCGTAGATGCGGTCGTTCTGGCCGCCGCCATCGAGCAGGTCGTCGCCTTCGCCGCCGCGCAGCTTGTCGTTCGAGCCCTGGCCGTAAAGCTCGTCGTTACCGGAGCCGCCGATCAGGGTGTCCTGGTTGGCGCCGCCATAGACGACGTCGTCACCCGCGCCGGCCTGAACAACGTCGGTAGCGCCGCCAGCGCGGATGACGTCATCGCCGGAGGTGCCCTGCAGGGTATTGGAACCTTCGTTCCCTTCAACAAGTGCCATTTCGAGATGTCCTTTCGCATTTCACTGCATCGATTGTGTTCGGGGCGGACTTTTTCGTCCGTTTTTGTGTGCACAACTTGCAGCGACCCCCTCTTTTGCGCATCGTTTGTGAAACAGGCCGGTCCTTTTGAACGTGGGGTTGGCTCTGCTCATCTTCGAAGCAATGGCTAACATTTTTTTGGGGAATGCGCGGTTCGTTAATTATCCATTTCCGAGCGTAATTTGTGTTCAAGACTGTACTTTAAATATTTTTTCACATTTTCTCAGGGGGCTGCTCGAGATATTTGGTATGGTGAACTCGTCGTTAAGGACTGTTCTTGTGAATCGAGCGCGCGTTTGGTGCGGCAAAGTGCTTCCAAATCCGGTCGGTAAACCACGCAGCAGCCCCATGCACCATCGCAGGCGAAGTGCGTCCTGTCGCAGCCGGGCGGCGAGAGGCCCCGCAAGAGTTCGATTTTTGCGCTCCGCTTCGCGCCTGCATGGCCGCATCGCATCCTGGCCGAGAGCCCGCGCCGCGCCGGAGTGCTTGAGCGTTCAAGGGGCGCTGATGCGTCCGCATCGCCGCATCCCGGTATAAGGCGCCAAAAGGCCGGGTCCTGATGGATCAGGACCCGGCCTCCCCTGGTCAAGCGGTCATTGCTGGTGACCTGTTTTGCGCAAGGTGCAGCGCAGGCCCGTGTCTTCGTGTGGTGTGCGATCTCGTCTCAGGCGCAGAGCAGGCCCAGATCGCTCTCCGCCATCGAGAGGGTGTCGATGCCTTCGCCCATGACCCGGGCGACGTCGTAGGTGTGGTCGTTGTAGACCAGCTGGAGGAGCGTGGAGGAGCCGTTGTCCACCAGTTCGAAGTGGGCGTTCGATGCTTCGCTGCTGTCGATCCCGGTGATGAGGATGCGGTCGCCCTCGGCCGCGTTGAAGTCGTAGATCGCGTCGAGCGTGCCGAGATCGGCCTTGTCGAAGACGAAGGTGTCCGCGCCGGTGCCGCCGAACAGGCGATCGGCGCCCTTGCCCCCGTTGATCCAGTCGTCACCGGCATCGCCCTTGATGACGTCCTTGTCGTCGCCACCGAGCAGGGTGTCGTGACCGGCGCCGCCATACAGCCTGTCGCGCCCGCTGCCGCCTTCGAGCAGGTCGTTGCCCCCGCCGCCGAGCAGCTTGTCGTTTTCCGCGCCGCCGTCGAGGTGGTCGTTGCCGGCGCCGCCAGCCAGCTTGTCGCGGCCCGCGGTGCCGTGCAGGACGAGGGTGTAGGTGGGCTCGTCGACGGTGCCCGTATCGGTGCCGGTGTCGGTGTCGGTGTCGGTGTCCGTGCCGGTGCCCGTGCCCGTGCCCATGTCGCTGTCGCTGTTCGAGCTGGTGCTGGTTTGGGTCTGGGTGGCGGGTTCCTCACTCACTGCCGGGGTTTCGCTGGTCGCCGTCCCGGCCTGGTCGGCGTCGGTCGCACTCGTCAGGGTCAGCACCTTGAGCAGCTGTTCGAAGCTGTATGAACCGTCGTTGAAGGTGAAGGTCTCGACGTTGACGATCGAGGTCGCCTGTCCGACGCAGGCCGATATTTCCAGCACGCCGCTGGCGTTGAGGCATCCGGTGACGCTGCCCAGCTTGGCGTCGATCACCAGCGTGTCGGCGCCTGCACCGCCGTTGACGGTGTCGTTGCCGAAGCTGAAGTAGATCGTGTCGTCGCCGCGCCCGGTGTCGATTGCGTTGGCCGAGACGGTGCCATGGATGGTGTCGTTGCCGTCGCCACCGAAGACGTTCTCGATGCTGCCGTCGAGCGTCAGCTTGATCCCGGCGAGCACGGTTGCGGTCTTGCCCGAAAGGTCGATGGTCGAGTTGCTGGTGATCGCCGCAGCGTTGAGGGTGTCGGTGCCGCCATCGCTGTCCTTGAGCACCTGGCGTGTAGCCAGGTCTTCGCCGGAGTAGAGCGAGCCGAATTCATCGGTGTAGATGTAGGTGTCGTTGGCAAGGCCGGTGTCGTTGCCCGAGACGGTCAGCGTTACCGAGGCCAGCGTGCCGGTCATCGCCGCGCCGGTCTTCTCGACCGCGTCGGGGTTGCGGTTGTAGACTTCCAGCGTCCAGGTCCCGGCCGACTGTTCGCCCATCGAGGCCACCGAGCTGAAGGTGAAGTTGCGGATCGAACCGACGCGGTCAACATCGGGCAGGTCGTAGACGAGCTGGACGCGGGTGCCGTCCGGGGAGACCAGGTAGACGTCGAGGTTGCCGGTTTCGGTCCAGCGCAGGTCCATCGAGAGCTGGACCTGCTCGACCGAGAGAGCCTGGTCGACATCGATGGCAACCGAGATGAAATCGTTCTGCCCCGCGACGAGGGTCTGGCCGACCTTTACCGTCTCGCTGGTGGTGGCGAGGTTGGCGTAAGTCTGCTGGCTGGTCCAGGTTTCGGCCAGGCGCACCGCGTCGTGGACGTTGAGGAAGCCGTAGCCGAACGCCTCGTTGAAGTGCAGGCCGCCGCCGTTGAAATTGTCGGCGCCATTGGTGATCCAGCCGTTGCCCAGATAGTCGGTGTCGGCGAGGCCTTCGCGGCGCGCCGAATAGGCGAGGATTTCCTGCACGTCGCGATAGCCAAGCTCGGGGTTCGCCTCGAGCATGAGGGCGATCGCGGCGGTGACCGCGGGCGCGGCGAAGGACGTGCCGCTGTAGTCCTCGTAGCGATCGTTGGTGTTGGTGGTGTAGACGTCGCGGCCGGCAGCCGAGATCAGCACGTTGGCCCCCACGCTGGTGAAGCTCGAGGCGTGGCCATCGGGGTCCACCGCGCCCACCGCGATGGTGTAGGGCGAGTTCTGGAAGTTGTGGTAGTTCGAGGTGCCGGTGGTGCCCGCGTTACCGGCTGCGAACACGATCGAGGTGCCAAGTCCGCCGCGCCCTTCGCTCACCGCGTAGACGAGCGAGGCTTCGTAGTCGGGGTTGGTCTTGAAGTTGTCGGCGAGGTTCGAGCTGAAGCTCCAGCTGTTGTTGACGACATCGAGGCTGGCCGCGCTCTTGAGAGCGGCGAGAATGTCGGTGACGGCGCTGTCCGAGCTGTAGTCGATGCCCAGGCCCACCAGGGTGGCGCCCGAGGCGATGCCCACAGTGCCAACTCCGTTGTTCGCTTCGGCCGAGATAACGCCGGCTACCGCGGTGCCGTGGAAATAGGGCAGGTTGCTGGCGTCGATGGTGACCTGCGCGGTGCCCTGCGCGAAGTTGTAGTCGAGGCTGGTGTCGTAGGCGGCCTTGAGATCAGTGTGGTTGAAGTCGATCTGCGAGTCGATCACGCCGACCTTGATGCCCGTGCCGGTGTAGTCTTTCCAGACCGAGAACACGTCGATGCTGAGCGGCGATGTGGTGTCGCCGTCGAGGTACCACTGCTTCTTCTCGTACTTGTCGTTGTAGTAGTACGCGTCGGCCGAGATCGAGCTATCCGTGGCGGCGATGATGGTGGTGTTCGACATGATCAATCCTTTTTGTGGGCGTGCTCACAAAAACGGAGGCCGATCAGGGGGAAGGCGTCCTTGAGCACTGAATTGATCGTCGAAGTATGGTTTGGCCAATGAAGAGGTTCTGTATTGGATTGGTATATTAAATTTAACGAAAAAAGTACCTAAATATTACCTTTTTCGTGCTCTGGATCTAAGTGTTAATTCGCATTTTCGGTGACTGCCTAAACGTTTGCAGTCCGCGCAGTGGCGCAAATCCGCCGAGTGGGGCTTTCCGTGTTAGGATGAAAGTAACCATGCGGGGGCGACCTGTCCCAGGTGTCCCGTTTCATGTCAGGCGCGGAGCCGGGCGCCACGCACAAACGCGGTCCGGCCGCAGCCTCCGGGCGCTGTACGATCGGGGGCGAACGGCGAAAAAAATGCCTGCAGATCGTCAAAAAAGATGGCGATGGACCCGCCCGGCGGTCGCGGCGGGTGCAAATCCGGGCGGGACGTGAGGGCGATTCGCCGCGCCGAGACGGCGATTCATGCCAAGTTGCAGCGATGCGGGCGCAACCGCCTCTTGGAACGCTCAGGCGCCGTGCGGGCAGGCGGCATCGTCGAACAGTTGCACGCGGTAGCGGACCGCGCCGGTGCGGGGACGCGGGCTGTCCGGCCCGACAGATTGGCCGGCGCGGTTCGCAGCGAAGCGCACGGTGAGGGCCTCTCCGGCCTCAAACAGAATGGTGCGCGTCAGCGTGGTTGCCCGGTCGAGCGGTTCGCTCACCGGCGGCGTGCGCGGCGTTTCCAGGGAGAGGGTAAGCGGCAGGCTTCCGGTCGCGTGCGCCGATGAAACCGGTGCGAGTGTCGCTTCGAGCCGGAAGACTCCTTTGTGCGGGGGCCTGAGACGCAGCACGAAGGCGCCGTCCTCTCTGCCGAAATCCGGGCGCAGGACCTGCGCGTCGATCCGCGCGGCGCGATAACCGGGGAGCCCGAGGTAGGGTGTCCAGGGAACGCCGCTGCGCTGCTGGCCTGGCAGGGTCACGAAATCCTGCCGCTGCCCCTTAACCCATGCAAAGCGTTCGAAGGTACCGGGCGGCTGGGGCGGCGTGTGCCTGGCGTTCTCATCTGGCCCGGTGCGAGGGGCGGCTGGATAGGCGAACTGGTAGAAGCTGTCGGCAACCAGCGGCGAACATCCCAGCGTAAACGGAGTGTGCGCGGGATCGGCGTTGCCATCGGCAAGGACGATCAGGGCGCGATCAGGAGCCAGGCGCAGGTTCGCGTGGCCCAGCGGCTCGCCGCTTGCGTCGAAGGCCTGGCTGCCCGTGCCTGTCAGCGTGAGCGGGCGCGGTGCGCCCCACAGCACCCAGGCGTGCGTTGCGAACCGGGTGATGAAGGTGAAGCGGTCGGGGCTCTGCGCAAGGGCGGGTTTTCCGGCCAAATGGCTCTGTACAAAGCTGAAGGCGCGTCCTGTCGGGGTACGCGCGCCGCGGCGGTCGACAAGGGCGACAAGGCCATCGCCGCGCGGGCTGAGGGGATACCAGTCCATCTCGCGCGCGCCCAGGGCGGCCAGCGTCACGAAACCGCGAACCAGGTCATCGGGGGCGGTCCGGGGTGTTGCGCTGCCGAATTCGGTGACGAACACCCCGCGCCCTGACACCGCCGGGCTGCGGCACAGCACGCCCAGTTGCGCGGGCAACTGGTCGATCGGGGTGGTGTAGGGGTGCAGTGCGAGGCCCGTGATTGCGTGCTGCGGATCGTTTTCGAGCAGCGGCCAGAGGAACCCGCCGGGCAGCGAATGCGTGGCGCCGCCCAACACCGTGACTTCGGCGCGCACGCGCGCGACGGCCGCGCTGACCGCGCGCACGGTGGCGAGGTGAACCTGCCTTCGCGCGTCCAGTCCGCCTTCGCGGACCGGGCCGGTCACGAAGTTCGCGCCGTTGATCTCGTTACCGATCTCCAGCGTGTCGATCGCCGGGTAACGCTCGACCAGCGCGGCGGCGAAACGCCCGAGCGCGGCGAGCGCGTCCGGGCTGTGGGGCGTTTTGCCCCCATCGTAGAGCGGATTGGTGGTGTTGATCGTCAGCGTCAGATGCATGGCGCGCTGCAGCATGAGGTCGGGATAGCGGGTGGAGGCGCTGTCGAAGCGGTAACGGCCTTTCTCCCGTTCGACATCGGGCCAGCGCAGGCTGTCGCGCAATCGGGTGAGGCCAAGCGTCGGGGCGGCATCGAACACGGCGGGTTGCCAGCCTTGGGAGAAATTGGAGGCCGCGCCCAGTCGAAGCGGCGGAGAAGCCACCGCACCGTTGGCAAAGCACCCTGTGACCTGGGTGGGTGGCGATGGGCTGCGGTCTTGCGGCGCGGCGATGGTTTCCGGAACGAGGGGGCCGATCAGGCTCAGGGCGGCGAGCAGGGCTGCACCATCGTGGCCCCGCCGCCGCGCGATGGTCCGCAAGTCGCAAAGCGATAGGCGCTGAGCAAGGACCTTTCGCCGGATACGGGTCGGAACCTGGGGGATGGCGGTTGGGTCACGCGGGAACGCGCCGGGGGTCATGCCGGGGCGCCGGGGTAAACCACCTCGTGCATGGCGCGGTAGAGCGCGCGCACTCCGTCCATCGCTTCTTCCAGCACGGCATCGCGGGCGGATGGGGCAATGCCTTCGCGAAGGGCACCCAGAACCTGCTGTGCGGCTTGCGATGGCGGGGTCTGGTGCGCGGCGGCGAACCACTGGGCGCAGTTCACCGATTCGACGAACGAGGCGAGCTTGCGGTCCCACGCCAGCGCGAGGAAAGGCACCGCGCAGGAATAGGCGGCGATGATCGCGTGCATGCGAAAGGCGACGAGCGCGTCGAGCCCGGCCACGCAGCGCACCAGATCCCCCGGCGTGGCTATCGCCGGGAAGGCCAGGCGATCCGGCCCGGCGAGGGCGGCGATCGGCGCCTGGAGGCGTGCGAGCGCCGCGCGGTCTTCCGGGCTGCCGTTCGAAAACAGCGTGAGATGGCACCCCTGGTTGAGCAGCTGGCGGGCGAGATCGCGATACCAGACGTCAAGCGCGTCCTCGTCCATGTCTTGTCCGCCATGGTAGCGCACCGCGAGCGCGCTCATGATGTTGAGGCCTATGCGCGGGGCTGCGGTAGGGTCGCAAGGCGAGGCGGACGCCCCGAAGATGGCGGGCGCGGTGCCGTCCGTAGTCTGCCGCGAGCCGATGCGAAGCCCGTAATGTCGGGCGGCGAGCAGGCCGGGATCGCGCACCACCCGGGCGGGCAGCGCGAAAGCCTCCCCGGCGAGTTCATCCCAGGCCTGGCGGGAGGCCTCGTCGCGCACGAAGACCGCGCGCACGGTCCCGCTGCCAAGCGCCTTGTGCAGAAGGGTGCGTCCGCGCCGGCTCCATCCGTGGCTCACGCCCACGCCGTACAGGAAGACCGGAAGGCCCGCCTGCCGCGCCGCCTCGACCGCGCGCGCGATCTTGGTGGGGAAATTGAGATCCATGTCGGCAAGGAGGTTGCCGCCGCCAAGGACCACCGCGTCGCACCCGCGAAGCCGTTCGCGGTAGTGTGGTGACCAGTGGCGCTGACCGGCCAGGAAAAGGGGCAAGCGGACCGCCTGCGCGCGTAGCGGGCCGGGTAGGGCGTGCAGCAGGCGCATCGTGCGTGCGCGCGTGGAAGAACCTTCGCTGTAGGCCGTGCGGGCGGCCAGGTCGATCGAGGTGGCTCGCCCTGCGCCGCAGCGCACGAGCGCCCCTTCGAGGCATTCGCTGAGCAGGCCATCGCCCAGGTTCGGACTGTATTTGACGTTGAACAGCCCAAGCCGCAGGCGCTGCGCTGCCAGGGGATGGTCCGTGGCCGGAAGCGGTGGAAGTGCGCCGGCGCTGGCGGTTGGGTCCGGAACGAGACCGGGCGCAGGAGGGGTCTTGATGAGCATGGCTAAGGGTTTATCCGGCAAGGCTTGCGCGGCCAGCGCAATTGCCACCTGTCTGGAGGTAATCGATCCCGATCGGCGGGGGCTACCAAGGCTGCGCGCGGTGCCCGTTTCGTGGCGTGGCCGGACCAGCGGGGATCGGCCCGCCGCAGCGCTGGGGGCAATGGCAAAGCGGTGTCGCGTGCGGGGCTCGCCGGCGTCGTGGCCGGGCCAGAGCCCGCTTGCGTGCGCCGGTCAGGCGCGCAGCGCATGGCTTGCTTCGGCGGGTTTGCCGCGGATGGGACAGTCCGCACCCAGCGACGCCAGCGCCAGTTCCTCACCCACCCGGCGGATCACCCCGCTCGAGGTCGGGAGGTATTCAAAGCGCCCCTGACGTCCGACCGGGACGATACCCGCCTGGGTGATCCGCTCGATCACCTCGTTCAAAACCGCCTCGGTTCCGGGGTGGTAGAGCGGATAGCAATCGCGCACGTGTTCGTGCCCTTCAAGAGCCAGGTCGCGTGCAAGGCCCAGCTGGCGCAGATGCGCGGCGAAGTCATCGAAGACGCGTTGCGGGTCGTGCGTGGCATCCGGCGCGATGGTGCATTCCACGGCCATGTATTCGCGCTCGATCGCGGGATCGGGGTAGATTCGCGAATAGATCGTCGCGCGCTTCCACAGTCCGCTCCGGTCGAAGTTGAACAGCACGTTGCCGACGCCCGGATCGAGCCCGGCGGCGGAAACGAACAGCGTGGTCATGTCGAGCGAGACGAGCCCGCTGGGGGTGCCGAACAGCGCGCGGTGGACCGTGTCGAGCGGGATCGTGGAGACGAGAGCCGGGCAGCGCAGGTCGCCCTGGCTGGTGCGGACACGAAACACCGGTCCTTCGCGCGCGATCGAGAACAGCTCGGCCCCTAGCCGGATTTCGACGCCGCGCGCTTCGAGCCGCTGGACGATGCGGTCGAACAGCGGAGCAAAGCCTTCGCGCGGGCGAACGTGCAGATCGCGGCGCGGGCGGTCCTTGATCGAGCGGCGGGTGAACAGCGTTCGGGCGCCCATCCGCACGAGGGCTCCCATCCGCGTCATGCGTTCGATGAAGGCCATGCGGCGAAAGAAGAAGCCCTCGCTGACCTGTTCGGGGGGGACATGGTTGAAGCGCGCGATATAGTCGCGAAGGCCGGTCGATGCGAAGAAGCGGTCGCCCAGACGCTGGCGGCATATCGCGGCCAGCGTGCCATCGCGCGAGACCGACGCGCGCGACCACAGAAGATCGAGGAGACCGCGCGCGAGTTGCCAGCGCGAGCCGCGCAGCAGTTCGCGCGGTTCGATCGGGTAGTGCAGCAGTCCGCCGCCCGGCGCGATCCGCCTTTGTCGCCGGGCAACGGTCGGGCAGAGTTCGCGAAGGCCGGGCGCCATGGCGAAGATGCGCGCGGTATCTTCGTAGAAGATCGAGCCGACGTCGAACGTATAAGGGCCGATGTCGCGTGAGCGGTGGGTCCCGCCGCAGCTCTGCCGGGCTTCGATCACGGTGACGCGCATTCCCGCCTTGCTCAACGTTTCGGCCGCGCTGAGCCCGGCTATGCCACCGCCAAGGATGACGACATGGTTGCCCGCTGGTTCGGGAGGGCGTTCAAGCATGGAGGCCGCCTTGCGCGCTACGCGCTGATTGGAGGGCGCCGATCCTGCGACGGCGTAGCGTAGCGCGCTGCACGGGTCGTCTGCCCATGCGGGCTGAGACCCCGCCACGGGGCGTTGAGTCCGGATTCGAGGAACAGGTGCAAAGCGTCAATCCAGTGCCCTTGCGTTCAAGCAGAGTGTTGTGCGCAGGCCATTCCCCGATGGAGAAGCGTCTGCTGCGGCGCAATATGGATGAGCCGGAAGCCTGATCCGGGCAAGGCGGGAAGCCTCCATTTCGAATGCGACTGCACGCTCGGACAGGCGGTGGATCGGGCGTTGGGATCGGAGGGACGCGCGTGCGGCGCGCGCGCACTGGCAGGGCCTGTCGCCCAGCTTGGGCTGGGCCTGCTTCCGGCGTGTCCGAGGGCGCGCATTTGGCGCATCGGTTCGTGCCGTCCTCGCGGCAAAGCGGGAAATTGGGGCGTGAAAGGGAAAAGCGGGGCCGTTCGGGCGGCGATCGGCGCCGGCTGCTGATTTCGGATCGTTTTCGAGAAAATCAGCAGCCGTGGCGGAGACGGAGGGATTCGAACCCTCGGTACCCTGATAGAGTACGGTTCCTTAGCAGGGAACTGGTTTCAGCCACTCACCCACGTCTCCGTAGCGGCTCAGGCGGTGGCCTATAGCCATGGTCTCGGGTCGCCGCAAGGGGCCGTTTGCGGATTTTCGGTTTCTTCTGAGAAGGTCACGGATTTGCGCGCGTGAAGGCCGGGAATCGCGCAATGGTGATGGGGGCTCGGCCTGCCGCAAGCCCGACTCGCTCCATCGCCCGTTCATTGCGAGGTCATGCTCTGTGGATTGTTAATGATGCGACGTACCATACCGGCCCCTCAGGGGTATACGACGGGAGAACCGCAAGGTCGGTATTCGTTTGGCGCAAGAAATACGTAGGGCGCGACAGCCCAGGAGGAAATGCACGTGCGCAAGCAAGACACCCCGCGGCCCGGTTTTCGTCGCGGTCTGATTGCCGCCGCAGCCGCCGTCCTGGCCATGCTGGGGCCCGTGGGCACGGCCCATGCCCAGATCCAGACGGTCGATCCCGACACGGTGATCGATGGCGATCTGCAGAACGGCACGACCACGACAGGCAGTGCGACGTCGACTTCGCAGAGCGCAACCGGTTCGACCGGGCGGTCGGGCGAGCTGCCGCCCAAGGATACGTCCAGCGGCACCGCGATGAGTGCGGGCAACGGCACGCCGCTCGATGCGACCCCGGTCCCTTCGCAGCCAGTGCAGGGCGATCCCTCGATGCCCCCGCCGGCAAGCCCGACGACGGGCAGTGGTGCGAACTGGAACACCCCGCCCTATTCCGGGCAGGGGCCAACCGATACCGGCGAGACCTATCATGAAGACGATCTGATCGGTGCGGCCGAAGGCGTGTTCGGCAAGGGCGCGCAGGGGCTGGCCGATCTCATCAAGGACCTGCTCAAGAAACAGGGCGAGCCCAACGCCTACATCGTCGGTCGCGAGGCGGGCGGCGCGATCGGGGTGGGGCTGCGCTATGGTTCGGGCACGCTCTATCACAAGGTCGAAGGGCAGCGCCCGGTCTACTGGACGGGGCCATCGATCGGGTTCGACGCGGGGGCCAACGCGGCCAGCACCTTTGTGCTGGTGTACAACCTCTACGACACGCAGGACCTCTACAAGCGCTATGGCGCGGGTGAAGGGCAGGCCTATCTGATCGGCGGTTTCAACGTGTCCTATCTGCGGCGCGGAGACACGGTGCTGGTGGCGGTGCGCGCCGGGGCCGGGCTGCGGCTGGGCGCGAACATCGGGTACATGAAGTTCTCCGAAAAGCAGCGCTGGCTGCCGTTCTGATCGCATCCTTCCCGCTCCGGCGGGCGGGAAAGGGCGCGCATCGATCGCGATGTGCGCCCTTTTTCATGTCTGCGCCCGGCGTTTGCAAAGATTCGTCCAGGAGCGGCGGTCAGCCTTGATTGGCGGGCTTCTTCGCGGGACAGAAACTTGCGTGGCAGGGCTCGTCGACGGTCTGGTGGGCGCGGGCGTGCAATTCGCTCCGCCCTATTTGTTGCAATTGCTTCAATTCGCCTGTTGCGCCGCGCTGCGGGCGGGAGTAAGTGCGCCGCGCCATGCTTACCAACCTTCAGCAACAGCCCGCCGACGCGCTTCTTGCGCTGATCAAGCTCCACAACGACGACCCGCGCGCCGACAAGATCGATCTTGGCGTGGGCGTCTACCGTACCGGGCAGGGGGAAACCCCCGTGTTCGGCGCGATCAAGGCGGCGGAGCAGAAACTGGTCGAGACGCAGGATTCCAAAGCCTACCTCGGCCCTGAAGGCGACATGGGCTTTGTCCATGCCCTGATGCCGTACATTTTCGGCAAGCAGGACCCCGACATGGGTGGCCGTATCGAGGGTATGCAGACTCCGGGTGGTACGGGTTCGCTGCGCCTGGCGCTGGCGATGGCGCAGCGTGCCGGTGTCACGCGCGTGATCGCGGGCAAGCCGAGCTGGCCCAACCACAACCAGATCTGCAAGGACCTCGGCCTCGATGTCGTGGAGTTCAACCACGCCGCAGCGGACGGCACGGTTGACATGGACGCAGTGCGCGGCGCGATCGCGGCGGCCGGGGAAGGCGATGCCATTCTCCTGCACGGTTGCTGCCACAACCCGACGGGTATCGACTACAGCCACGAGAACTGGGACGAAATCGCGGATCTGCTGGGCAAGAGCCCGGTCCTGCCGATCATCGACCTTGCCTACCAGGGCCTGGGACAGGGCATGGAAGAGGACGCCTACGGCCTTCGCCGCGTCCTTGCCGCCGTTCCCGATGCGCTGGTGTGCTACTCGTGCGACAAGAACTTCGGCCTGTACCGCGATCGCGTCGGCGCACTGTACGCGATGACCAAGGTTCCGGCGGATCTCACCAAGATCATGTCGAACGGTCATGCGCTGGCGCGCGCCAACTGGTCGCAGCCGCCAGACCACGGCGGTGCGGCGGTTCGTCTCGTGCTCGAGGACGAGGCGCTGACCGCGATGTGGCTCGACGAGCTCGACCAGATGCGCGTGCGTATGCGCCAGGTGCGCGACAAGCTGGCCGCCGCGGGCGTGACCGGCGGGGTCGACCTGTCGCCCATCGGCGGGCAGAACGGCCTGTTCTCGATCATTCCCTTCACGCCCGAGCAGGTGCAGGAAATGCGCGCCAAGCACGGCATCTATTTCGCCGGTTCGGGCCGCATCAACGTGGCGGGCCTCACCACCGGCAACATCGACCAGTTCATCGCCGCCGTCGCGGACGTGACGGCCTGATGGCTTTCGCGCGTCAGCCGGTCCTCACCGGGGCCCGGCTGACGCTGCGGCCTCTCACCGAGGCCGATTGGGAGGCGTTCCGCGCGATCGCCTCCGACCCGCTGGTCTGGGCCCAGCACCCCTCGCACGATCGCTGGCAACCCGAGATCCTGCGCGCCTATTTCGAGGCCGCGCTGGAACGCGGCGGGGCGCTTGCGATCATCGAGCGGGCGAGCGGGGCCTTGATCGGATCGAGCCAGTTCGGCCCGGCCGAGCTGGACTGTCCGGGCGAGCTGGAAATGGGCTGGTCGTTCCTCGCCCGTACCCACTGGGGGCAGGGGTACAACCGCGAATTCAAGGCCTTGATGATCGGCCACGCGCTCCACCATTACAGCCGCGTGGTGTTCCAGGTGGGCAGCGAGAACACGCTCTCGCGCCGCGCGATGGCCAATATCGGCGCCACGCTGACCGATCGCACCCGCACGTACGAGCGCAGCGGCGCGATGGTCACCCACGTCATCTACGAATTCACCCGCGAGAGTTTTGCAGCTGGACCCCTGGCCTCCGGCGGGTGACGCCGGGTTCCTGCGGCTCTGCGGTGGCTCAGCCGCGCAGCGCCTGCATGCGCTGGAGGTATCGGGCCAGCACGTCGATCTCCAGATTGACCCCGTCGCCCTCGGCCAGCGTACCGATGGTGGTGACTTCGGCGGTGTGGGGAATGATGTTGAGCGTGAAGTGGCACGCCCCGTCGGCCTGATCCTCCACCGCATTGACCGTCAGCGAGACGCCATCGACGGTGATCGAGCCCTTGGGGGCGAGATAGGGGGCAAGCTCGGTCGGGGCGGCGATCACGAAGCGCTTCGAATCGCCGACAGGCGTGATCTCCACCACTTGCCCGACACCGTCGACATGGCCCGTCACGATGTGGCCGCCCAGCTCGTCACCCAGCCGCAGCGCGGGTTCGAGATTGATCGCAGCGCCCTTCACCCAGCGTCCGGGGACCGTGCGCTGGATCGTCTCGCCCGAGATGTTGACTGCGAACCACGCATCGCCGGGCGTGCCGCCGCGTTCAACTACGGTCAGGCACACCCCGGAACACGCGATCGAGGCGCCGATGGCGATGCTCGCCGGATCGAACGGGCAGGCGATGATCGCGCGCAGGTCTCCGCTCTGGCGCGCTTCGCGCACGGTGCCGATGGCGGTGACGATTCCGGTGAACATGATCGGGGTCCTTATGCTGCTCTGCGCGCGCTGTAGATTTCGAGGGTGTCGCTGCCAAGCGTGCGCCGCTCGGCCAGAACCCACTGCCCGTGCGCCGAGGCGAGGCTGGCAAGGCCAAAGTCGCCAAGCCCGGCCCGGCCACCGATGAGGATCGGCGCGCGGTAGATCGCCAGCCGGTCGACCAGCCCCGCAGCCAGGAACGCCGCAGCCGTTTGCGCGCCGCCTTCGACGAAGAGATGGTGCACCCCCGCCATCGCGGCGATCGCCTGCGGGGAGGGCAGGGCGTGCCAGCCCTCGGGCGGCCGGGCGCGGGTCAGCACCCAGCGCTCGGGGCTGCGGTGGGCAAGGCCGGGCAGGCGCACGTCAAGGCGCGGGGCATCGGCGCGCAGGGTTGCCCCGCCGATCAGGATCGCATCGCTGCGCGCGCGCAGGGCGTGGGTGTGGGCGCGCGCTTGCGGACCGGTGATCCACTGGCTTTCGCCTCCCGCCGTGGCGATGCACCCGTCGAGCGAAAGCGCGAGCTTGAGAGTGACTTCGGGCCGGCCGAGCGTCCTGGCGATGAGGTAGCCCGAAAGGCTCTGCTCGCAGGCGGCGCTGGGGATGTGTTCGGCCGCGATCCCGGCGGTGCGAATGCGGGCGATCCCGGCTCCGGCGGTGCGCGGATCGGGGTCCATGCAGCCGACCACCACTCGCGCCAGCCCGGAGGCGGTGACGAGATCGGCGCAGGCCGGACCGCGTTCGGAACGGTGCGCGCACGGTTCGAGCGTGACGTAAAGCGTGGCGCCGCGCGCGGCGTCACCCGCCAGCGCCAGCGCCACCGCTTCGGCGTGGGGGCGCCCACCGGTCTGCGTCCAGCCGCGCGCAATCACGCGGCCCTCTTTGACGATGAGC
>NZ_JALHLF010000065.1 GCF_022832435.1 Novosphingobium organovorum | reverse complement strand
GCCGCCTCGTCATCCGCCTCGTCGTCCGCGCCGCGCCGCTGGTCGGCCGACGCCTGGGCGCTGATCCGCTCGGGCACCGGCGGAGTGCTTGGGTCGGGCGCCTACCCGGCGACCTACGGGGCCAGCCAGTCGGGCGCCATCGTGCGCTACCGCATCGCGCCGCGCAGCGCCTATCTGCCGACCGCCTATCTGCGCAGCACGTCCACGCTGGGCGGGGCCTCGCAGGCGACGGCGGCGATGGGGCTCTCGCTGCGCCCGATCGCCACGCTGCCGATCGTCGCCGCGGCCGAAGGGCGGCTGACGAGCGGGACGGGGGGCAACCGCGTCCAGCCGGTGGCCCTGGCGGTCAGCGAACTGCCTCCGATCGAACTGGGGCGTGGGCTTCGTCTCGAGGCTTACGGGCAGGGCGGCTATGTCGCGGGCAAGTACGCGACGGCCTTTGCCGACGGACAGGCGCGGGTCGATCGCGAGGTGGCGAGCCTGGGTCAGGTCCGCGCGCGGCTCGGCGCCGGGGTGTGGGGCGGGGCGCAAAAGGGTGTGGCGCGGTTCGATGCCGGACCATCGGCGGCGGTGACGATGCCGCTCGGCAAGCAGCGCTACGGGCGGCTCGGGCTCGACTGGCGGTTTCGCGTGGCCGGCGATGCCGAGCCGGGTTCGGGACCGGCGGTGACGCTTTCCGCAGGTTTCTGAACGCGAAAGCGCCATAAGCGGCTTTTCACGTCGGGCTGCCTGCGGTAGCGAGAAAGACAGCATGGACGTCTATCTTCCCATCGCGAATCTCTCGGTCAACGGCCTGATCATCGTTGGTCTTGGCGCACTGACCGGAATCCTGTCGGGCATGTTCGGCGTGGGTGGTGGCTTCCTGACGACGCCGCTGATGATTTTCTATGGCATTCCCCCCACGGTGGCGGCGGCTTCGGCCGCGAGCCAGGTTACCGGGGCGAGCGTTTCGGGGGTCTTCTTCCAGTCGCGGCGCGGCGGGGTCGATTACAAGATGGGCACGGTCATGGTCGCGGGCGGCATCGTGGGCACCGGGATCGGCGCGCTGCTGTTCCGCCTGCTCGAACAGATCGGCCAGATCGATACGGTCATCAGCATTCTTTACGTCGTGCTGCTCGGCTCGATCGGTTCGCTGATGGCGCGTGAGAGCATCCAGGCCATCCGGGCCGAGCGCAGCGGGCACAAGATCGCCGCGAAGAAGCGTCGCCACCACCCGATGGTCGCCAGTCTGCCGATGCGCTGGCGCTTCTACCGCTCGGGCCTCTACATCTCGCCGCTGGCGCCGCTGCTGCTGGGCTGCGGGGTGGGTATCCTGACGATGCTGATGGGCATCGGCGGCGGTTTCATCCTCGTTCCGGTGATGCTTTACGTGCTGGGTATGAGCGCCAATGTCGTGGTCGGCACGTCCTTGTGGCAGATCCTGTTCACCACCATCGCGACGACGATGATGCACGCACTCACCACCCAGGCGGTGGACATCGTGCTGGCCTCGCTGCTGCTGTTCGGTTCGGTCACCGGCGCGCAGGTCGGCTCGCAGTTCGCGCAGAAGAGCAGCCCGGTGAAGCTGCGGCTGGTGCTGGCGATCATCGTTCTGCTGGTCGCCGCGCGCATGGCGCTGGGGCTGACCTACATGCCCGACAGCATCTACACGCTGGCGCCGCTGTGAAGCGCACCGTGAAGCGGCTGGTCCATGGGCTGCTGGGGCTGACGGCGCTGGTTATGCTGGGCGGGGCGCGCGATCCGATCCTGGTGACCGAAGTCTCGCAGCACACCATCGATCTGCAGCAGGGCTTCAACGGCACCGACCTCCTCCTGTTCGGCGCGGTGCTCACCCCCGAAGGCTCGCGCGCGGCACAGGACTATGACATCGTCGTCGTGCTTAAGGGGCCGACGCAATCGATCGTGCTGCGCGAAAAGCAGAAGATCGCCGGCATCTGGGTCAACGCGGCAAGCACCGAGTTTCGCTCCGCGCCGTCGTACTACGCGGTCGCCTCGACCCGGCCGATCGACCAGATTGTCGATGAAAAGACCGCCGCGATCTACGAGCTGGGGCTCAAGTGGCTCCAGCTTTCCCCGATCGGTGCGATCGATCCCGAAGAGCAGGCGCGCTTTGCCGCGGGTCTCGTCGAACGCAACCGCGACGCCGGGCTCTACCGCGAGGATGAGGGCGGCGTGAGCGTGAGCGAACAGGTGCTCTACCAGGCGCGCATCCGCCTGCCCTCGCAAGTTCCCACGGGCAAGTACACCGCTGAAACCTTTGCCATCGCCGATGGCCGCGTGGTGGCCTCGGCCAGCAGCGATGTCGAAGTGCGCAAGCTGGGGATCGAGCGGGCGATCGCCAATTTCTCGGAAAACTACGGGCTGGCTTACGGCCTCCTGGCGGTGTTCATCTCGATCGGCATGGGATGGCTGGCCGGCCGGCTTTTCGCGCTGGTCTGAGGCGGCGCCAGGGGTGGTTCGCCCTTGCGTGGAAAATCGGGAGCTTAGGCTTAAATTAACGGCAATCCATTTAGGCTGAACTGACATAAGTTTGGGTCGGAATGGAATTGCACGCGTGATGAATCAGATGCGGATGGAGGGGCTTGGCGCAAGGCACGAGGGGGCGGTAATTGACCCGCGCGATCGTCCCGAACCAGTGGCATCGAGCGGCGCGCGCGAGCCGATCGGCGTCATTCTCGACATCGGCGGCGCGGGTAGCCGCATCGCCCTCGACATCGAGAAACTCGTGCAGCTTTCGGGCGATGCCGATCCTTCGGTGGCGATTTCGGGGCAGGTCGGCAGCCAGGTCAAGGTGCGCGTGGGCAATGGCTGGCTGCTGGCCAGCGTGCGCAACCAGCAGCAGGATCATTCGGTCACCGGCGGCATTCGTGCCGACGTCGATTTCCTCGGCGAGGGCGAGGAAGAGCGTCTGACCGGGCGTATCTACGGCTTTCGCCGCGGTGTTACCGCCTATCCCATTCCCGGCGCGCCGGTCTATCCCGCGACCAGCCAGGACCTCCAGCAGATCTACGCCAGCGACGGGCGCGCGAGCATCGCGGTGGGCAAGGTATTTCCCACGCGTGACATCCGCGCGGGGCTCTACATCGACGCGCTGCTTGGCAAGCACTTCGCGCTGCTCGGTTCGACCGGCACGGGCAAGTCGACCAGCGCGGCGCTGATCCTGCACCGCATCTGCGAGCACGCGCCCGAAGGCCATATCATCATGGTCGACCCGCACGGCGAATACGCTGCCGCGTTCCGCAACACAGGCGTCATCCTCGATGTTTCGAACCTGCAGATGCCTTATTGGCTGATGAACTTCGAGGAACACTGCGAAATCCTGCTGACCTCGCGCGGGGACGATCGCCAGCTCGATTCCGAAGTGCTCTCGCGCGCGCTGCTCGAGGCGCGATCGCGCAACCGGCTGGCCGATCAACTGGGCAAGATCACGGTCGATTCGCCGATCCCCTACCTGCTTTCCGACCTCTCGAGCGTGCTCAACAACGCGATGGGCAAGCTCGACAAGGGCCATTCGAGCGCGCCGTACCTGCGTATCCGCAACCGCCTCGACGAGCTCAAGAGCGATCCGCGCTACCAGTTCATGTTCTCTGGCATGCTGGTGGGCGACACCATGGTCGACTTCATCGGCAAGCTGTTCCGCCTGCCCTCGCGCGGGCGGCCGATCTCGATCATCGACGTGTCGGGCGTGCCGACCGAGATCACCAGCACGGTCGTCGCCGTGCTCTCGCGGCTGGTGTTCGATTTCGCGGTCTGGGCGCGCGAGGAGACGACCCGCCCGATCCTGCTGGTCTGCGAGGAAGCGCACCGCTACGTGCCCAACGAGAAGAACGCCGATGGTTCCTCGGTCGGGCGCATCCTTTCGCGCATCGCCAAGGAAGGGCGCAAGTACGGCGTTTCGCTCGGGCTCATCACCCAGCGTCCCTCCGACCTTGCCGAAGGCGTGCTTTCGCAGTGTGGCACGATCCTTTCGATGCGCCTCAACAACGAACGCGATCAGGCGTTCGTGCGCGCCGCGATGCCCGAAGGCGCGCGCGGGTTCCTCGATGCGATCCCGGCGCTGCGCAACCGCGAATGCATCATCTGCGGCGAGGGCACCGCGATCCCGATGCGCGTGCGCTTCGACGATCTGGAGGAATACAAGCGCCCGGCCTCGGCCGACCCCTCGTTCACCGAACTGTGGAGCCAGTCGGGCGGCGAGGAGGAGATGGTCGCGCGCACCGTCCAGCGCTGGCGCGCGCAGGGACGCTGATAGCGGCCTGCCGCCCGCCCGGCACCTGTCCGCCCGGCGCCCCGGCGCCGGGTCGGATCAGCGGCTCTTGCCCCAGTTGGCGAGGCGGTAGTAGGCGACCGCGAGCACCACGGTAATCAGCGAGCCGACCGGGAAGGCCCACCACAGCGCCTCGCTGCCGATCAGCGGATAGGCCAGGTGGTAGAAGCCCAGGCGCCCCGGATAGAGCCCCAGGAACATGATGACGAGCGGGGCCAGCACCACCCCGTAGGCGCGCAGCGTGCCCTGGATGATCATCGTGATCGAGATGATGACGTAAGACGCGGTGCACACCAGCTGCATGTGCTGCGCGATCGGCATTGCCGGACTGTCGCCGCCCAGGAACAGCGCCAGAAGCGGATGGTCGAAGGCGACGAGGACCGCGGCCATCACGCTCGTCAGCGCGAAGTTGGTGGCCATGCCCACGTTGGCGACCGCGCTCACGCGCCGGTGGTTGCCTGCTCCGAGCGCCTGCGCAACCATCGCGCTGACCGCGCTGCCCATCGCGAAGGCGGGCATCTGGAGGTAGTTCCACAATTGCAGCGAAGCGCCATAGGCGGCCGAGGTGTTGAGCCCTTCGCGGTTGACGAGGCCGATCATGATGAGGCTTGCAGAAGAAACCAGCAGGATCTGCGCGCCCATCGGCAGGCCCTTGGTGACGATGTAGCGCAGCTCTTCGCGGCGCGGGATCAGGTAGCCCAGTTCTGGGCCGCGCAGGCGCATCGGCAGGTCCTGGCGGTAGATCCGCCAGACGAGAAAGGCGAGCCCGCCCGAATTGGCAAAGGCGGTCGACATGGCAGACCCCGTGATCCCCAGCGTCGGGATCGGGCCGGGGCCGATGATGAGCAGCGGGTTGAGCACAATGTCGAGCGCGACGACGAGGATCATCGCGTAAAGCGGCGTGCGCGCATCGCCCGCGCCGCGCATGGCCATCGAAACCATCATCGAGACCGCACCGAGCGGCAGCGTGATGAACACCACGCGCAAGTAGTCGAGCGCCTCGATCTTGCTGGCATCGGGCGTGCTCATGAGGTCGAGCAGGGGCGCCGCAAAGATCCAGCCGACGATCCCGGTCAGCGCTGCGATGCCCATGCAGAAACCCACGCCGCTGCCGAAGGTGCGCCGCGCCGCGTCGATGTCGCGCGCGCCGAAGAACTGGCCCACGCGCACCGTGGTGGCCATCGAGAAGCCGAACACCGCCGCGATCAGCAGGAACATGATGACGTTGGCGTTGGCGGTGGCGGCGAGCGCGCTTTCGCCGATCAGCCGGCCGACCCAGATCGCGTTGACCGAGCCGTTGAGCGTCTGGAGCACGTTCGAGATCAGCATCGGGATCGAGAACAGCAGCAGCGTCTTGAGGATCGGCCCCTGCGTCAGGTCGCCGCGCCGCGCGGCGTCCTTGCCGCCGGCTGGCACGGGCGGGTGGGCAGTTTCCTCACCCGGTTCCCATTCGCCTTCGGGTATCGGCGCGGCTTCGTTCATCGTGTCCCCCAAACAACGCGTTCGGCAAAAGAACCCGTCAGGTTCCCCGTGTATCGCCCCAGAGGTGAATGTGAAGCCGGTCGGTGAAATTGAAACCGTTTGCCGCGCACAGATCGCCCATCCAGCGCGCGCGGCTCCACAGCGTCGCGCTGTCGCGTCCCTCGGGCATGAGGTAGACGCGCCCGGGCGCGATCGCGTGGGTGGCCACGAGGTCGAGGACCTGCGCAACGTCGCTCGCCTCGGCAATCACGAACTTGAAGAAGGCACGCGGGTCGGCGGCGTAGGCGGCAAGGCGTTCGGGGACGAGCGCGAGGCTGGCCGGGTTGCCGCTGTGCGCGAGCTTGGGACTGACGTTGAACTGGTCGATCAGCGGATCGAGCGCCGCGGGCGCGGCAACCGAACCGTTGGTTTCGATCTCGACGTGGAATTCGGGACGCAGCGCCTTGAGCGCTGTGACCATGCGGGCAAGCGCCGCGCCCTGGAGCAGCGGCTCGCCGCCGGTCAGCACGAGCCGGTCGGGCGCGAGCGCGGCGACGCGCGCGGCGACCTCGGCCTCATTCAGCTTTACCTGATTGTCCTCGCGGGGGAAGGCCAGGTCGTCGGTGTGCGGGCGGTTGTCGCCGGTGAAGCGCCAGGTGTAGGCGGTGTCGCACCAGTGGCAGGCAAGGTTGCAGCGCGAGAGGCGCACGAAAGTGCTCGGCCTGCCCACGCTCGCGCCTTCGCCCTGAAGCGAGGCGAAGATTTCGGGTTCCCCCGGCGTGGTGGTGGCAAGCGTGAGCATGGTGTCCGGTCTAGCTGCAAAAAGGGCGGGGCGATACGGTTGCCCCTGTCCGGAGCCAAAACCGCGAGGCGCCGCCCAAAGGCCCTTTTGCGCGGTTTTGCAAGAAAATTCGGGCCAGGAAAATTCGGGTGCTGTCGGGCGTCGCGGTGAAGGGGGTCGGTTTGGCGCGCGGCGGGAAATGGTTTTGCGTCGGCTGGCTTGGTATTACCATTTTGCCAAGTTGTGATAAAAGGCCGGTGCCGTCGCGCAGGCGGGCGGCGGCAGGGCACAGGGAGCAGGGCATGGCCGGATTCACGAAAGCAGGCAGCGGGTTGGCCGCGATGGTACTGGCGGTACTGGCGCTTGCGGGGCCGGTCTCGGGTTCAGCGCTGGCGCAGGAGCCCGCCCACTCGACGCCCGCGCGCCCGCTCGTCCCGGCGGACTTCAGGGTGCCCACCCGCGTTGAAACCGCGCACTTCACGATCGTTCCGCTGGGGCCAAAGCTCGCGCGGATTGACTACGAAGCCTACATGGCCTCGGTCGAACACCTGCAAAAGACCTTCAGCCGCTCGACCAGCTGGCCGCATGCGGGGATTACCGATGCCGACACCATCGCGGACATGACCAGCGAGGCCGAACGGTTCAAGGCGCGCACGTCGTTCGCCTATTCGGTGCTCACGCCCGATGGCAAGCGCGAGCGCGGCTGCATCTACGTCCAGCCCAGCCGCGTTCCCGGTTACGACGCTGTGGTTCGCCTGTGGGTGACCAAGGCCGAATACGACGCGGGCTTCGATGCACAGCTCTACGCCTTCGTTCAGGGCTGGATCGCCCAAAAGTGGCCTTTTGCGAACGTCGCCTATCCGGGGCGCGCGATCGACTGGGCGCGGTGGGATGCGCTGTCCGGGAAGGAGGGGCCGGAAAACTAAAAGGTCTTGTAGAGCTTTATCTGCACGCGGGGGCTGCGTTGGCGCGCGGTGTCCTCGTCCAGCAGCGGGGTGACGAGGCGCTCGCGGGTGGTGCCCGAATAGCGCAAGGTCCCGGTCAGCGCCATCGAAGGCGAAACGCTGTGCGTGTAGGCAAGGCTGGCATCGAACCAGGCGCCCTTGCGGATCTGGTATTCGCGCGCGGCGCTGTTCCACGACCATTGCACTTGCGCCACGTCCCCCGGCGTCGCGCCGCGTTCCCGGGTGGACCATTCGAGCGTGCCATTGGTGGTATAGCGCAAGGTATGGAGCCTCTGCGCGCCGCCTGCCGTATCGAGCGGCGTGCTTTCGTCGAACAGGTTGGCGCTGGCGTTCAGTTTGAGCCGGCCTGTCAGCGGCAGGCCGAGGTCGAGCTGGCCGCCCGCGCTCGTGCTGTTTCCGGCGTTGACGTAGGTATAGACGCTCGTCCCGGCGCTGTTGAGCGTGTAGCTCTCGCTCCACAGCTGGCTGGTGCGGCGCCAGTAGAGCGTGGCGCTCGCCTCGAGAGGACCGGGGCGCAGCTGGATGCCCAGTTCGTAGGAATCGATGCTCTCGTCCTTGAGCGCGGGATTGCCTTCGAAGCGCGTATAGGCATCCTCGAGCGTGCCATAGGAGGCGAGGTATTCGAGCGGCACGCGCTCGATCCGCCTCGAGTAGCTGGCCTGGAGGCGCAGCGCCTTGCTGGCCTCAAAGCTGGCGTGAAAGCTCGGGAACAGGCGCGTGCGGTCGAGCTGCACGGTCTCTTCGTCCGGGCTGGTGATCCGGCGCGCGTTGGTTTCCCCGCGCAGGCCCGGTGCCAGCGTCAGGCGGCCGATGGCCTGCTGGAACGTGGCGTAAGCCGCCAGCGTGCGGCTGCGCGCGGCGTAGGCGTTGCGGGTATCCGCGCCCAGCGTTGCGGCATCGTTGCTGGTAAAGGCGTAATCCTCGTCGAGCGCGTCGACATGGAAGGACGCGCCGGTGGAGAGCATCTGCCCGCTCCCCATCGGGTGCTTCCAGTCGAGCTTGGCGTCGAGCGAGCGGGCGGGATGATCGCGCGCGATGCGATACCAGCGCCCGTCGCTGTAGCGCGCGCGGGTGACGTCGTGGAGCCGGGTGCTCTTGAACGCCTGCACGCTGGCGTTGAGCGCCTCGCCCTTGATCGTGCCGGTGTGGGCGAGGGCGACTTGCCCGTCGAGGAAGGCGCCATGGCTGTCGAGCCGGGTGTGCTGCGAAAAGGGCTCGAAATCGTCGGTCAGCGCGGTGAAATCGAGCGCGTTGACCGTGATGTCGTGCCCGCCGCCCAGCCGTGCCTGCGCGGAGAGGGTGGTGTGGGCATCGAGGTCGTGCGTGACCTTGGCGGTAACGCGCCCGTCGCCGCCGTCATAGGTGGTGAGCCCGCTTTCGCGGTTGGCGGTCGCGCTTGCCTGCGCGCCCACGCGGCGCGTTTCGTCGAGGGTTCGTCGCAGCATCCGCCCGACATTGGCCGAGGCCTTGAGCTGGTAGGTCCAGTCGCCGGCCTTGGCGTTGATGGTCGTGTCGACCAGCGCGTAACCCCAGCTGTTCGCTTCGTAGCTGGCGTTGCCCGAGACGCCTTCCTGCCCGGTCTTGCGCAGGATGAGGTTGATGACGCCGCCCGCGCCTTCGGACGAAAACTGCGCCGAGGGGTTGGTGATCACCTCGATCCGCGCGATGTCGCTGCCGTGCAGGGTGTGCAGGTATTGCCCGATGTCGCCGAGGAACGGACGCCCGTCGACATAGAGCCGGGTGATGGCCGCACCGAGCACGAGCAGCCGGTCATCGGGCGTGACGGTCACCGCGGGAAGCCCGCGCAGAAGCTGCAGCGCGTCCTTCTGTGCCGACTGGGGCGTCTCGCGGATCTGGTAGCTGCGCCGGTCGATTTCGGGCGTATCGTTGGTGCGCTTGCCGATCACTTCGATGACATCGGAGGATGGTTCGGCCGAGGCGACGGGCAAAGCGGTTGGCGGATCGAGCGCCGTCACCTCGGTGTCCTTTCACCCGATTTTCGGCTCAACGCCGCCTTGGCCAAGTCCGGCGACCTAGTTCGCGCTGCTGCGTTCGTTGCGCATCCGTTCGACCAGAAGTTCGATCTCATCCGGGTTGAGGATCCAGGCGCGGGTCTTGCGGCCGGGCTTGAACACCGGGCGGGTGAGCAGGATGCGCGCCTGTTCCTTGGCAAAGGGCTTGAACAGCGAGAAGTGCATCACGCATTCGAGGAAAGTGCCGATCACCGGCGTCTTGCCGTCGAGATCGATGAGCGTCGCGGGCTGATCCCAGGGAATGTCCATCATGCTTCTTCGCCTATCGCCTGCCCGCACAAATGCAAGGCCGCACGCCTTGTACCTGTCGTCGAGCAAGCCGTGGTAGCGGACGAACGTGCGCTCGACAGTCTGCCGGGTCAAGGGATGGCAAATCCCTTGAATCCCTTACCTCATCTGCAAACGAAAAAGGCCCGCGAAGCGGGAAAAATGCTTCGCGGGCCTTCTTGTGTCTCTTGAACCTTACCCCAGACGCTCCAGCGCGGCGGCGAGGCGGGCGGCCTCGGCGGCGTGCATGGCGTGGTCGGCGCGCGCCTTTTCGACCGCTTCGGGCTTGGCCTTCTCGACGAACTTGGGGTTCGAGAGGCGCCCTTCGAGCGACTTGGCTTCCTTCTGCGAGGTGGCGAGCGCCTTTTCGAGGCGCGCCTTTTCGGCCGCGATGTCGATCACGCCCTCAAGCGGGATGGCCAGCATCGCATCGCCTGCGCCCACTTGCAGCACCGGCCCTGCGGGGGCGGCGGCGAAGTGGATGGCATCGAGCCGGGCAAGGCGGTCGATCACCGTGGCGTTGGCTTCGATGATGGCCCGGGTCGCCTCTGTCACCTCGGCGATGTAGGCGGTGAGGCGCGCGCCGGGCGCGATGCCCAGTTCCGCCTTGGCCGCGCGCAGGTTGCCGATGAGCGCGATCAGCCATTCGACTTCGGCCTTGGCGGCGCTATCGACCGAGGCTTCGGGCTCGGGCCACTTGGCGAGGATCAGTTCGGCCTCGCGCGTGCCCATCTTGCTCCACAGCTCTTCGGTGACGAAGGGCATGAAGGGGTGGAGCATGACGAGGATCTGGTCGAGCACCCAGCCTGCGACAGCTTGCGTTTCCGCATCGAAGTTGCCTTTGACCAGTTCGATGTACCAGTCGCAGAAATTGTCCCATACGAAGTGGTAGATCGCGTTGGCGGCGGCATCGAAGCGCAGGTCGGCCATCGCCTTGTCAAGCTCGGCGACGGTGTCGACCACTTCGCCGATGATCCAGCGGTTGACCGCCGAAGTCGCCTTGGGCGCGGCCACGCTGGTGGACGCGACGACCCCGTTCGACTGGCAGAAACGCGCCGCGTTCCACAGCTTCGTGGCGAAGTTTCGGTAGCCCTCGACGCGCTTGTCGTCCATCTTGATGTCGCGGCCCTGGCTTTCCATCGCGGCCATGAAGAAGCGCAGCGCGTCGGCGCCGTACTGGTCGATGAGGCCGAGCGGATCGACCACGTTGCCCTTCGACTTGGACATCTTCGCGCCATCGGCGGCGCGCACGAGGCCGTGGAGGTACAGCTTCTTCCACGGCACGTCGTCCATGAAGTGAATGCCCTGCATCGCCATGCGTGCGCACCAGAAGAACAGGATGTCGAAGCCCGAGATCAACAGGTCGTTGGGGTAGTGCTTGGCCAGCAGCTCGGTCTGCTCGGGCCAGCCGAGCGTGGCGAAGGGCCACAGCGCCGAGGAGAACCACGTGTCGAGCACGTCCTCGTCGCGGGTCAGCGGCTTGTTGCCGGCCTGTGCCTGTGCCTCTTCCTCGGTTTCGGCCACGAAGACCTCGCCGTCGGGGGTGTACCACGCCGGAATGCGATGGCCCCACCACAGCTGGCGCGAGACACACCAGGGTTGGATGTTCTCCATCCAGTTGAAATAGGTCTTTTCCCATGTCTTGGGGACGACCTCGATCGCGCCCTCGCGCACCGCCGCGATCGCGGGCTGGGCGAGGGTGGCTGCATCGACGTACCACTGGTCGGTCAGCCAGGGCTCGATCACCACGCCGCCGCGATCGCCGAACGGCGTCTGGATCGTGCGCGGCTCGGCGTCGTGCTCGACCGTCTCGGTCTCGCCGTCCTTGTTCGTCGTGGTGACGACGTGGGGGATGAGGAAGCCCAATTCCTTCATTTCGGCAACGATCGCCGCGCGCGCGGCGAAGCGCTCCATGCCGAGGTACTTTTCGGGCACGAGGCCGTCGGCGGTCTGCACCACGTTGGCGTCGGCGTCGAACATGTTGAGCATTTCGCTCGCCTTGAAACCGGCGCGCTTGCCCACTTCGAAGTCGTTGAAGTCATGGCCCGGCGTGATCTTCACCGCACCCGAACCCAGTTCGGGATCGGCGTGCTCGTCGGCCACGATCCGAAAGCGGCGTCCGGTGATCGGCTGGAGGATCTCCTTGCCGATGACCGACTTGTAGCGCGCGTCCTCGGCGTTCACGGCCACCGCCATGTCGGCCAGCATCGTTTCGGGGCGGGTGGTGGCGACCTCGATGTAGTCGAGCCCGTCATCGCGCGTCACGCCATCGGCCAGCGGGTACTTGAAGTGCCAGAAGCCGCCCTTGACCTCGCGCGTCTCGACTTCGAGGTCGGAGATCGCGGTCTTGAGCTTGGGGTCCCAGTTGACCAGCCGCTTGTCGCGGTAGATCAGACCTTCTTTGTAGAGCGTGACGAAGACCTTGAGCACGGCCTGCGTGAAATGCGGGTCCATCGTGAACTGCTCGCGCGACCAGTCCATCGAACAGCCCAGACGGCGCAGCTGGCGGGTGATCGCGCCGCCGCTTTGCGCCTTCCATTCCCACACCTTTTCGACGAAGGCGTCGCGGGTGTAATTGGTGCGCTTGTCCTGACGCGCTTCCATCTGGCGCTCGACCACCATCTGCGTTGCGATACCCGCATGGTCGGTGCCCACGACCCACAGCGCGTCCTTGCCCTTGAGCCGCTCGTGGCGGATCACGATGTCCTGCAGCGTGTTGTCGAGCGCGTGACCGATGTGCAGCGAGCCCGTGACGTTGGGCGGCGGGTTGACGATGGTGAAGGGCGCCGCATCGGGCCGTTCGGGCCGGAAGCAGCCGTTCTCTTCCCAGTGGGCATACCACTTGGCCTCGATCGCGGCGGGATCGAAGGTCTTGTCGAGGGCGCTTTCGGGCGCGGACGAATGGGGCGCGGGCGAAGTGTCAGTCATGGCGCCGCGCTTTGCCAGCGGCTCGGGCCTTGCGCAAGCGGACAGTTGGGCTTTGCAATTGACGGCGGCGGTAAACCTGCCACGCGCGTGGTGCGCACCCTGCCACGGTTTTGCCGCAAGGGCATACTAAGGTAGGTCAGCAATGCAATTGGTCGCAGCCATGGAACTTCTTGCCGGGGAAGGGATTATTCCCCATTACGAGCGCGCATGAGACAATGGGCAGATTTTACGGTGTCGGAAAGCGACGATGGTGCAGCGCCGGTTCTGGCGCTGAGCGGGGCGCTGCGCGTCTCGTCGCTGGGTGATCTCGACGCGCGGCTGAACGCCCTTGGCGGTGACTATTCGCGCATCGACCTGTCGGGCGTGACCGATATCGATACGACCGGCGCCTGGCTGGTGCTCGAAAGCGCGCGCAAGCGCGGGCTCGAGGTCAGCGGCGCGAACGAGCAGGCCGAACGCCTGTTTGGCGCGATCGGTGACGTGGAGGACCCCGCGCCCGAACCCGTGCCCACGCCCTTCGTTACCCGAACCCTGTCCGAACTGGGGACGCTGGTGGTGGGCTGGGGCAACGGCTTCCTCCAGATGCTGGGGTTCCTTGGCAGCCTTATCGCGACGTTCGGAACACTGATCCTCCATCCGACGCGCTTTCGTGGCAAGGCGCTGGTGCACCACATGCAGCACGTTGGGGTCAACGCGCTGTGGATCGTGGGGCTGATGAGCTTCCTCATCGGCATCGTCATCGCGCAGCAGGGGGCGGTGCAGCTCGCGCAGTTCGGCGCGGAAATCTACACCATCAACCTCACCGGGCGCCTGTCGATGCGCGAACTGGGCGTGCTGATGACCGCGATCATGGTCGCGGGACGGTCGGGTTCGGCCTTTGCGGCGCAGATCGGCACGATGAAGCTGACCGAGGAAGTCGATGCGATGCGCACGATCGGCGTTTCGCCGATGGAAGCGCTGGTGGTGCCGCGCGTGCTGGCGGCGATGGTCATGATGCCGCTGCTCGGCTTCTATTCGGCGGTGTGCTCGATCATCGGCGGTGCGTTCATCTCGAACTTCGCGCTCTCGATTCCCTTCTTCACCTTCCTGCGCCGCACGCAGGAAGTCGTGCCGATCACCGACGTGTGGATCGGGTTCATCAAGGCGCCGGTCTTCGCGCTGATCGTGGCGCTCGCGGGGTGCTACCAGGGGATGCGGGTTTCGGGCAACGCCGAGGAAGTGGGCACGCGCACCACGCAGGCCGTGGTCACCGCGATCTTCACGGTGATCGTGCTCGACGCCTTCTTCGCGGTCTTCTTCACGGAGATCGGCTGGAAATGACCGACCTTTCGAACGATTACGAGGGCGAATACCCGATCCGGGTCGAAGGGCTCACCAACGCCTTTGGCGATCATCGGATACACGACGGGCTCGACCTCAAGGTGCGCAAGGGCGAAGTGCTCGGCGTGGTGGGCGGCTCGGGGACCGGCAAATCGGTCTTGATGCGCTCGATCATCGGGCTGCAGACCCCGACCTCGGGCGATATCGAGGTGCTCGGCCGCAACATGACGCACCCCAGCGAAGAGGATGACATCGACATTCGCTCGCGCTGGGGCGTACTGTTCCAGGGCGGTGCGCTGTTTTCCACGCTGACCGTGGGCGAGAATGTGGAAGTGCCGCTCAAGCAGTTCTACCCGGAAATCTCCGATACGCTGCGTCAGGACATCGCCCGCTTCAAGGTGCGCCTATCGGGTCTGCCCGATGAAGCCGCCTTCAAGTATCCGAGCGAGCTTTCGGGCGGCATGAAGAAGCGCGCCGGGCTGGCGCGCGCGCTGGCGCTCGATCCCGAACTGCTGTTCCTCGATGAACCGACCGCAGGGCTCGACCCGATCGGCGCGGCCGCGTTCGACAATCTCACGCGCGAACTGAAGGAAACGCTGGGGCTTACCGTGTTCCTCATCACCCATGACCTCGACACGCTCTACGCGATCTGCGACAGGGTCGCGGTGCTGGCGGACAAGAAGGTGATCGCGGTCGGCACGATCCCCGAACTGCTCGCGCTCGATCATCCCTGGATTCAGGAATACTTCAACGGTCCGCGCGGACGCGCGGCGCTGGTGGCCAAGGGCGATCCCAAGCTCGACGCCGCCGCGCAGGTGAACGCCGAGTGCGCCGTCCCGGCCACCGCGCACAGTGACAATTCCCGGCAAACGGGGGCATAAGGCGAAACGATGGAAACCAAAGCCAATCACGTCTGGGTCGGAGCCATCACGCTCTTGCTGCTCGCGCTCGCGGCGGGCTTCGTCGTCTGGCTGGCGCGGCTCAACCAGCACGACCAGAACCAGTACGACATCTTCTTTCGCCAGTCGGTCGACGGGCTTGCCTTGGGTTCGGAAGTGAACTTCTCGGGCGTGCCCGTGGGCCAGGTCTCGCAGATCGAACTGTGGCCCAAGGACCCCAGCTTCGTGCGCGTGCGCGTCAAGGTGGCCGAACGCGTTCCGGTGACGATCGGCACCACAGCGACCATCCAGGGCAGTTTCACCGGCGTTTCGGACATCCAGCTCGAAGGTGCGGTCAAAGGCGCTCCGCTGCTCAAGGAGCCGGGGCCGGAAGGCTATCCGGTGATCCCGACCAAGCGCGGCAGCTTCTCCGAAGTGCTCGCCAACGCGCCGCTTTTGATGGAGCGTCTTGCCACGCTGACCGAGAACCTCAACCAGCTGATGTCCGAGGAAAACCGCCGCTCGATCACCGGCATCCTGGCCAATACCGACAAGATGACCCGCGATCTTTCGCAGGCGACCCCGCAGATCCGTGGCACGCTCGAGGAACTGCAGGGCACGCTGGATCAGGCGACCAAGACGCTCGCCGCGTTCGAAGGCGTGGCTGACAAGGCCGACGACCTGCTCGGTACGAAGGGCTCCTCGCTGGCCGATCAGCTGCGCAAGACGCTCAAGTCCGCGCAGGATTCGATGGACCAGCTCAACACCACCATGGCCCACGCCCAGCCCGCGCTCGATCAGGTCTCGCAGACCACGCTTCCGGCCGCCGAAGCTGCGATCCGCGATCTGCGCGCGACGAGCAAGGCGCTGCGCAACGTGACCGAGAAGATCGACGAACAGGGCGCCGGCGCGCTGCTCAAGGGGCAGAAGCTGCCCGATTACAAGCCCTGAGGCGGGCAAGGACACCGATGACGATGACCAACCAAGACCGCACCTCTCCGCTGGCCCGCGCGCTGCGCAGCGGCCTTGCCGTGGCCGCCCTGGGCCTGGGGCTTTCGGGCTGCATCAGCCTGGCGCCCAAGACTCCCGACACGCTGATCCGGCTGAGCCCGGAAAAGAGCGCGCCCGCGGGCACGGTGAGCGATGGCAAGCTGGCCGATGCGATCGTCGTGCTCGATCCCGATGCGGACCGCAGCCTCGACGTGCTGCGCGTGCCGGTGCGGGTCGACGCGTCGAGCCTCGCATACCTCAAGGGCGCGGGCTGGGTGGAAAAGCCAACCCGGCTGATGCGCTCGCTGCTCGCCGAGACGATCCGCGCCGACACCGGCGGGCTGGTGCTTGAAGGCGGCGACTACGAGGTGACCGGCAAGACCTTCGTCGGCGGGCGGCTGCTCGAGATGGGCTACGACGCGCCGCGCCATGCGGTGGTGGTGCGCTTCGATGCGGTGATTACCCAGCGCGACAACCCGGAAATCCGCCGCAAGCGCTTCGAGGCGGTGGTCGACAACGTGGAGCCCAAGGGGCCGGCGGTCGGCCCCGCGCTCAACAGCGCGGCGAACACCGTGGCAAACGAGGTCGCGACGTGGGTGAAGAGCCAGGGCTGACGCAGGCTGCGCCGGGGCTGGCGCGAGCCTTGCGCCTGGGCCGGTTTACGAGGCGCTGGCGGTGAAGCTGTGGCGGCTCGTGCGGGCGGATCGCGCCGCGCTCGACGGTGCGGGCGCGCGGCTGCATGGCGGGCGCTACTTTTCTGCGGGCCATGCGATCGTCAGTCTTGCCAGTGAACCGGGGCTCGCGGTGCTGATCGCCGCGCGGTACTGGCTGGCCGGGCGCGATCTGGCCAGCCGCGATCGTGTCAGCGGCGATCCGGCGGGGCCGGGTTACGCTTTGGGCTGGACCGAGGTCGACGCAGAGGCCGAGCGGCTGGGCGGCGATCTCGACAGCGATTTCGAAGGAACGCGCCGTAAGGGCGAAGTCGACCGCTGGGTGGCATCGCGGCGCTCACTGCTGCTTGCTCTGCGCTCGGCGGTGTTGCCCGAAGCCGATGTCGTGCTGCTTAACGCTGAACATCCGCAGGCCGCCCGTGTTGCGCCGCTTACCCTGCGCCCGTTCCGTTTCGAGGACTGCCTGCACCGCCCGCCCATGTACGACGCCTTTCGCGCCGGAGAGGACTGACGGCACAAGGCGCACGGAGCATTTTTCCGTCAGGCGGAACCGTCCGACGGTTCAGGAAATGCGTCAAAACATAAGTCCAGAGCGGTCGATCTGATGCAATCAGGTCGGCCGCTCTGGCGTTTCAGGAGGCGGATGCGGGCGCATCACGGCATCCTGGAACGAGTCGCAAAGCGGCGTGGCCGGCGCGATTGCGAGTCTTGCAAGATTGCAGTTATGTATACGAATGGTGCAGTAATGTGAAATCCATGGGGCCCCTTTCTTGGATTTAAAGGGCTTTATGACAAAAAAATGAAACGCTTCGTTGTGTTTTTTCGCGATAGCCTGGCGAGCGCCGGGTTTGCGCGCTTCCTTCGAATTTTTCCCCATGGCGCGCTGTGATCCAAAGGACACAGTTGCGCCGTGCGTCCGGCGCAATTGCACGCTGCGCAGTTGCCTCGCTGCGGCAGGGGCGTAGGGGACCAGCGCCAGCCGGTCACTAGTCGGCTCGCCTTATTTTTCAGGAGTTTGAAATGCAGAAGATTGCTCTTCTCGCTGCGGGTGCAGCGCTGTTCGCGGTTCCCGCCATCGCCAATGCGCAGGCCTATGTGCAGGTTGAGAGCGGCCTCGACGTCGCGCAGCAGGGTGGCGATGCCAAGGCCGGTTTCGACTACGGTGTCTCCGCTGGTTACGACTACGAAATTCCCGGCGGCATGTTCGTTGGCGTGCAGGGCAGCTACGACGACAGCACCGCGCGCTCGTGCTCGCACAACGTATACGAAACCGGTGACCGTGCGTGCCTCGAAGCGGAGCGTGATCTCGCTGCGGTGGTTCGCGTTGGCACCCGTATCGGTGAACGCAACAAGGTCTATGTTCTGGGCGGCTACGCCAACACCCGCGTCGGTGCGACCTACAGCTCGGCTTCGCTGAGCGATGCTCTGGACGGCACCGGCTTTACCCACCTGGGCGCGCACCGCAGCCTCGACGGCTTCCGCGTCGGCGCGGGCTACCAGTACGACATCACCAAGTCGCTCTTCGTCAAGGCCGAGTACCGCTATTCGAACTACTCGTCGGACTACAGCCGTCACGAAGGCCTGATCGCGGTCGGCACGACCTTCTGATCGGCCAAGCGGCCTACCTAGCTCAAGAAGGAGGCCCGTCCCGGCATCGCCGGGGCGGGCTTTTTTCTGGGCCGAAGAAAAGGAGCGGCGCGGTTCGGTCTATCCGAACAGGAGGCGCATGACGCTGCGCTCGAAGCTGATGATGCTGCGGTTGCGCTTTTCGAGGTCGTAGGCGGCGATGCATTCGGGCCAACGGGCGCTCGCTCGTGCGTGCGTGCCTGGAACGTCAAGCCGCGTTGCGGTGTGTCAGGCGCGGGCAAGGCGTGCGACGCGCATCGCCAGCTGGAAGGCCTCGAAGCGGGCCTGACGGTTCTGCGCGGCCTCGGNGTGCCTGGAACGTCAAGCCGCGTTGCGGTGTGTCAGGCGCGGGCAAGGCGTGCGACGCGCATCGCCAGCTGGAAGGCCTCGAAGCGGGCCTGACGGTTCTGCGCGGCCTCGGCGTCCTCGCCCCATAGCTCGACCTGCCAGTCCTCTTCGAGGTTGGCGGCCCGCCACAGGCCCTGCGCATCAGCGTCCTCGCGCAGCGCCGCGAGCGCGATGACGAGCGAGGCGGCAAGGCTGGCGAGCATACGCAGCGCGGCGAGCGTTACGGGATCGAGCCCGTCGAGCTCGGCCTTGATCCGCGCCAGCGTTTCGTCGGGATGCGCACGGTGCAGGATGCCCGAGACACGCGCAAAGCGCACGCCGAGGCGCGCTTCGGTCTCGCTCAGCAGCGGCTCCCAGATGGCGAGCTGGCGCTTGTAGATCGCCTCCTCGGGATCGGCGCGGTAGCACAGCGTGTCGGTGTCGGCGTAGGGCAGGATTTCGGCGATTGCGCCCGCCGTATCAGGCGCCACGGCATCGAGTGCGAAGTCGACCAGGTCGCGCGTCACGAAGTCGCGCGGATCGATTTCCTCGCCCTGGGCTTCCCATTCGGCGGCCAGTGCTTCGGCCAGCGCACGGGTGGGGACCACTTGCGGGCGGCCGCCGGCGGTCTTGATCGGGCGTGCGTCGAGCTGGACGCACCAGCCTTCTTCGGAGCCGGTTGCGGCCGGGGCGATGGTGACGGTCTTGTAAAAGCGCTTCACGGGCAGTCCAGGTTCACTCGGTGTCGCGGCTGCGCCAGCGGCGGGCGAGCAGGCGGGGGACGAAAAGGGTGTCGATGAGGCCTGCGCCCATCAGCGCGTAGCCGATCGTATCGGGCACGGCGGGCAGGGCGGTGCCCTGGGTGATGACGATGCCCAGCACGATCAGGGCGATGCCGCCGATGCGCGCCAGTTGCAGTGCGAAGAAGCGCGCGGCGGCGGGATCTCTTTCGGGTGGTTTCATCGCGGCGTGCTCATCGCAGCAGATAGGCGCGCAGGCCTTCGGGCGTTTCGGCGACCCATTCGGCCCCGGCTTCGAGCAGTTCGCGCGGGTGATGATAGCCCCAGTCGACCCCGATCGCGCGCACGAAGGCGTTGCGCCCCATCGCCATGTCGTAGGCGGTATCGCCGATCATCACCGCTTCGCTGGCCTGTGCGCCGGTCTCGAATAGCGCCTGTTCGAGCATCGCGGGGTGCGGCTTGGACGGGTGGCGGTCGGCGGTCTGGAGGCTGTCGAACAGCGCGGCGATGCCGTTGTCGGCGAGGCAGAAGGCAAGGCCCCGGTCGGACATGCCGGTGGCAACGGCGAGCGTCCAGCCAGCGTCCTTGAGCGCGTGGAGGACTTCGCCGATGCCTTCGAACAGTGGCTGCGAAACGCGGCCCTCGCTACGCGCCTGACGGAACGCGGCCTTGTAGGCCTGCGCCATCGCCTCCTGCTGCGCTTCGTCGCTTTCGGGCAGGAGCTGGCGCATCGCCTGCGGCAGCGATAGCCCGACCGCGCGGCGGATGGCCGTGCGGGTGGGCGCGGGCAGGGCGAACTGGGCGAAGGTCGCCTCCATCGCCTCGCAGATCGCGGCCTGACCGTCGATCAGCGTGCCGTCGCAATCGAACACGGCCAGTTTCATCGCCCGATCGTCCTCAGCGCTTGCCGCGCGGCGCCGAGGGGCGCGGACCGGATACGCCGCCGCCCTTGGGGGCGCCGCCGCCGTTGCGGCTCTTGGCCGCGGGCACCGGGCTGCCCTTGCCCTTCTTGGGGCCGGACTTCTTGGGGGCGGCGCTGCGGCCGAAGGGCTTGTCGCCAAAGTTCTTGCCGCCGGACTTGCCCTTCGCGCCACCGCGCGCGGGCACGGCCTCGCCGCCGCGCGAACGGCGTTCGCCGCGGCGCTCCTTGCGCATCTGCTTGGAATGCTGCTTGGCGGCGCGCTTTTCGTCGGCCTTGGTCAGCTCGGGCGCGGAAGGCGCCAGTTCGGCGCCGTCGTCCTCGTCGAAGCCCAGGCTTTCCATCGAGTTGGCGAAATGCTCGGGCAGGGGGGCGGTCACGTCGAGCGGGGCGCCGTCGGGGTGCTCGATGATCAGGCGGCGTGCGTGCAGGTGCATCTTGCGGCTGATCGAGCCGGACAGGAACGCATCCTGCCCGCCGTACTTGCCATCGCCCACGATCGGGTGGCCGATCGCGGCCATGTGCACGCGCAACTGGTGCGTGCGTCCGGTCAGCGGGTGCAGTTCGACCCAGGCGGCGCGGTTGCCCGCCCGATCGATCACGCGGTAGCGGGTGCGCGCGCTCTGGCCGTTCTCTTCATCGACGTGCATCTTCTCGCCGCCGGTGCCCGGCTGCTTGGCGAGCGGCAGTTCGATCATGCCGTCCTCGATCGAGGGAACGCCGATGACCAGCGCCCAGTAGATCTTCTTTGCCGAGCGGCCCGAGAAGCGCTTGGAGAAATAGGCCGCGCTGCCCGGCGTGCGCGCGATCAGCAGCACGCCGGAGGTGTCCTTGTCGAGCCGGTGGACAAGCCGCGGACGCGGTCCGTCCGAGGCATAGGCGTCGAGCAGTCCGTCGACGTGCTGCTTGGTGCCCGAGCCGCCCTGCGTGGCGAGGCCCGGCGGCTTGTTGAGCACGATCGCGGCGCGGTCCTGCGTGAGCACCATCTGGTCGGCGAGTTCGAGTTCTTCCTCGCTCAGTTCGCGGCGCGCGCGCGGGGCCTTGGCGCCGGGGCGGGCCTCGCCACCGGGCGGCACGC
>NZ_JALHLF010000064.1 GCF_022832435.1 Novosphingobium organovorum | reverse complement strand
CTGCCCCGCGCCGCCGCGCAAGAGCCGCCCCTGTGCGCCCCCGCGCACCACCAGGTGGTGATCGTGGGTGGCGGCTCGGCGGGCATCGCGACCGCCGCCTCGCTGCTGCGGCGCAACCGCAAGCTCGACATCGCGATCATCGAGCCGAGCGAGAACCACTTCTACCAGCCCGGCTTCACGATGGTCGGCGGCGGGGTGTTCAAGCCCGGCGCGACCGTGCGCAAGACCCGCGCGGTGATGCCGCGCGGCGTGACCTGGATCCGCGATGGCGCGGCGCGCTTCGATCCCGATGCCAACACCGTCCACCTCGCGCAAAGCGGCGCCAGCGTGACCTATGACGTGCTCGTCGTCGCGGTGGGCAACCGGCTGGCGTGGGAGGCGATCGAGGGGCTCGAGGCGACGCTCGGGCGTAACGGGGTCACGTCGAACTACCGCTTCGATCTGGCGCCCTATACCTGGCAGCTGGTGCGCGAACTGGCCGCGCGCCACGGCCCCAAGCGCGCGCTTTTCACCCAGCCGCCGATGCCGATCAAGTGCGCCGGCGCCCCGCAAAAGGCGATGTACCTGTCCTGCAGCGAATGGGAAAAATCCAAGGCGCTCGAGGAATTCACGGTCGAATTCCACAACGCCGGCGGTGTGCTGTTCGGGGTCGCCGAATACGTTCCCGCGCTGATGCGGGCGGTCGAACGCTACGGCATCGACCTCAACTTCGGCTCGACCCTCGTCGCGGTCGACGGCGCGGCGCGCAGCGCCACCTTCAAGACGGCTAAGGGCGAGGTCACGCGCGGCTTCGACATGCTCCACGTCGTCCCCCCTCAGGTGGCGAACCCGGTCATCGCCGACAGTCCCCTGGCCGATGCCGCAGGCTACGTCGCGGTCGATCCCAACACGCTGCGCCATCCGCGCTGGCACAACGTCTTCGGGCTTGGCGACGGGTGCAGCACCCCCAACGCCAAGACCGCCGCCGCCGCGCGCAAGCAGGCCCCGGTCTGCGCGGTCAACGTCCTTGCCGCGCTTGCGCGGCGCGAACCCGAAGCCTCCTACGACGGCTATGGCTCGTGCCCGCTGACGGTCGATCGCGGGCACATCGTGCTGGCCGAATTCACCTACGGCGGCACGCTCGCCCCCACGCTGCCGACCTGGCTGATCGAAGGCACGCGCCCCTCGCGGCTCGCCTGGCACCTCAAGGCCGACGCGCTGCCCCCGATCTACTGGCACGGCATGCTCAAGGGCCGCGAATGGCTGGTTCCGCCTGCGCCCCTGCTCTGAGCGTCCTCCTCTTCCTCCTGCCCCTCCTCCTGCCGTTCCGCCCCCCCTTTCCCGACTGGCTTTGCACCATGCTTGATCCTTCTCATCTCGATACCCTCCACCTCCTGCTCGGCGCCGTCTCGGGCGTTCTGGTAGGCTTCACGCTTGGCCTCGTGGGCGGGGGAGGATCGGTGCTCGCCGTGCCGCTGATGGTCTATTTCGTCGGCGTCCCCAGCCCCCATGTGGCGATCGGCACGAGCGCCTTTGCCGTTGCCGTCAACGCCGCGACCGGGCTCATCCAGCACGCCCGCAGCGGCACCGTGAAGTGGCGCTGCGGGGGGATGTACGCCTTTTCCGGGATCTTCGGCGCGTTCCTCGGCTCGACGCTGGGCAAGGCGATCGACGGGCAGAAACTGCTGTTCCTGTTCGCACTGGTGATGGTCGCGGTGGGCGTGCTGATGATCCGGGGCCGGGGCAACGCGGGGGTTCCGGGCGCGCAGTGCAACCGCGAGAACGCCCCGAAAGTGCTCGGCTTCGGGCTGGGCACGGGGGCCTTCTCGGGCTTTTTCGGGATCGGCGGGGGCTTTCTCATCGTGCCCGGCCTGATCGCCTCGACCTCGATGCCGATGATCAACGCGGTGGGCACCAGCCTTATCGCGGTGACCGCCTTCGGGCTCACCACCGCGGCGAACTACGCGGTTTCGGGCCTCGTCGACTGGCTGCTGGCCGGCGCCCTCATCGCGGGCGGGGTCGTCGGCGGGCTGATCGGCACGCGCACCGCACGCCGGCTGTCGGGCCAGGGCGCGCTGTCGACCGTCTTTGCGGTGATGATCTTCGTCGTCGCGCTCTACATGCTGGCCAAGAGCGGAGGCCTTGCGTGAGCGCGATCCCCGACAAGGACGCGCGCTGCCAGGCCATCGCCGCGCTCATCGCCACCGGCAAGGGCGTGGTCGAGAGCTGCCGCGAGATCGGCATTTCGGAAAAGACCTTCCAGCGCTGGCGCAAGGCACGTCAGGAACAGGGCGCACCGCAATGATGCGCCCGTCCGAGGCCGTGCTCACACCCATTTGCGCAGCTTGAACCACACATAGGGAACCACCGTGCTCACCGCGCAGAGCGCCAGCGCGAAGGGGTAGCCCCAGGGCCAGGACAGTTCGGGCATGGCGTGAAAATTCATGCCGTAGACCCCCACCACCATGACCGGTGGAATGCCCACCACCGAGGCCACCGTCAGCACCTTGGTCACGTCGTTCTGGCGGATGCTGATGAGGCTGGTCGCCGCGTCGAGCAGGAACTGGATTCGCGCCGACAGGCTGACTTCGAATTCGTCGAGCGAGGCGATGTCCTGCGCGATCGCCTTGAACCGCGCGCGGGTGCGCGGATCGAGCCAAGTCTCACGCCCGTTCTCCCCACCCTTTTCGCAGTGGTCGATGACGTACTTGGCCATGCGCCCGATGCTCAGGAACATCGAGCGCACCCGCGACACCCGCTCGCTCGCGCGGCCAAGGCGGATGATCGTGCGTTCGAGCAGCCGGGTCTCGAGCTTGAGCCCGCGCCGCTTGAGATCGGTGTAGAAGATCGTGTGCGAGACCTGTGCCGCCGCCTCGGCCACGGTTTCAAGCTGGTCGGCGGCGCGGTCGACCACATCCTCGAGCAAGTGCGCCAGCACAGCGGCCGGACCGCTGTCCCCGCCCGCCTCGATCTCGGCGCGCATATGCGCGAAGGCGGGATAGGGAGCGTAATGCACCGTCAGCAACGTGGCGGGCAGCAGCACAAAGCCGGTCGGCACGAGATCGACCGGATCGGCCTCCAGCCCCGCCTCGCTGCCGCCGGTAAGAAGCGGCGCGGTCATCACGAGCGCGTCCCCGACGCAGCGCAGCCGGCTGGTCGATTCGATCTCGCGCAGCGCGCGCAGCGTCGGCACGTCGACCCCCAGCTGCCCGCCAAGGTCCTGGCGCAGCGCCTCGTCGGGATCGCACAGGGCAATCCAGGTGCCCTGCTCCACATGCACTTCGAAGCGGGTATCGGACATCGTTTTCGTGCCTCCTCGATCAGCCATAATGAGCAAGGAACGGCATCGGTTGCCAGCTGTTTTCAATGGATTTCAAAGGGCCGTTGTCCACTGGGGCATCCCCAAAGCAAAAGGCCGGTGGCATCGCGTGATGCCACCGGCCTTTTTCGGTCATGGGACAGGCCCGATCAGTCCAGCACGGTCGGGTTCTGGCTCTGGTCGGAGTGGAACTCGTGCCACACGCCGTTGATGACGCCGAAGCTCACGGCCAGGCCGACACCCAGGATCCAGGCAAAATACCACATGGTTTCAATTCCTCAGTAGAAGTCGGGGTTGAGACGGGTTTCCGCATCGCTGACGCGGCCGAACATCACCTTGTAGGCCCAGGCGGTGTAGAGCAGCACGATCGGCAGCAGGATGATGGTGCAGATCAGCATGATGAACAGCGTGCCCTGGCTCGACGAGGCGTTCCACGCGGTCAGGCTCGAGGCGGGATCGATCGAGCTGGGCAGGATGAACGGAAACATCGAAAGACCAACCGTCGCGATGATGCCCACCGTCGCCAGCGTCGAGCCGGTGAAGAAGGTAACGTGACGGCGCGCGGCGATCCCGGCGAAGGCGACGATCGGACCCAGCAGGCCGAGCACCGGGGCCAGGATCATCCAGGGGTGCGCGGAGTAGTTGTCGAGCCAGGCGCCCGGAGCCGCCACCGCGCCGGTCAGGTGCGGGTTGGAGGGCCCCATCGGATCGGCCACCCCGGCGAGGCGGTAGCCCATGCCGCCGTAGGTCACGTAGACCCCGCCCGCGACGAACAGCACCAGCGAGAGCACCGCGGCGATCTTGCCGAAGCGCATCGCACGATCGAGCACCGGGCCATCCTCGAGCTTGAGGCTGAGCCAGCCCGCGCCGTGGAGCACCAGCATCGCCACCGAAAGCAGGCCGGTCAGCAGCGTGAAGGGGCTGAACAGGCCCAGCAGCGAACCTTCGTAGAAGGTGCGAAGGTCGCTATCGAGCCGGAACGGCGCGCCCAGCAGGACGTTGCCGACCGCCACGCCGAACACCAGCGCGGGCACGAAACCGCCCACGAACAGCGCCCAGTCCCAGCGCGTGCGCCACGCGGGCGAGGGGCGCTTGGAGCGGTACTTGAAGCCCACCGGGCGCAGGATGAACGAGGCCAGCACGAGGAACATCGCAAGGTAGAACCCCGAGAAGCTCACCGCATAGACGAACGGCCAGGCCGCGAAGATCGCGCCACCCGCGAGGATGAACCAGACCTGGTTTCCTTCCCAGGTCGCCCCGATGGTGTTGATCACCTGGCGGCGCTCGAGGTCGTTCTTGCCCACGAAGGGCAGCAGCGCGGCGACACCCAGGTCAAACCCGTCGGTCAGCGCGAAGCCGATCAGCAGGACGCCAAGCAGCAGCCACCAGATCAGGCGCAGGGTTTCGTAATCGATAGGTACGAAAGGCATTTTTCTCGTCCTTACTGGATCATTCGGCGGGAACGGCGGTGAAGGTCTGGCCTTCGATGCCGGGCTCGACGGCGGTGCCGGCGACCGGGCGCCACGGCACGTAGCGCTCGGGGCCCTTCTTGATCGAGTGGAGCATCAAGCGCACCTCGATCACGGCCATTGTGCCATAGAGCAGGGTGAAACCGACGATCGTGGTCCACAGCTGCGCGACGGTCAGGCTCGAGTTCGCAAGGAAGGTCGGGAGCACCCCGTCCACCGCCCAGGGCTGACGGCCGAATTCCGCAACGACCCAGCCGAACTCGATCGCGATCCAGGGCAGAGGCAGGACGAACAGCGCCAGCCTCTGGAACCAGCGCTTGTCGAAAGCGCGGGTCGAGGAGATGGCGAAGGCGGCGGCGAAGAAGGCGACCAGCACGAAGCCGACACCGGCCATGGCGCGGAACAGCCAGAAGATCACCGGCACGTCGGGCACCGTGTCCCAGGCGGCCTTGTCGATCATCACCGCATCCGCCTTGCGCGGGTCGGAGACGTAGCGCTTGAGCAGCATGGCGTAGCCAAGATCGTTCTTGGCGGTTTCCCACTGCGCGCGCGCGGCGGTGTTCTTGGGGTCGAGCTTGAGCTTCTGGACCGCGTCATAAGCGACGAGGCCGTTTTCGATGCGCAGCTTGGCCTTGGCCACCAGCGGGTAGATACCCTCGATCTGGCCGGTCAGGCTGCGGGTGCCGATCAGGCCCATGAGATAGGGCACCTTGATTGCGTAAAGCGTCTCGCGCTTGCCCATCGAGGGTACCGCGAACACCGAAAGGCCAGCGGGTGCGGCCTCGGTGTGCCACATGCCCTCGATCGCGGCGAGCTTCATCTGCTGGTTGTCCGACAGCGCATAGCCGCTCTCGTCACCCAGCACGACGACCGACAGGGACGAGGCAAGCCCGAACGCAGCCGCGACAGTGAAGCTGCGGCGCGCCAGTTCGACGAAACGCCCGCGCAGCATGTAGTAGGACGACACGCCCAGCACGAACACGCTCGCGCAGACGTAGCCCGCGCTCACGGTGTGAACGAACTTGGCCTGGGCCACCGGGTTGAACACCACGTCGAAGAAGCTCGTCACTTCCATGCGCATGGTGTCGGGGTTGAACGAGGCACCCGCGGGGTGCTGCATCCAGCCGTTGGCGATCAGGATCCACAGCGCCGACAGGTTCGAGCCGAGCGCGACCATCACGGTCGTGAGCAGGTGCCCGCGCTTGGACAGGCGATCCCAGCCGAAGAACATCAGGCCGACGAACGTCGCCTCGAGGAAGAAGGCCATCAGCCCTTCAATCGCCAGCGGCGCGCCGAAGATATCCCCCACGTAGTGCGAGTAGTAGGACCAGTTGGTGCCGAATTCGAACTCCATGGTGAGGCCGGTGGCGACACCGAGGACGAAGTTGATCCCGAACAGCTTGGACCAGAAGCGCGTGATGTCGCGCCAGATCGCCCGTCCGGTCAGGACATAGACGCTCTCCATGATCACCAGCATGAACGACATGCCGAGCGTCAGTGGGACGAAAAGGAAATGGTATAAAGCAGTTAGCGCGAACTGCAGACGTGACAGTTCGACGACGGCAAAGTCGATCATTGGGGGGCCACCTTTGAGTTTCTAGCGATCCGTGACGAACGCATTGGAGACCAATGGCCGTTTGGACATTGATAACAATCAATTCCCAAACGACGAGGGTATCGGGCATTCACGTGGCGCTTGCGTCACGCGCTTGCACTCAATACCCCCCGGCCTAGGCCTCAAAGGCGGTCAAGTCAATATCACTTACATAGTTGCAGATTTATGAAATCGAATAAGGCAGGGCACTTCTGGGCTCTCGATATCGTAGGTGCCGCCCTGTTTTCGGCCGGGCTGGCTGGCGGCGTCAGCGCGCTCGTCGCGCACCAGACCACCCTTCCCTGGCTGGCGGCCCTGGCCAGCGGAGCCGTGCTTCGCGCCGGCTCGGTCGGGCTCGTCCACACGCTGGCCATGCCGATCGCCCAGCGCGACGCAAACGTTTGGCGTACAAACATAATGGCGCACCTGCTCGGCGGGCGCCTGGACCGCCCGCTCACCGCCGGGGCCAGCGCCGCGCTGGCAGTCGACCATGTCCACGCCATCGAGGAACACGGCGCGCGCTTCCTGCCGGCGCGGATTTCGGCGGTTTTCGGTCCGCTGTTCGCCATCGGGCTGATCGCGCTGGCCAGCTGGGTCTGCGCCCTGATCCTGCTTGGCACGCTCATCCCCTTCATAATCGGGATGATTTTTGCCGGAACCGCGGCGCGACGGGCATCCGAACGGCAGCTCGAAGCGCTCACCGCGCTGTCCGGCCTGTTCGTCGACCGGATTCGCCACCTGCCGCTCATCCGCCATTTCGCCGCGCAAGAGCGCATTGCGCGCCAGGTCGAAAGCGCCACACACGATGTGGCACAGCGTACTGTGGCGGTTCTGCGGGCGGCGTTTCTGTCGAGCGCGGTGCTGGAATTTTTTTCTGCAATCGCCGTTGCACTAGTCGCCGTTTACTGCGGCTTCGCGCTTCTGGGCCTGCTGCCCTTCACCCCGCCCGAGCCGCTGACCCTCGCGCGCGCCTTCTTTGCCCTGGCGATGGCCCCGGAAGTCTACCTGCCGATGCGCCGCCTCGCCGCGGCCTACCACGAAAAGCAGATGGGTGAGGCCGCCAAGGCCGCGCTCGAGCCCTATACGCCCACCGCTCCGGCTCCCAACGCCCCTGAAGCCCCCGCCCCGGCCGCGCCCTTCACGGGCCTGCGCGTCGAAGGGCTGACCCTGGCCTGGGACGCGCTGACCATCGGCCCGCTGACGTTCGCGCTCGACGCGCAGGGGCTCGTCGCGCTGACCGGCCCCACCGGCAGCGGCAAGACCAGCACGCTCGCCGCGATCGCCGGACAGATCGCGCCCGCCGCGGGAGCCATCCTCGATTCGCGCGGCGCCCCGCTCGATCCCGCGCACATCGCCTGGGCCGCGCAGCGCCCGCTGCTGTTGCCCGCAACCCTGCGCGAGAACATCGCGCTCGCCGCGCCCGGTGCGACGGACGCGGCGATCCTCGCGGTTGCCGCGCGCGTCGGGCTCGATCCCGTGCTCGCCCGGCGCGGCGGACTGGACCTCGCCATCGATCATCGTGGCTCGGGCCTTTCGGGCGGGGAACGCCGCCGCATCGGGCTTGCCCGCGCCATCCTCTCGGGCCGCCCGCTGATGCTCTGCGACGAGCCTACCGCCGATCTCGACGCGGCCAGCGCCGCCCAGATCACCGCGCTGCTGTGCGACCTTGCCAGCGAGCGCGCGCTGCTTGTCGCCACCCACGACGCCCCGCTTGCCGCGCTGGCCCAACAGGAGATCGCGCTGTGAGCCCGCAGACCCGCGCCCCCGCACGCCTGACCCCGATCGAGATGGTGCGCCCGACCGGCGCGCTTCGCGCGAGCCTGCGCGCCGGAACGCTCTCGGCCATCGCCGCCGCGCTTGGCGGGCTGTTCCTGCTCGGCATCTCGGGCTGGTTCCTGACCGGCGCGGCGGTTGCCGGAGCCGCCGGGTTCGCGGCGGTCCAGGCCTTCAACTACCTTATCCCGAGCGCCGCGATCCGCCTGCTCGCGATTACCCGCACCGTGGCGCGCTACGGTGAGCGGCTGCTCTCGCACAAGGCCGCGCTGACCGCGATGGCCGACGTGCGCAGCCGTCTCTTCGCCCGCCTCGCCATGCAGGACACCCGCAGCGCACCCAACCTTTCGGCCGGTGAGGCCAGCGCCCGGCTGATCGGCGACATCGACGCGCTCGAGGATCTGGTGGTGCGCCAGCCCACCCGCCCCGGCAGCCTCGCCGCCGCGCTCGCGGGCGTCGCGCTCGCCGCCTTGTCGGGCTGGCTTTGTGCGCTCGTCCTTGCGCTGCTGCTCGCCGTGTTTCCCTTCGCGCTCGGCGCGCTGTCGCGCCGCTGGACCCGCACCCCCGCGCATGAGGCTGCCGAGGCGCTGGGCGACCTTCGCAGCCGTTATGTCGACATGGCGCAGGCCCGCGCCGAAATCGCCGCCTACGGGCTCGTCCCGCGCGTGCTCGACGAACTCGCCCTCCCCGTTGCCCGGCTCGATGCCGCGCGCGCGCGGCTGTTCCGCGCCGAGGGCGCCATCGCCGCCTTCCAGCTCGTCTACGGCGCGCTCGCCGCGATCGTGGTGCTCGCCACCGCCAGCCGTGGCCCTGCGCTTGCCGCGCTCGCCATCCTCGCCGCAAGCGCGGCGGTCGAAGGGCTTGCCGCGCTTGCGCGCACCGCGTTTCGCCAGGCGAGCGTCGATGAAAGCCTGCGCCGGCTGGAAGACCTGCTCGCGCTCGACGCGCCCGCCCCGGCGGCGCCGATCGATGTGAATCTGTCCGCAAGCACGCTCCATCTCGGCGCACAGGCGTTTGGCCCCGGCGCGCGGATCGCGCTGACCGGCCCGTCCGGCTCGGGCAAGACGATCGTCCTCGAAGCGCTCGCGGGCCTGCGCTCCAGCGCCGCGCCGATTCGCATCGGCGAACGGGCGCTCGCCCAATGCTGCGAAGCCGAGCTCAGCGCGCTTTTCGCGCTGAGCGCGCAGGACGCGCCGCTGCTGGCAGGAAGCATCGCCGACAACCTGCGGCTCGCCCATACCGGACTCGACGAGACCGCGATGCGCACCGCGCTCCACGTCGCGTGCCTCGACGAGCGAATCGCCCGTCTGCCCCACGGCCTCGACACCCGGCTGGGCGAGGACGGTGCGCCGCTGTCGGGCGGGGAACGCAAGCGTCTCTCGCTCGCCCGTGCGCTGCTCGCCGGGCGGCCCTGGCTGCTGCTCGACGAGCCGACCGAAGGCCTTGATGCCGCCACCGAAGCGCGCCTCGTCGAACGGCTGGGCGACTGGCTCGAGCGCACCGGGTCCGGGCTCGTGCTGGTCTCGCACCGCCCCCACCCGCTCACGCTGGTGCACGCCAGGGTCGCGATCGACACTCTCGTCACACTGTAGCCAACGCACTGGAAATCGCGCATACGACAGGCAAAAAAACAGGCGGCCCGTCACGAGGTAGGGCCGCCCGAAGGTGGGGAGAAGCGGTACGCACCGGGCCAGAAAGGCTGCGGTGCGCGACCGGCAAGTGCTGTTTCGCAGAGGCGGGGGCGAGTGGCTTTGATCGGCATCAAAACGTGTTGTCGAAAAGAGAATTTCGCTTCTTGAAGCGCCGTCGGATTATTCTGCGAAACCTTGTGGGCCGCGCTTAAACGACTTGCCGGTCTGCCGTTCTTCCCCCGGATGGGACACAAACGGTTCAAGCCTACCCCGATCCCGCGCGAGCGGCGCCAGCGCCAGTGCGCGCGCTTTGCGCTCACCGATGCCGATGGCGCGCCGATCCATGTCATGGTGCGCGACATTTCCACGCGCGGATTAAGCGCGGCCGCGCTCGGCGCGCCGCCCGATCCCGAAACGGTGGTGCGCGCCCGGCTCGCGGATGGTCAGGAAATCTGGGGTCTGGTCCGCTGGACGCAGGGCAACCTGTTCGGGGTCGAGTTCGACACCCGCCAGGGCGCCTTCACACCGCCGAGCTGAAGCGCCGCAGCGAATCCTTGCGGTAAGGGTCAAAGCGCGCCGCGATCGAGCGGGCGTAGGGCAATCCCCCCGGCGCGATCACCAGATCCTCGCCGTCGCTCGCGCACAGCCCTGCCGCGCGATAGGGTTCGAGCAGTTCGAACGCCTCGGCGCGAAATTCGACCGGGACCCGCGCCCGGCCCCGGCACAGCAGATCCTCGATCACCTGGCCACGACGGCGATCCTCGACGCTGCGCACCACCCCGCGGTTGGCGGGCAGGCGGTCTTGCGAGAGCATCATGCGATAGCGCCCGGTGTTCTTCTCGTTCTGCGCCAGAAGGCCGGGAAAGCCGCTGATCGCCGAAGCGCCAAGCCCGATCAGCACGTCCGAGGCATCCTCGGTGAAACCCTGGAAATTGCGCCGCAGCGTGCCCGCCTGCGTCGCCTGCGCGAGACTGTCGCCGGGCCGCGCGAAATGATCGAAGCCGACCGGAACATAGCCCGCATCGACGAGGTAGTCGTAGCCGAAGGCGGCCATCGCGAAGCGCTGCGCGGCATCGGGCAGGTTGCTCGCATCGATCTTGCGCTGACGCGCGATGAGGTGGGGCACGTGCGCGTAGCCGAACAGCGCGATACGATCCGCGCCGAGCGCGACGGTCTGCGCGAGCGAATCCTCCAGATCGTCCATCGTCTGGCCGGGCAGCCCGTACATCAGGTCGAAATTGAGCGAGGTCACGCCCGCCGCGCGCAACATCGCGGTCGAATTCTCGATCATCCGCGTGGGCTGGATGCGCCCGATCGCCTCCTGCAGTGCGGGCGCGAAGGTCTGCACGCCAAGGCTCGCGCGGTCGATCCCCACCGCGCCGATCACCGAAGTCCAGTCCTCGCCCAAGGTGCGCGGGTCAAGCTCGATCGACATGACCGGACGCGAAACCCCGAACTGGAGCGTGAGCGCGTCAACGATGCGCACGAAATCGATCGGCGAAATGCCGTTCGGACTGCCCCCGCCAAAAGCGATACGCCCGATTGAGGCGGCCTGCGGCATGCGTTCGGCCACCAGCGCGATCTCGTGGTGGAGCGCGTCGAGATAGCTCGCCACCCGCTCGGCGCGGTTCGAGGCGCTGGTGTTGCACCCGCAGTACCAGCAGATCTTTTCGCAAAAGGGGATATGGACGTATAGCGAGACCGCCCCTTCGAGGGCATCGAGCGCGGCGGTAAAGTCGCCTTCGCCCACCGCATCGCCGAATTCGGCGGCGGTCGGAAAACTGGTGTAGCGCGGCACCGGGACCGCCAGCAGATCGGGATGATATGTCCACATGCCGATCGGTTTGGGGCAATCGCCGCGCGGCTTCATTGCGATCGATCAAGCCATGCGCGTCGCGCGCACCTTGATCGATTATTTTTGCAAGCGGCCCGCCGTTTTCCCCGTGGCCGCGTCCGGATCGGCCGGGTTTTCCTCGTCGATCAGGATGCGGTTGGCGGCGCCGTCAAGATCCTCGAACTGGCCGCTCTTCATCGCCCAGAAGAACGCACCAAGTCCGCACAGGCCCATCAACAGCGCGAGCGGGATGAGAAAGCCCAGGATGGTCATGCCCCGCCCCCAGCCGCGCTCCCCGCGCGAGCCGCCTTCCCCGCGCAGCGCGCCAGGCGCAGCGAATTGCCCACCACCACCAGCGAACTGGCCGACATCGCCAGCGCCGCGATCAGCGGAGTGACGAGCCCGGCCAGCGCGAGCGGCACCGCCAGCGCGTTGTAGAGGCAGGCCAGCGCGAAGTTCTGGCGCACCACCGCCATCGTGCGGCGCGCCGCGCGCACCGCGAGCGCGACGGGCATCAGCCCCGCCCCCACGAAGACGGCATCGGCCGCCTGCTGGCTCACGTCGCTGGCTCCGCCCGGCGCGATCGAAACGTGGGCCCCGGCGAGTGCAGGCCCATCGTTCAGACCATCGCCGACCATCAGCGGGTGGTGTCCGGCGCGCTTGAGCCGCTCGAGCAGCGCAAGCTTGCCCGCCGGCTTCATCGAATGCGTGGCGAACAGGCCGAGCGCCTGCGCGACCTGGCGCACCGACGCCTCACGGTCGCCCGACACGATGGAGCAGGCCAGCCCCTGTTCGCGCAAGGCGGCAATCGTCTGGCGCGTGTCGGGGCGCAGCGGATCGGCAAAGGTGATGCGCGTGCGCGCCGCGCCGACAACGAGGTCCACCGCAAGGCCCCCGACTTCGAATTCGGGGCGCAGCAGCGCCACGAGCGTTCCCTCGAAACGGGCCTGAAGCCCCTCACCCGCTTCCTCGCGCAGCCCCTCGAGCGCGGCGGGAACCACACCGGCTTCGCGCAGCGCGCTGGCAAGACCCCGGCTGAGCGGGTGGCGGCTGGCCTGCGCGAGCGCCAGCGCGATACGCGCGCCCTCCTCGTCCAGCACGCCCAGATCAAGCGGGCGCGGCTCGCCCAGCGTAAGCGTCCCGGTCTTGTCGAACAGCACCTCGTCAACTTCGGCGAGACGTTCGAGCGCGGACCCGTCCTTGATCAGCAGGCCCCGGCGCATGAGCGCCCCCGCCGCGACGACCTGCGCCGCGGGCACCGCAAGCCCGAGCGCGCAGGGGCACGTTATGATGAGCACCGAAACCGCGATCAGCAGCGCCTTATAGAGCACGGCGCCCGCCAGCAGCCATCCGAGAAAGGCAAGCAAAGCCAGGCTGTGAACCGCGGGCGCGTAAAAACGCGAGGCGCGATCGGCGATGCGCACGTAGCGCGAGCGCGACTGGCCTGCCTCGTCCATCAGGCGCGCGATGTCGGCGAGCGCGGTGTCGCGCGCCGCGGCGGTGACCTTGACCCGCACGGGATCGCCCAGGTTCACCATGCCGGCATGGATCGTATCGCCCTCGCCCACCGGGCGCGGATCGCTTTCGCCGGTCAGCATCGCGGAATCGATGGTGGTGTAACCCGCGACGATGACCCCGTCGGCGGCGAGCGATTCGCCCGCGGCAACCAGCATCACCATGCCCGGCGCCAGCCCTTCGGCAAGCACGTAGCGTGTCGTGCCATCGGCGTTGAGCACATGCGCGCCCTTGCCCATGCGCCCCAGCAGCGCGGCAATGCCCGAGCGCGCGCGGCTGCGCATCATCGCATCGAGCATGCGTCCGGCGAGGAGGAAGAACAGCAGCATGACCACGCCATCGAAATAGGCGTGCGGGCCTCCGGTCGCGGTCTCGTAGAGGCTCATGCCGGTGGCCAGCAGCACCCCGATGGTGATCGGCACGTCCATGTTGGTGCGCCGGTAGCGCAGCGCCATCGCGGCCGAGGCGAAGAACGGGCGGCCCGCGTAGGCGATCACCGGCACCGCGATCAGCGCGCTGATCCAGTGGAACATCGCGCGGGTGACCGCATCGGCGCCCGACCAGACCGAGACCGAGAGCAGCATGACGTTCATCATGCCAAAGCCCGCCACGGCGAGCGCGCGGCCCAGCGCGCGGGTCTCGCCATCCTCGCGCGCGAGCGGGTTGTCGCCGGCGCGCTCGGCCTCGAAGCCGAGCGTGCGCAGCGCCTCGATCAGATCGTCGTCGGACAGCGCCTGCGCATGGCTGACCGCCACCCGCTTGGCCGAGAAATTGACCCGCGCCGCCGCGACGCCAGGCAGCGCCCCGAGCCCGCGCTCGACCTTGGCGATGCACCCCGCACAGCGCATGCCGGGCACGGTGAAGCGGCTGTCGACGAGAGTTTCGGCAGGGGTCTGGACGGCGGCTGCGTCACCCGCATCTTGCTTGGGCTCGCGCGCGTGCAGATCGGTGGCAGGTGCGTTCACAGCACGGTCCGTTCGGTGCGCCACAGCTGGCCCTTGTCATCGACCCGCAGGCGCAGGGTCCAGCGCCCCTCGGGCAGCACCGCATCGCTGACATAGAGGCCGTCCGCATCACGCGCGAAAGCCATCGGCACGTCGGGCAGGCGGCCGAGCGGGTGGCGCGCCTCGGCTTCGAGCCGGGCGTCGGCGGGCGCGCCGGTGAGCGTGACGGCAAGCCGCCCGTCGCTGCGCCGGGCCACCGCAAGCTTCCAGCCCAGCGCCTTCTCGCGCCGCGCCTCATCGAGCCAGCCGTTGAACTTCTGGCTCGCGACGTAGGAATTCTCGACCACGATGCCCCCGAAAGTATCCACCGCGAACGTCGCCATGAGCACGTTGACCGCGATGATGACGGTAAAGCCCGCCACCAGGATCAGCGTCATGTGCCACCCGGTGAAGGGCTTCACCACGCGGCGGCCATCGGGGGTCATACGGGCCATCATTCGTCTCCCCGCGCGTCGAACTGCGCCTTTGCCTCATCGTGTTCGCGCGCCTGGCCGATGGCCTGGAGCGTAAAGTCGAAATCCTGGTTCGCGGTCCCCTCGGGCGCCACCACGTAGACCCGCAAGGCCTGCGTCTCGTCCGCCGCGACGGTGCGGCGCAGCGTGCGGGCAGCATCGGAGCGGTCCATGTCCTCGCTCCAGATGCGCGCGGCGGGCAGGCCCTCAAGACCGATTTCCATCGCGCGCGGGCGCCCTTCCATGTTGCGCAGGCGCAGCGTGTAGGCGTTGCGCACCGAACCGTCGCTCATCAGGATATACGGCGGATTGCGGTCCTTGGCCACGGTCAGGTCGGTGTGGATGCGCGTGCCCAGCATGAACAGCAGCCCGAGCCCGATCCCGGCCCAGACGACGAAGTAGAGCACCGTGCGCGGGCGCCAGATGAGCTTGAGGTGGCGGGTGGCGGGATGGCCCGCCTTTTCGTTGTCGGCATCCTCGAGCGTGGCGTAGTCGATCAGCCCGCGCGGACGGCCGGTTTCGGCCATCACGCGGTCGCAGGCGTCGATGCACAGGCCACAGGTGATGCAGCCGATCTGCGGCCCCTCGCGGATGTCGATGCCGGTCGGGCACACCGCGACGCACTGGTTGCAGTCGATGCAGTCGCCGTATTCGCCGGGATTCTTCTGCGCCTTCTTGAGGCTGCCGCGTTTTTCGCCGCGCCAGTCCTTGTACGTGACGGTCAGGCTCTTTTCATCGAGCATCGCGGTCTGGATGCGCGGCCAGGGGCACATGTAGATGCACACCTGTTCGCGCATGAAGCCGCCCAGCACGAAGGTGGTGAGCGTGAGCACGAGCACGGTCCCGTAGGCGACAGGCGCCGCCGTGCCGGTCCAGAATTCGTGGTGCAGCGTGGGCGCATCGGCAAAGTAGAAGATCCACGCGCCCCCCGTGGCAAAGGAAATCGCAAGGTAGATACCCCACTTGAGCAGCCGCCGGGCGATCTTGGCCGGGCCCCAGGGTGCCTTGTAGAGCCGGAAGCGCGCGTTGCGATCGCCGTCGATCAGCCGGTCGACGTGCTGGAACAGGTCGGTCCACACCGTCTGCGGGCAGGCGTAGCCGCACCACGCGCGGCCCACCGCGCTCGTCACCAGGAACAGCCCGATGCCCGCCATGATCAGCAGCCCGGCGACGAAGTAGAATTCGTGCGGCCAGATCTCGATCCCGAACATGTAGAAGCGCCGGTGCGCCAGATCGATCAGCACCGCCTGATCGGGCGAATAGGGCCCGCGGTTCCAGCGCAGCCACGGCGTCACCCAGTAGATCGCCAGGCACGCCACCATGATCGCCCACTTGATGCGGCGAAACTTGCCGTCGATACGGCGGTTGAAGACCGGCTCGCGCTTGGCGTAGAGCTGCAGCGGCTGGTCCTGTGTCTTGATCGGTTCCGGCTTGTTCATGTCCGTTGTCCGCCCGTCATGGTCATGGGGGGCTGAGCGGCCCGGATGGGGACCCCGGCCTGCGGCCGTTGCGACGATCCCCGAGGCTCGGCCGGGACCTTGCCGCCCCGGCCGATGTTCAGTCCTTGGTCGGTTCTACTCCACGCTCGCCGCGCTCGCTTCGGCCTCGGGAGCCGGAGCGGCATCGGCCGCCTTGAATTCCTCACCGCCGCCCAGCGAGTGGACGTAGGCGGCAAGCATCTTGATCGTCACCGGATCGAGGCGGGTGCCCCAGGCCGGCATCACGCCGTGGTGCGGGTGGGTGATCTGCGCGACGAGATCGGCCTTGGTGCCGCCGTCGAGCCAGATCGCGTCCGACAGGTTGGGCGCGCCCATCTCGCGCGTGCCCTTGGCCTGCGGGCCGTGGCACACCGCGCAGTTCTCGGCGAAGACCTTGGCGCCGCGCTGGGTCGCCCCGCTCGGCTTTTCCTTGCCCGACAGGCTCAGCACGTAGCTCGCCACGTCGCTGATCTGCCCGGCGTCGAGCAGGCCGTCGGTGCCGAAGTTGGGCATCATCGACTGGCGCGTCTCATCGTCGCCCGGCTGGCGGATGCCGTGGATCAGCGTGGTCTCGATGGTCTTGAGATCGCCGCCCCACAGCCAGTCGTCGTCGTTGAGGTTGGGATAGCCCTTGGAGCCCGCCGCGCCCGCGCCGTGGCACTGCACGCAGTTGACCTTGAAGGCCGCCGCGCCGCCCGCCACCGCCGCGCGCATCAGTTCGGGATGCTGGGGCAGCTGCTCGATCGGCAGGTCGGCCAGGCCCGCGACCGCCTTGGCGCGCGCCGCGGCGGCGACGTCGGTCTCGGTCTTGAGTTCCTCGCGGCTGTTCCAGCCCAGCACGCCCTTGGTCGCCGAATGGATGCCCGGCCAGGCCGGGTAAGCGATGGTGTAGCCGATCGCGAAGACGATGCAGGCGTAGAAGGTCCATAGCCACCAGCGCGGCAGCGGAGTGTTGAGTTCCTCGATCCCGTCCCATTCATGGCCCACGGTCTCGGTCTGGGTGGCTTCGTCGAAGCGCCTGCCGGCGGCGGCCGGCGATTGGGGAGTGTCAGCCATCGTTCTCGTCCTTGAAGATCATGGTGGCGGCTTCGTCGCTGCGGCCTCGTCCGCCCTTGCGGAAGGGCCAGGCGATCAGGACGACAAACACCAGCATCATGGCCAGAAGGCCCCAGCTGTCGGCAAGGTGCCGCAGCAGGTCATAGGTGGAGTGCGTGCTCATCATCGGCTGTGCTCCGATGCGAGTTCCTCCTGGGCGGAGGCGCCGTTGACGTCGACCAGGGTGCCGAGCATCTGGAGATAGGCGACGAGCGCGTCCATCTCGGTCAGGCGCTTGGGATTGCCGTCGAAGTCGCGGATCTGCGCCTTGGGGTAGCGCTGGAGCAGATCGCCCGCATCGGCATCGGGATCGGCCTGCGCCTTGAGATCGGCGGCGGCCATCTGGATGTCCTTGTCGGTGTAGGGCACCCCGACGTGGCGCAGCGCGGTGAGGTTGGCGGCGATGTCGTGCACCTCGAGGTCGTTCTGCGCCAGGAAGCCGAACTTGGGCATGACGCTTTCGGGCACGACCGACTGCGGGTCGGTCAGGTGCTGGACGTGCCAGCTGTCCGAATAGCGGTTGCCCACGCGCGCCAGATCCGGCCCGGTGCGCTCCGAACCCCACTGGAAGGGGTGGTCGTACATCGATTCGGCAGCCAGGCTGTAGTGGCCATAGCGCTCGACCTCGTCGCGGAAGGGACGGATCATCTGGCTGTGGCACACGTAGCAGCCCTCGCGCACGTAGATGTCGCGGCCAGCCTGTTCGAGCGGGGTGTAGGGGCGCATCCCCTCCACCTTCTCGATCGTGTTGTCGATCCAGAACAGCGGCGCGATCTCGACGATGCCGCCTACGGTCACCGCCAGGAAGGCGAAGACGCCGAGCAGGGTGATGTTCTTTTCGAGCTTCTTGTGGCGCTCGGTCATGGAAGTCATGAGTCTGTGTCCTTTCCCAAGCGCGGTCAGTGGGCGCTCGCCGCAGCCACGATGGGCTTGTCGGCGGCGGGATCGTAGGCAGCGTTGTGGAGCGGCGCTTCCTCGCGCAGGGACCCGGCAATGGTCTTCCAAACGTTGACGACCATGAACGCGCCGCCAAGCAGGTAGAGTGCGCCACCGAAGGTACGCAGCACGTACATCGGGTGGATCGCGGCAACGGCGTCGGCGAAGGAGTTCACCAGGTAGCCGTCGGCGCCGTATTCGCGCCACATCAGGCCTTGCGTGATACCCGCAACCCACATGCTCGCGGCGTAGAACACAATGCCGATCGTCGCGCACCAGAAGTGCCAGTTGACCATGCGCACCGAATAGAGCCGCTCACGTCCCCACAGGCGCGGCACGAGGTAGTAGATCGCGCCGAAGGTGATCATGCCGTTCCAGCCCAGCGCGCCCGAGTGGACGTGGCCGATGGTCCAGTTGGTGTAGTGCGAGAGCGAATTGACCGTCTTGATCGACATCATCGGGCCTTCGAACGTGCTCATGCCGTAGAACGCCAGCGCCATGACCATCATGCGCACGATCGGGTCGGTGCGGATCTTGTCCCAGGCGCCGTTGAGCGTCATCAACCCGTTGATCATGCCACCCCAGCTCGGCATCCACAGCATGACCGAGAAGACCATGCCCAGCGTCTGCGCCCAGTCGGGCAGCGCGGTGTAGTGCAGGTGGTGCGGCCCCGCCCAGATGTAGAGGAAGATCAGCGACCAGAAGTGAATGATCGACAGGCGGTAGGAATAGACCGGACGCTCGGCCTGCTTGGGCACGAAGTAGTACATCATGCCCAGGAACCCGGCGGTCAGGAAAAAGCCCACCGCGTTGTGCCCGTACCACCACTGCACCAGCGCGCCCTGCACGCCCGCGAAGACCGGGTAGCTCTTCGAGCCGACGAAGCTGACCGGCCAGTCGAGGTTGTTGACGACGTGGAGCATCGCCACGGTGATGATGAAGGAGAGGTAGAACCAGTTGGCAACGTAGATGTGCGGTTCGCTGCGCTTGATGATCGTGCCGACGAAGACCGCCAGGTAGCACACCCACACGATCGTCAGCCACCAGTCGACGTACCATTCGGGCTCGGCGTATTCCTTGCCCTGGCTGATGCCCAGCACATAGCCGCTCGCCGCCAGCACGATGAACAGCTGATAGCCCCAGAACACGAAGCGGGCCAGGCCAGGGAAGGCCAGGCGGGCCCGGCAGGTTCGCTGCACGACGTAAAAGCTCGTGGCGATCAGCGCGTTCCCCCCGAACGCGAAAATCACCGCCGAGGTGTGCAGCGGGCGCAGGCGGCTGAAGTTGAGGTAAGGCTCGATGTTGAGCCAGGGCCAGGCGAGCTGCGAGGCGATGAACACCCCCGCGCCAAAGCCGACGACTCCCCAGAACACCGTGGCGATCATGCCCCAGCGGATCGGATCATCGTCGTACTTGCCCTGGTCGGGCATCTTGAGCACGCCGCGCGCAATAGCCGCGTAGTCCGCACCGCTGATCGTGAACCAGACGGCCAGAAGCGCCGCAACCGCGACGATCCCCATCTGGATGGCGAACCCCCCGTCGGCCGCAAGCGCGACCCCGATGACGGCAAGGAAGAGCACGGCGAGCCAAAGGCCCGCCCGCGCGAGAACCGTTACCATATGCCCCCTCTTTCGAGAATATAGCTGAACCTGACGAACGCCATGGAGACTAACAGTGTTTCCAGCATTGATAACGATCAAAAAGATCCGGCACTTAAAAAAGTGCAGAAATACGCGAATTTGCGCGCGATCAATTCATGTGAACGGCAATTGGTCGAAGGACACTCGTGCAGCCGCTCAAGAGGGGGGACACGCATGGTGCGGCCCCGGCGGCAAGGAAGATGTATTATGCGCAAGATCACCACGCTCGTCGCTCTGGCCGCCGCCACCGCGCTTTCCACGCCCGCGATCGCCGGTAGCCAGGATGGCAAGATCCAGGTCAAGGTGCTCGGTTCGGCGGTTCTTGCCAGCGGCAGCATCGACAAGGTCAAGAGCGTCGACACCGACACGACGCTGGGCGCGACACTCGCCAGCCTCGATTCGGGCACCTACAACACCGACGCCAACAATAACGTCGTGCCCACCATCGCGGTCGAATACTTCTTCAACAAGACCTTCTCGGTCGAAACGATCTGCTGCCTCACCCAGCACCACGTCAGCGGCACCGGTGCGCTTGCCGGCGCGGATCTCGTCGATCACGTCATGATCCTTCCCGCCACGCTCACGCTCAAGGCGCACCTCGACACCGGCACTCCGTTCAAGCCCTATGTCGGCGCAGGCCCCACGCTGTTCTTCGTGCTCGATGAAAAGCCCGGCGCCACGGCCGCCGCGCTCGGCGTCGACAAGGTGAAGATGTCGAATTCGTTCGGCGGGGTGATTCAGGGCGGTGTCGACATCGCGATCGGCGACAATGGCCTTGGCCTCTCGCTCGACGCCAAGAAGTACTTCGTCAAGCCCACCGCCAAGTTCTACGAGGACGGCACGCTGGCGCTCGAGACCAAGCACAACCTCGACCCCTGGGTGCTCAGCGCGGGCGTAAGCTACCGCTTCTGATCCCCGGATCGATCCGCCAAAACAAAAAAGGGGGAGCCGCAAGGCTCCCCCTTTTTGTATCGGGTACTCTGGCAAGACGACGAGGAGCATCCTCGCCCGCGTCAGCCCGCTTCGGCGGCCAGCGCCTCCATGTCGAGGATGATGACATCACGGCGCGAAGGCAGGTCGATGATGCCCTCGTTCTTGAGCCGGGTGAACTGACGGCTGACGGTCTCAATGGTGAGGCCCAGCACGTCGGCGATCTGCTGGCGTGAGAAAGGCAGGGTGAGCTGGCGCTGGAGCGGATTCTCGAACGAGAGCTTGCAGCCGTTCCCACCCAGGCGCTCGGTCATCTCGAGCAGGAAGCTCGCCATTTTCTCCGCCGCGGACTTGCGCCCGAGCAGCAGCATCCAGCGCCGAGTGCGGTCCAGTTCGCCCAGCGTGCGTTCAAGCAGCTTGTGCTCGAGCGCGGGATGCTCGCGCGCGAAGGCGTCGAAATCGCGGCGCGAAAAGACGCAGACCTTGGCTTCGGTCAGCGCGGTAACGCCATGGCCACTGGTTCCGCCAAACGGGCGGCCGATGAAGTCGGAGGGATAGACCACGCCCACGATCTGCTCGCGGCCATCCTCGGTGTTGGTGGACAGCTTGAGAACGCCCTCGATGACGTTGGCCACGAGGACCGAATCCTCGCCTTCCCAGATCAGCGATTCGCCTGGCGTGATCTTGCGCGTGCGCCCGATCGCGTTGAGGGCTTCGAGCTCCTTCGCATCAAGCGAAGCACAGATTGCCCGGTTCCGGACAACGCACAGGTCACAGCTAGACATAGAGCTTGCGTTATCAGCCTCGGCCGCATCACTCAAGCGGTTGCGCACGAGAGGCTTTTGGCCTTTTGGGCACAAAGCGAACGGGTCTTTAGCGATGCGTGAAAATCTGCAAAATGGTTGCGGGGGTAGGATTTGAACCTACGACCTTCAGGTTATGAG
>NZ_JALHLF010000063.1 GCF_022832435.1 Novosphingobium organovorum | reverse complement strand
GGGTGGCGTCGCTTAGCGCCGGGCGGCGCGGCGCCGTGGGATCGTGGCGCAGGCGGATCGGCTGGCCCCGGAAGGCGAGCGTGGCGCCATCGCCCAGCGGCTCGCTCTCGGGATGGGCGCGCAGCTGCGTGGCCAGCCAGTCGCGCCGGGAACGGGCAAAGGCCAGCGCTTCCTCGGTGCGGGTCCAGGGCGGCATGGAAATGCGCACCGATTGCCCGTCGGCGGCGAGGCGCATGGTCAGGCGGCGCGCGCGTTCGAGGCGGCGCACCACGATCGGCAGGCGCCGCCCGTCGATTTCGATTTCGGGCTCGGCGGTGGGGGAACGTTTGAGCCAGTCGAGCATGGGAGGGTCAGCCTCGCTCGTCGTCGCTCGGCGCGATGTCCCAGGGGCTTTCGCCGTCCTCGATCTCGAATTCCGCTTCCATCCCCTCGGGCCAGATGATGTGCTGTTCGAGCGGCCCGGCGTGGACCTCGCTCACCACCCGTCCGGCGACCGAGACCCCGGCGCGGTGGACCGCTTCGCGATCACCGCTGACAAGATAGTGCCAGGCGGGCAGCGGCTGGTCCTCGGCGCGCAGCCGATAGGCGCAGGTTTCGGGCAGCCAGGGCAGCGATCCGGCGCTGCGCAGCGTGAGCGTGAGGCAATCGGGCACCGAGGCCTTGCGGTGGGCATAGTCCGCGCAGCGCGCGGTCTTCACGTCGAGCAGCTTGCACGCAACGTTGGTGTGGTAGATCTCGCCGCTGTCGGCGTCCTCGACCTTGTGCAGGCAGCACTGGCCGCAGCCGTCGCACAGCGCCTCCCACTCGGCCTTGTCGAGGCTGGCGAGCGGGCGCTCCCAGAACGGGCGCGCGCCGGGGGTGGTTGCGGGCGGGGTCACGATACCAGCTTGGCCAGATCGCCCGCGACGGCATCGGCCCCCTTGTCGACCGGCAGCATGTCGACCGGCTTGCCCTTGGGGTCCATCAGATAGACGAAGCGCGAGTGGTTCATGAGGTAGCCGCCGCCGGGTGTGGCCTCGCCCTTGGAGTGGATCACGGCGAAAGCGTCGGCGGCAAGGTTGGTCTGCTTCTCGCTGCCGGTCAGCCCCATCAGCCTGGGGCTGAACGCGGCGGTCCACTCGCCGACCACGGCGGGCGTGTCGCGCGCGGGGTCGATCGAGATGAACACCGGCTGGATCTTGGCGGCGGCGGCCGGGTTGCTTTTGGCGAACTGGTCGTAGGCCTTCATCATCACCTGGACATCGACCGGGCAGGCGTCGGGACAGAAGGTGTAGCCGAAGTACAGCATCACCCACTTGCCCCGAAAATCCTGCCAGCGCACGGTCTTGCCCGTCTTGTCGACAAGCGTGAAAGGGCCGCCGATGTCGGCGCCGGTGATGTCCACGCCATCGATCGGCGCATGGGCGGGCTCGGTCGGCTGACAGGCGGCCAGCGCGAGGCCTAGGGAAGCCGCGATGAAGAGGCGCCGGGGGAGGCGCCGGGCGGTGGGGAAGCGAAGATGGGTCATGGCGAAGCGGTTCATGCTCTGCTAGACCGCCTCATGCAAGGCGTGGCTGGCGGGTGGCCTTCGCAAAGTGATGAAATGCAGGAAGGATATTTGACGTGTCGAAACTCGCGATCCGCAATGGGGCAGCTCTTCGCCGGCTGATCCTGACGGGAACCCTTGCCGCGGCAGCTGGCATGATGGCAACCGGCGCGATGGCCCAGGCCGGTTTTTCGGACGGTTACAAGTTCCTCGAATCCGTCAAGAAAAAGGAAGGCGACAAAGTCGAGAAGGCGATCATGGATTCGCCGCTGATCGTCAACACCAAGGATGTCAGCACCGGGCAGACCGCCCTGCACGTCGTGGTTGCGCGGCGCGACCTGACCTGGCTGCGCTATCTGGTCCAGCATGGCGCCAAGGTTGATCTTGCCGACGATCACGGGCTGACCCCGCTGCAGATGGCGGTCAATCTGGGCTGGCGCGAAGGGGCGGCCTACCTGCTCGAGAATCACGCCGATACCGAAGTGTCCAACGACGCGGGCGAAACGCCGCTGATTTCCGCCGTGCACCGGCGCGACACCGAACTGATGAAGGCCCTGCTGCAGGCCGGCGCCGATCCCGACCGTTCCGACAATTCCGGTCGCAGCGCGCGCGAATATGCCAAGGAAGATGGCGACGCGATGCTGCTGCGCACGATCAACGACAACGTCCAGGCCGGCGCGGGCAAGAAGTCCAAGCCGGTCTATGGTCCCACGCTGTGAACGCTGGGCCGGGAGGACCCGAAATGGAGGCTGACATGAGCGAGGTTGCCACTCTGGAGGATCTGCGCCGCGCGCTGGCGCCCGCAATTGCCGACGCGGCCGCGTTCGACGGGTGGAGCGCCGATGCCGTGCGCCAGGCGGCGATCGGCGCGGGAATCGATCCCGAACTGGCCGCCTATGCCTTCGCGGGCAAGCCGATGGCGATGATTACCGCCTGGGTCGATGCGATCGATGCGGCGATGGCCGAGGCGGTTGCGGCCGAGTCGCTGGCGCGCGTTCCCGTGCGCGAGCGTATCCGCCGGCTGGTCATGGCCCGGCTTGAGGCTGCCGCAGGGCGCGAGGAAGCGCTCGTGCGTGCGCTGGCAATCATGGCGATGCCGCAAAACCTGGCGCGTTCCACGCAACTGGGCTGGCGCAGCGCGGACCGCATGTGGCGCCTCGCAGGGGACACCGCGACCGACTACAACCACTACACCAAGCGCACCACGCTGGCCGCGATCTACGCCGCCACGCTGCACGTCTTCGCGCGTGAGAAGGACCCGGAAAAGCCCGAAACCCGCGCCTTTCTGGAACGCCGGATCGATGGCGTGATGCGCTTCGAGAAGGTCAAGGCGCAGTTTACCCGCCGTCCGGACGAGCGTTTCAGCGTGACCCGCCTGCTCGGCCGCCTGCGCTACCCGGCGCGCTGAGGAGGGCATGGCGTCCCGCTTTGCGGCGGCGGAATTTCGTTTGCGCGGTTTGATCGGGGGCAAGGACAGTAAGGTCCACTATTGCGAGGCAGTTGCAAAGATACCGTGAATCTGGCAGCGCAATGGAATGACCCTCGATCAGTTACCTATCGACCAGAAAGCCCGCATCGTCGCGATCGACTGGGCGCGGCTGGTGCCCGAAGAGGCACGCCGCCTGCGCGCGCTCGGGCTTGATGCGGGCGCGTTGATCAGCGTGTCGCGGCGCGGCATCTTTGGCGGGCGCGATCCGATCGCGATCGCGATCGGGCGCATGGTCGTGGCGGTGCGCCGGGTGCACGCCGTGGCGATCGAGGTCGAACAGTTTCACAACACCGCGAGCGAGGCGACCCCGGCATGAGCCGTCCGCGCAAGATCGCCCTCGTCGGCAACCCCAATGCGGGTAAGAGTGCGCTGTTCAACGCGCTCACCGGGGCGCGCCAGAAGATCGCGAACTATCCCGGGGTCACGGTCGAGCGCAAGTCGGGCCGCCTGGTGCTGCCCACTGGCGAGCCGGTCGAACTGACCGATCTGCCCGGTGCCTATGGCCTCGATGCGACCAGCCCCGACGAGGAAGTGACCGCCAAGGTCCTGCGCGGCGGTTTTGCCGGCGAGGCCGAGCCCGATGTGATCGTCGTCGTGCTCGATGCCTCGAACCTGGAGCAGCACCTCGTCTTCGCGCAGGAACTGCTCGCGCTGGGCAAGCCCACGGTCATCGCGCTCAACATGGTCGATCTGGCCGAGCGTGACGGTCTGGTGCTCGACCCCGCCGTGCTCGAGGAGGAACTGGGCGTGCGTGTGGTGCCCACCGTTGCGGTGCGCCGGCGCGGCCTTGCCGATCTGGGCGAGGCGATGGCTTCGGCCGAGACCCGCACCCCGCGCCTTGGCGTGAGCGAGATCGGCGAGACCGAGCGGCGCGTGGCCGCCCATGCCATGGCAGCGGCGGCCATCCTGTCCGAGACGCGCCAGCGCCGCATGCACGCGCAGCTCGACAAGGTGCTGCTCCATCCCTGGCTCGGCCCGGTCATCATGATGGCGATCTTCTTCGTCATGTTCCAGGCGGTGTTTGCCTGGGCAACGCCGTTCGCCGACGGGCTGGATGCCGCGGCCAGCTGGCTGCACGACACGGTCAAGGCGACGATGCCCGCCGGGCTGCTGCGCGACCTGATCACCGACGGGGTGATCGCGGGCGTGGGCGCGGTGATCGTGTTCCTGCCGCAGATCGTGATCCTGTTCGCCTTCATCCTCGCGCTCGAAGCCTCGGGCTACATGGCGCGCGCGGCCTTCCTGATGGACCGGCTGATGGCGCTGGTGGGCCTGTCGGGGCGCAGCTTCATTCCGCTCCTGTCGAGCTTTGCCTGCGCCATTCCGGGGATCATGGCGACCCGTTCGATCACCGATCCCAAGGACCGCCTGACCACGATCCTGATCGCTCCGATGATGACCTGTTCGGCGCGCATGCCGGTCTACGCGGTGATTATCGCCGCGTTCATCCCCGCGCGCGGGGTGGGCTGGGGTATCGGCCTGCAGGGGCTGGTGCTGTTCTGCCTGTTCCTTGCGGGCATCGTGGGGGCGATCGTGGTGGCGCTGGTGCTGCGCAGTTCGGTCACCAAGGGCGCGGCCTCGGGCTTCATCATGGAGCTGCCCAAGTACCAGATGCCGCGTCTCAAGGACATGGCGATCGGGCTGTGGCAGCGCGCGTGGATCTTCCTGCGCCGCGCGGGTACGATCATCTTCACGGTCACCGTGGTGCTTTGGGTGCTGCTCAATTTCCCGCAGGCCAAGCCGGGCGAGAGCCAGGTCGACGCCTCGATCGCCGGGCACGTTGCCAATGGCCTGGCCGTGGTGGTCAAGCCGATCGGCTTCAACCGCGACATGGCGCTGGCGCTGATCCCGGCGATGGCCGCACGCGAGGTGGCGGTGTCCTCGCTGGCGACGACCTATTCGGTCGATGCCAGCGACGACGAGGACCAGCAGGCCGCCGATCTCGGCACGCGGCTGCGCAGCCACTGGACGCTGCCGATGGCGCTGGCTTTCCTCGCTTGGTTCGTCTTCGCGCCGCAGTGCATGTCGACGATCGCGGTGACCCGGCGCGAGACCAATGGCTGGAAGTGGCCGATCTTCATGCTCGCCTACCTGTTCGGCCTTGCCTATCTGGCGGCGGGGCTGACCTATTGGCTGGCGGTCTGGGCAGGGTTGTAGAAAACCTGCCTTCGCGACTCGCGCCGCGCGGCCCTATTCGCTAGTCCCTCGGTTCGAAATTGCAGAGGAAAGCGATTCATCCATGGCAGGCAGCGTCAACAAGGTCATTCTCGTCGGCAACCTCGGGGCCGACCCCGAAGTGAAGTCGTTCCAGAACGGCGGGCGCGTCGCGAACTTGCGCATCGCCACTTCGGAGACTTGGAAGGACCGTCAGACCGGGGAACGCAAGGAGCGTACCGAGTGGCATCAGGTCGTGCTCCAGTCCGACGGTCTCGTCGGCGTGGCCGAGCGGTTCCTGCGCAAGGGCTCGAAGGTCTACATCGAAGGCCAGCTGCGCACCCGCAAGTGGCAGGACCGCGACGGCAATGACCGCTACACCACCGAGATCTCGGTCGCGGGCATGGGCGGCGTGCTGACCATGCTGGACAGCGCGGGCGGTGGCCAGCGCGGCGGTGCAAGCTCGGGCGGCTCGTCCTCGGGCGGGGACAGCTGGGGCGGCGGCGGTTCGTCGTCGGGCGGCAGCGATTGGGGCCGTTCGGGCGGTTCGTCCTCAGGCGGCGGCTTTGGCGGCGACGATCTCGACGACGATATCCCGTTCTGATCGGCAATTCGGCCTTCCGGTCCGAGGGCACGCGCTCTCGGGCTGGCCAAACGACAGACGCCGCCTCTCTTGGACAAGAGAGGCGGCGTCTGTCGTTTGGTGCCGTTTGGCGGCAGGGGGCTTGGCCCCTCGCGCCATCATCTATTTTCCGGTCAGCAGGTCGACCAGACGCGTAACCGTCTCGCGCAGCGCATCGATGGCCTCGGGGTTCATGTTGCCCGCCATCGTCGCGGGCACGTCGAGCGCCTGCCCGCGCAGGGCGCGGCCCTGGTCGGTCAGCGAGACCAGCACGCGGCGTTCGTCCTCGGGATCGCGCGTGCGCGACACCAGTCCCGCCTTTTCCAGCCGCTTGAGCAAGGGCGTGAGCGTGCCGCTGTCGAGGTGCAGCCGCGCGCCGAGCGCGCCGACCGTCTGCGGCGCCTGTTCCCACAGCACCAGCATCACCAGATACTGCGGATAAGTCAGGCCGATCCTGGCAAGGACCGGCCCGTAAAGACGCGTGATGTGGTTGGTGGCGGCGTAGAGCGGGAAGCAAACCTGCAGGTCGAGCAGCAGCGGGTTGTCCGCTGCTGCATCGACGGCGGCATGGGCTGATGCCGGGTCTGCGGAGATCGCCTCCGTTCGGTCTGCTGCCTTACCGTTCATCGCGTGGTGACATGCAAAGGTACCTCGATATTGCCCCGGATCGCGTTCGAGTAGGGGCACACGGCGTGCGCCGCTTCGGCCAATTCCTGCGCCTTGGCCTGATCGAGGCCAGTGCTGCCCGCTGCGATGGCAATGTCGAGCGCGGCGGTCAATGCGAAGCCACCCGCGCCGTTGGGGACGAGCCCGATGGTCGCGGCGATTTCGACGTCGGCGGGGGCGAGTTCGACACCCTTGCCCTTGGCGACCAGCATCAGCGCGCTTTCGAAACAGGCGGCGTAGCCTGCGGCGAAAAGCTGTTCGGGGTTGCTGGCGCCGCCCGTGCCGCCGAGCGCTGCGGGCATGGCCAGCGTGAGGTCGAGCAGGCTGTCGTCGCTGCGCACGTGGCCGTTGCGGCCGCCGAGTGCGGTGACCTTGGTCGAGTAGAGAGGCTTCATGGCAGGTCCTTTCGATGGTGTATGTAGATTTCGTACAATAATATTGTGCACAATATAATATGATGCAAGAGGGAACGTTCCCGTCGGGTGAAAATATGTGCCGGTGCCGGGTCTCAGGCGCCGAAGCGATAGCGGATGACGTAGCCCAGATGGTCGGAAAGCGCGGCCGCGCCGCTTGCACCGCCCAATGGCACCTCGATCGCCTCGGCGCGCAGCGTCTTGCCGCGCGCGGGGCGGTAGAACTGCTTGTCCTTGGCGCGTTCGCGGATGGTGGCCAGATCGGCACGCAGCGCGGGCGTGCAGGGGGAGCAGGGCGCGTGCGCGCTGGCTTCGCGGCCCTGATCGGCCAGAAGCCCGCCGCCTTCGCGCATCGCGGCCAGCCGCTGGGGATCGTGGCCGAGGTTGAAGTCCCCGCCGAAGATCACCGCGCTCGTCGGCGCGACGGCTCCTCGCACGAAGGCCCGCGCCGCGCCGATCTGCCTGCGGTAGGCCGCGTTGGCGCGCGCGACGCCGACGCCTGCGGCCTTGCGCGCGTTGAGATGGGTGTTGGCGAGGACCACCGGCGCGTCCTGGCCCGGCAGCGCGATCCAGGCGAGCAGCACGCCCTTGGCGGCAAGGCAGTCGAACCCGGCGCACATGTCGGCAGGAAAGGCAAGGCGGCGCGTGGCGGTGATCGGATAGTCGGACAAGATCATCAGCCCGCTGTCGCTCCATTTGCCGATGCCTTCGCCCTTGATCCAGTCCGTATCGGTGCTGGTGCGGGAAGCCTCGTGCGCGAGCGCGCCGGTGTCGGGACCGAGGGCGGCGTAGGGGTATCCAGCGGCCTGTGCGATCGCCTTGGCCTCGTCGGTGAAGGCTTCCTGAAGCAGCACGACGTCGGGTTCGTGCCCCGCCCGGCGTAGCGCGGCAAGGCGGCGGCCGATTTCGGCAAGCGCCTGGCTACGCCCCATCGCTGCGGGAAAGGGCAGGCCCTTGACGTTGAAGGTCATCACCGAAAGCGTGCCGGGCGATGGCCTGTCTTGCGGGTTTTGGCGGGGGCTCTGGCCGAACGGTAAGGCCACCTCGTCGATCGGCCAATCGGGCGCTGCGGCGGGAAGCGGGCGCGCGAGTGTCACCAAGACGAGCGCCGCGCCGCAGGCGCTCGCCCCTTTCTTGTACAGCCTGTTCACGCCGATGCTGCCCCCGCAACGCCCCATCCTTGATCGCCGCGCCTAGGTGGTGGCGATGAAAGCGTGATGACGAAACGGGGAAGGCTTTATGACGCGGCGCGTGGGGGACCTTGCGTCAGCCGCCGGGCTTGAGGCCCTTGAGTGCGGCGAAGGGGCTGTTGTCCTCGGGCGCGGTGAGTCCGGCCTCGCTGCGCGCCTTTTCGGCGTTAGGGCCGGTGAGGTAGGGATCGATGGCGAGCGCCATGCTCTGCGCGACAGCTTCGCCAAGGTCGACGTGCGTGCCGGTGTATTCGATCTCGTCAAGATCATCGGCTTCGAGCTCGATTTCGGCGTCGGGGGCATAGTCGGTCAACTGGGGCACGAAACGCACCTCGACCGGTTCGCGCACGGACACGGGCAGCTCATCGGCGGAAATCGCGCAAGTCTGCACCCAGGACGCCTCGAGCGTGCCCGAGACGAACACCGTTCGATCCTTGCGCGAGAGGTCGAGTCGCGCGGTGAGGGTGTCGATCCGCACGAGGCCGAAACGGCGGGCCAGCGCCGCGCGCTCGGCGGCGTTGGCCTCGAGCGTAGGGGACAGCCCTTCGACCTGACGCACGTCGATCAGGCGCGAGAATTCGGGGGAGGCCGCGGGGGCGGCGGGTTCGGAAGCGCTCATCGCGAAATCGTTCCTTGCAGGAGAGCCTCGTCGGTAAGGCCCTGGAATTGGGTGTGCAGCGCGCGGATCGCGGCGGCAAGGCCGGCTAGGTCGGGCTGGCTGGTCAGGGTGACATTGCGTTCGAGCACGGCTTCGAGCGGGTCGCCTTCGGGCGTTGGAGCCTGGGCGAGCGCCGCGCGCAGCGCGCCGATGCGCCCGCCGAGCACGGAGACCAGCTTGCCCATCCGCTTGCCCACCACAAGGTCGCCCACGCCCGATTGGCGCAGCTGGCCGTCCATGTCCTCGACAAAGAGCTCGGTCAGGCGCGCGCTGGCATCGACCAGCGGGGCTTCTTCGTCCAGCTTGTGCCCGCCACCGGCGTGCCCGCGCTCCATGCGCAGCATCGCAAGCGCCAGGACGAGCGTCACCGCATCGAACCGGCCCGAGACATTGTCGGCCACGCCATAGTCGGCGTACCAAGGCTCTTCACGGGCGATTTCGATGATGCGGTGCCACAGCGGGCGCACCGCGGCGCGCGGGTCGCCGGACGTGCCGAACAGGCGGGAAAGCAGCGACACGGATCGAATTCTCCTTCGTTCATCGGCAATTCAAACAGCACCGGCCAACCCGGATAAATCGGTCACGGGCTTGGCAGGGCCATTGCACGCGCGCGTCCGGGGCCGTAAGGCCCTGTTGCCGATATATGCGCGGCGGGCCTGCTGGCAAGGATCGACACAGGCCATGTCCCCGAGGTTTTGGAGTGTTTTGATGGGTAAGCGTGGTTTGAAGATCGGGTCCGCAGGGATGGTACTGGCGCTGGGTGCGCTGGTCAGCGGCTGCACGTCGATCAAGGATCACCGCGGCTACATCATCGACCAGGCGCTGGTCGATTCGGTCCAGCCCGGTGTCGACAACCGCGAGTCCGTCGAAAAGACGCTGGGGCGCCCCACGTTCGCCAGCGAATGGGGCAACAAGGACTGGTACTATGTCTCGCAGACGATCGAGACGCCGGCCTTCCGCAGCCCGCGCACGCAGAACCAGGTTGTCCTGCGCGTCCAGTTCGATCCCAAGGGCAACGTGATCGACGTCCAGCGCCGCGGCATGGAGCAGGTCGCGCGGATTACCCCCAACGGCGACCAGACCCCGACGCTGGGCCGCGAGCGCAGCCTGCTGCAGGATCTGTTCGGCAACATCGGCCAGGTGGGCGCTGCGGGCATGGGCGGCAGCGGCACGGGCTCCTCGGGCAGTGGCGGGTCGGGCCCCAACGGCAGCTGATCGCTTCGGCGGCGCACCGGCCTTTCAAAGGGGCGCGCAGGTTCGATCCTGCGCGCCCCTTTTGCGTTGGGAGGCAGGGTTCTTGCGGTTTGCGCAGGGCCGGCCCGACGCGTGATCCGGGGCTTGATCCGGTGTGGTGCCATCGCGCCCTTGAACCGCCGCGCTGGGGGCATATATCCTCGCCCATGACGAACGATGCGGCGAGCCACGGCCTTGTACAGTGGCATGGGACGACCATCATCGGTGTCCGCAAGGGTGACCAGACCGTGATCGCGGGTGATGGTCAGGTCTCGATGGGCAACACGGTGATGAAGCCCAACGCGCGCAAGGTCCGCCGGATCGGCGAGGGTGGTAAGGTGATCGCCGGTTTCGCCGGCGCGACGGCGGATGCCTTCACGCTGTTCGAACGGCTCGAGCGCAAGCTCGAACAGCACCGCGGCCAGCTGCTGCGCGCGGCGGTCGAACTGGCCAAGGACTGGCGCACCGACAAGTACCTGCGCAACCTGGAAGCGCTGATGATCGTGGCCGACAAGGACGCGCTGCTGATCCTCACCGGCAACGGCGACGTGCTCGAGCCCGAGGCCATGGGCGATACCCAGATCGCCGCGATCGGTTCGGGCGGCAATTACGCGCTCGCCGCGGCGCGGGCGATCGACGCCTACGAAAGTGACGCCGAGACGATTGCGCGCAAGGCCATGCAGGTTGCCGCCGACATCTGCGTGTTCACCAACGACCGCGTGACGGTCGAGACCATCTGATTGCCGCAAAGGTTCCCATGAACGATTCTCTTACCCCCAAGGCCATCGTCGCCGCGCTCGACGCGCACATCGTCGGGCAGACGGAGGCCAAGAAGGCCGTGGCCGTCGCGCTGCGCAACCGCTGGCGCCGCCAGCGCCTGCCCGAAGACCTGCGCGATGAGGTCACGCCCAAGAACATCCTGATGATCGGGCCCACGGGCTGCGGCAAGACCGAGATCAGCCGTCGCCTGGCCAAGCTTGCCGACGCGCCTTTCGTCAAGGTCGAGGCGACCAAGTTCACCGAAGTCGGCTATGTCGGCCGCGATGTCGAACAGATCGCGCGCGATCTCGTCGAGGAAGCGATCCGGCTCGAGAAGGAGCGGCGGCGCGAATCGGTGCGCGAGGCGGCCAGCAAGGCGGCGATGGACCGCCTGCTCAACGCGCTCGTCGGCGAAGGCGCCTCGGAGGCGACCCGTGCGGCCTTCCACCAGCGCATCACCGAAAACGCGATGAACGACACCGAAGTCGAGATCGAGGTCGAAGACAGCCCCTCGGCTCCGATGGAGATCCCCGGCATGGGGGGATCGGTGGGTATGATCAACCTGTCGGACATGATGGGCAAGGCCTTCGGCGGCCCCAAGCTCAAGCGCCGCAAGATGAAGGTGCCCGAAGCGTGGGACAAGCTGGTCGACGAGGAATCGGAAAAGCGGCTTGACCAGGACGACGTCCAGCGCACCGCGATCCACGACGCTGAGCATAACGGCATCGTTTTCCTCGATGAGATCGACAAGATCGCGGTGTCCGACGTGCGTGGCGGTTCGGTCAGCCGCGAAGGCGTGCAACGCGACCTGTTGCCGCTGATCGAGGGGACGACGGTCGCCACCAAGTATGGCCCGATGAAGACCGACCACGTGCTGTTTGTCGCCTCGGGCGCGTTTCACGTCTCCAAGCCTTCGGACATGCTGCCCGAACTCCAGGGCCGCCTGCCGATCCGCGTCGAGCTCAAGGCGCTGACCGAAGAGGACTTCGTGCGCATCCTGAGCGAAACGCGCGCCAACCTTGTCGCGCAGTACAAGGCGCTGCTGGGGACCGAGAAGGTCGCTGTCGAGATGAGCGAGGGGGCGGTGCGCGAAGTCGCCAAGATCGCCGCGCAAGTCAACGAGAGCGTCGAGAACATCGGCGCGCGGCGCCTGCAGACGGTCATGGAAAAGCTGTTCGAGGAACTGAGCTTCGAGGCCGAGGACCGCAGCGGCGAGACGATCACGATCGACGAAGCCTATGTGCGCGACAAGCTCGACGTGCTGGCGGGCAACGCCGACCTGTCGAAGTACATCCTGTAATGCCCGGCGAGCCGGGGCCCGTGCCCGAACGGCCGATCGTGCGCGAGGCGCGCGCGATGGTGGCGGGCATGGCGCCCCGGCTCGACGATGAACGGTATGTCTTCGTGACCGGCGCTCCGCTTCTGGCGGACGCCATCGCGATGTTTCGCGAGGCCGAAGGGCTCTCGCAGATCGTGCCGCTGGAAGCGGCACGCAGCGCCGGGCTCGACACCGCCCTGCCGATGGTGCGCATCGTCCTCGAAGTGCATTCCGCGCTCGATGGCTATGGCCTGACCGCGGCGGTGGCCGGGGCGCTGGCCGATGCGCGCATCGCCTGCAACATGGTCGCCGCGTTCCACCACGATCACGCCTTCGTGCCCGCGGCCGATGCGGCGCGCGCGCTCGCGATCCTTCAGGCGCTCCAGACGCAGGCGCAGGGGTGATCGCCCTCGCGGCGGGCCTCGCTGCCCCCGAGCTTGATCTTGCGCGGGACGGCGCGCAGCGTGTCGCGGGGCTCGCACAGGCGCTTTTGCCGTTCTTTTTTTCCGCGCTCGCTGCGGTTCCCGGCGGCTTGCCCGGCCAGCGCCTGCACGGCTCGCCGGCCTTGCTCGCCTTGCTGGGCGATGGCGCGGCGATCGGCGCGCGGGTTGCCGCGCTTGCCGGCGGGCCGATGCGGCCGGTGCGCGCGGTGCTGTTCGACAAGAGCGCTGAGGGCAACAACTGGGCGCTGGGCTGGCACCAGGACCGCACCATCGTCGTGCGTGAACGGCGCGCGGTCGCCGGGTTCGGGCCGTGGAGCGTGAAGCAGGGACTAGTCCATGTCGAACCGCCCTTTGCGCTGCTCGAGGCGATGGTGACGGTGCGTATTCATCTCGACCCGGTCGACGCACAGAACGCGCCGCTGCTCATCGCGCGTGGATCGCACCGGCTCGGGCGGATCGCCGAAGGAGCGATCGAGGCGGTGGTCGCGGGCTCGGCGCACCACGTCTGTCTTGCCGAGGTGGGCGATGTCTGGTTCTACCGCACGCCGATCCTCCACGCCTCCGGCGCCGCGACCGGCCCGCTGCGCGCGCGCCGCGTGCTTCAGGTCGATTATTGCGGGCAGGACTTGCCAGCCGGGCTCGAGTGGCTAGGCATCGGATGAGAACAGAATAGCAGCAAAGAAGGATGCCCAATGTCGAATTTCCAGACCCCTGAGGACCGCCCGATCTACCGTCTGCTGACGGGGCAGGACGACCGTGCGTTTTGCGAGCGCGTGTCCGAAGCGCTCGAACAGGGCTGGCGGCTCTATGGCTCGCCCTCGATCAGCTGGGATACGGCCGAAAACTGCATGAAGGCCGCTCAGGCGGTGGTCTGGCACGAGGCCAGCGTCGTCAAGTAGCGGACGGTTTCGCCCGACGACGCTGTTTTTGGGGAGTAATGCTCAGGACGGGGTTGTCGGTTGCACGGTCTGGACCGGCGGCGCTTTGGTTTCGTGCGCCTGCGCGGGGTTGATCACCACCAGCGCGGCGGCAGGCGCCAGAGCGGCGGCATAGAGCAGGGCAGTCGGCAGATCGGGCAGGTAGCGCAGCACGGGTTTCAACGCGGGGGACTCCGGTAAAATACGGCGATGCATGAAAGATGAGGGCCGTTGGTCTCTGCCCTGTCCAACGTGCATCGCCGTGTGCGGTTCCCGCCGAACTCAGTGCGGGACAGTGCCCAGTTCGAAACCGGTCTTGTCGTGCGCGGCGAACTTGTCGACGATGTCCGCGCTCGCGGTGTTGTAGCCCACCACGCGCACCTCGGCGCCACCCTTGGCCAGCTCGCCGACCACCTTGTCGAGCGCTTCGACCGAGGAAATGTCCCAAAGGTGCGCCTTGCTCATGTCGATGGTGACCGCGCGCGCGGTTTCATGCCCGGCGTCCATCTGCTCGAGGAAGCGGTGGACCGAGGCGAAGAAGATCTGGCCCGTGATGCGGTAGGTCGCGCTGGCCCCGTCCGCGCTTTCCTCGCGCGTGATGGTGAACAGGCGCTGGACCTTGTGGGCAAAGAAGATGCCCGAGAGCAGCACGCCCACGATCACGCCCTTCGACAGGTCGCTGGTGGCGACCACGGTGACGACAGTGACAACCATCACCACCGAGCTTTGCCAGGGGTGGCGGCGCAGGTTGGGGATCGAGTTCCACGAGAACGTGCCGATCGAGACCATGATCATCACCGCAACGAGGCTGGGCATCGGCACCTGGCCGACCCACGGCCCGAGCACGGCCAGCAGGATGAACAGGAACACGCCGGCGGTCAGCGTCGAAAGCCGCCCGCGCCCGCCCGAGGTCACGTTGATGACCGACTGGCCGATCATCGCGCAGCCGCCCATGCCGCCGAACAGCGCGGCGATGATGTTGGCGATACCCTGTCCGCGGCACTCGATGCGCTTGTAGGAATCGGTGCCGGTCATGTCGTCGACGATCTGCGCGGTGAGCAGCGTTTCGAGCAGGCCGACTGCGGCCATGGCCAGCGCGGTGGGGGTGATGATGCGCAGCGTCTCGAACGTCAGCGGCACATTGGGAAGGCCGAAGCTGGGCAGGCCCTCGGGCAGCTTGCCCATCTGGCCCACGGTGTGGACGGGCAGATGGAACGTGATCGAGATCGCGGTCAGCACGCCGATCGCGACGAGCGGCGAGGGGACGAGCGTGGTCAGGCGCGGCAGCAGGTAGATGATCGCCAGTCCGGCTGCGATCATGGCGTAGGTGTGCCAGGTCACGTTGGTCAGCTGCGGGATCTGCGCCATGAAGATCAGGATCGCCAGCGCGTTGACGAAGCCGGTGATGACCGAGCGCGAGACGAACTGCATGGCGAGGTTAAGCCGCAGGATGCCGGCGATGATCTGGAACACGCCCATCAGGATCGTCGCGGCGAAGAGGTAGTCGACCCCGTGTTCGCGCACGAGCGGTCCGACCAGCACGGCGACCGAGGCCGTTGCCGCCGAGACCATGGCCGGGCGCCCGCCGGTAAAGGAAATCACGATCGCGATCGCGACCGAGGCCCACAGGCCGACCGAGGGATCGACGCCCGCGATGATCGAGAAACCGATCGCCTCGGGGATCAGCGCGAGGCCGACGACGAGCCCGGAGAGCACGTCGGCACGCATGTTCGATCGCCATCCCTGGCGATAGTGGGCGAGAAAGCTGGTCATTTGGTTGTTTTTCCGCATCAGGCACATGGAAACGCCGGGTTTTTCAAATCCGGGGATTCTCGGCAAAGGTCATGTGTGTGATGTTGCCCGGCGGATCGGCGGCCGGGATAGCCACCCGGAATTGCACCGGGTCCTTGCGAATAGGCCCCCTATTTGCCGATTCGCGCGGGCCTTGGCAACCCTTTGGGGCTCGCAGATGCAGCATGACACGGCGGCACCTGTCGCGGTGAGACGTGGTTTTCCGGCGTTTGGAGGAGGATTCAAGGCCTTGGTCCAAAGCCTGGAAGACCGGGCGAAGGCGTCACCTCCTCGCCGTCTATTCCGCCGCTTCGCCCAGGGTTTCCGCCTCGGCGGCCTGGCGCGCCCACATCTCGGCGTAGAGCCCGTCGATCTTGAGCAGGCCCTGGTGCGAGCCGCTTTCGACCAGGCGCCCTTCGCTCAGCACGAGGATCGTGTCGGCATCGGCGATGGTCGACAGACGGTGCGCGATCGAGAGCGTGGTGCGGTGCGCGGACACCTGCCGCAGCGTGGCGAGGATGTCGCGCTCGGTGCGGGTGTCGAGCGCGCTCGTCGCCTCGTCGAGCATGAGGATCGGCGGGTTCTTGACCAGCGTTCGGGCGATCGCCACGCGCTGCTTCTCGCCGCCTGAAAGCTTGAGCCCGCGCTCGCCCACTTCGGTGTCGAAGCCCTGCGGCAGACGGTCGATCAGGCCCATCAGCGCCGCACCGCGCGCGGCCGAGGCGACATCCTCAAGCCCTGCACCGTTGCGCCCATAGGCGATGTTGTAGCCGATGGTGTCGTTGAACAGCACCGAATCCTGCGGCACGATACCGATTGCGGCGCGCAAGGACGCCTGCGTCACATCGCGGATGTCCTGCCCGTCGATCAGGATGCGGCCCGAGAGCGGATCGTAAAAGCGGAACAGCAGCCGCGCGATCGTGGATTTGCCCGCGCCCGAGGGGCCGACGAGCGCCACGCTGTGCCCGGCGGGAACCTCGAACGAGAGGCCCTTGAGGATCATGCGTTCGCTTTCGTAGCCGAACACTACGTTGTCGAACACGATGCCGGGCTGGCGGATCACCAGCGCGGGCGCGCCCGGGCGGTCGGGCACTTCGACCTCGGTGTCGAGCAGACGGAACATCTCGGCCATGTCGATCAGCCCTTGCCGGATCGTGCGATAGACCATGCCGAGCATGTCGAGCGGGCGGAACAACTGGGTGAGGTAGGTCTGCACGAAGACCAGCTGGCCCGAGGAATACTTGCCCTGATACCAGCCCCAGACCGTCCAGGCGAGCGCGAGCGCCATGAGCAGGTTGGTCACCAGCGCCTGCGCGATGTTGAGCAGGCCGAGCGAATTCTCGCTCTTGACTGCGGCATCGGCGTACTCGCGCGTGGCGGCTGCGTAGCGCGCTTCCTCGCGCGCTTCGGCGCCGAAATACTTCACCGTCTCGTAGTTCAGGAGCGAATCCACCGCGCGGTCGAGCGCTTGCCCGTCGAGCCGGTTCATCCGCTGGCGCAGCGTGGTGCGCCACTCGGTGATCGTGCGCGTGACCCAGATATAGGCGATGATCGCAAGGGCCGTCGCACCGACGAGGCCGATCCCGAAATTGACGTAGAAGATCCCCGCCACGATCGCCAGCTGGAGCACCGTAGGCGCGATGTTGAAGAGCATGAAGTAGAGCATCGTGTCGATGCTCTTGGTGCCGCGCTCGATCGTCTTGGTTATCTCGCCGGTGCGGCGCGAGAGGTGAAAGCGCAGCGAGAGACGGTGGAGCTGGGCAAAGACGTTTTCGGCCAGCGCGCGCGTCGCATCCTGACCGACGCGTTCGAAAACGATGTTGCGCAAGTTGTCGAAGGTCGTCTGAAGCAGGCGGCCTGCGGCGTAGGCAAGCACCGTCCACAGCGCGAGCTGGAGCAGCTTTGGCCCGCTCGCGCTCATCGTGTCGACCGCCGCGCGCAGGAAATAGGGCAACGTCAGCTGGGTCCCGGTCGAGAGCAGGATGAGCACGCAGGCCAGCACGATCCGGCGGCGCAGCGCGGGGTTTTCGCGCGGCCACAGGTACGGGGCAAAGCGCAGCAGCGTGCGCCATCCGTCGTGGTGGGCCGGGTCTGTCGGAGTATCGCGGTCGGGGGGCATGGCGCCCATGTAGAGATCGCTTGCACGATTGCGAAGGGCTTTTGCCTCGGCCTTGGCGTGGGAAGGGGGCGTGGTGGTGTACGTTAGGCGCCTTTGCGGCGGCGCGAAACGCGCGCGCGGAGCATGGCGGCCACGCGTTCCAGTTCTTCGAACGCGGGGTGGCGCAGCGCCCACAGGCCAATCGCCCAGACCACCGCGCCCGCCCCGGCACTGGCGAGGATTTGCGCGGCGCCCGCTTCCCTGGGGCCATCGGCAAAATGGTAGAGCGCCAGCGTCGGGGCGATGGCGAGGAGGGTGAGGGCAAGACTGCGCAGCTGCACCGCGAACCATTCCCCCCACGAAAAGCCGACCATGCGGCGCAGGAAAAACAGGAAGTTGGCGCTCCACAGCACGCCGTGGACGATGCGCGAGGTGGCAATCGCGTTGAGCCCGAAGGGGGCGGAGAGCGCGAGGAGGGCGATCACCACCACCACATCGAGGATATTGCGCACCACCAGTTCGCGCTTGCGGTCGAGCAGGACGCCAAGATCGGCGATCATCGGCATCGAGACGAAGAACATCTGCGCCACGCTCAGGCGCAGCAGCAGCGAGGCGCTGTCGAGCCAGCGCGCGCCGTAGAGCAGGTGGATGACCGGCTCGGACAGCACGGCAAGCCCGGCAAGTGCGGGCCACATGATCGCGCTGAAGATCGCCGCGATGCGCAAGTACGGCGGGCCGAGCGGTTTGCCCTCTTCACGGATCTTGCGAAAGGCGGGGAGGAACACGCCGCCAACGGCCCCCACCAGCAGGATACGCGTCTGGATCGCGAGGCCCGTGGCGCGGGTGTAGAGGCCCGCCGAGGCCGGCCCCAGCAGCCGCCCGATCATCAGTTCGGGCGCGCTCGCGGCGACATTGGCGCAGGTCACGAGGACAGTGTTGGTGCCCCCGAAGCTCAGCACCCGGCCGGGCTTTTCGAGGCGCGGCGGCCAGGGCGAGAGCCCGCCTACGCGCCACTGCGCGATCAGTGCGCGCGCGGCCTGCTGCGCCAGGGCCCCGCAGGCCAGCGCCATCGAACCCCATTCGCACCACCCCAGCGCCACCGAAACCCCGGTGTTGGCCATGGTGGCGCCCACGGTAATCATCGCGCTCGACCGGAAGTCGAGCTCGCGCTGGCGCAGCGCCTGCGGCACGATGGCGAAAGGAACCAGGAAGTAGGACGCCGCGATGACCAGCGTGAGCGGCAGGATCTTCGGCTGGCCGTAATAGGTGGCCAGCGGCCAGGCGGCGAGCACGCAGATCAGCGCGAGCGCCCAGCTGATCGCCAGCGAGACGGTGTAGCTGGTCTGAAGTTTCTCCGGCGTGAGGTCGCTCTCGCCGCAGACATAGCGGTTGACCCCGAAGTCCTGCAGCGTTGCGAGCAGCCCGATTGCCGCGAACGAGATCGAGAACAGCCCCAGCTGCTCGGGCGAGATGAAGTAGCGCGCCAGCACGAGGCTGGTCGCGAACTGGAGCGCGAAGGAGGCGTACTGGGCGCCCATGGCCCAGCTGGCGGCGCTGCGGATGGTCATGGCGACGGGCGCTCCTTCAGGCCCGGACGACGGGGCGGGCATCGGGGCGGGAAAGGGGGCGGGCAAGGGCCAGCCCCAGGCGCAGCGCGGCGAGCGGGTGGCCCGCGCGGGCGAGGCGCAGCGGTACGCGGGCAAGCCGTGCCTTGCCACCGGGATCGCGGGTGTGCGCGATCGCGATCGGCAGGCCATCGGCGGCGAGCCGCTCGGGCGCGTAGAGAATACGCTCGATCACCGCGCGCCGCGCGCGGGCATCGGCGTCGGAAACGCCGAACAGCGCATCGAGCGTGCCGATCGCGGGCAGCGCGCCCAGCGTGTCGAGCGGGTCCGCGCGCCCGGCAAGCCGCGCCTCGCAGGAAAGCCAGGCGACCATCGCCGAATGGGTCTGCGCAAGCGCGCTGTGTGTGCTCACCTGCTGGGGGTGGATGCGGTAATGCAGCAGGGTGTCGGGCAGATTGGCCAGCCGGGTCAGCGTGTGCAGGCGCAGATAGAGGTCGTAGTCCTGCGCAAAGCGAAACGGACGGCGCCAGCCACCCACCGCCTGCAACAGGTCGCGGGCGATCATCGCGGTGGGGTTGCGCATGGGAATGCCGTTCGCCTTGTCGGCCACGATCGCCTCGTGAGTCTGCGCTATCGGTTCCGAAGGCGGGGCCAGCAGAGTGCCGCTCGCGTCGATATTGCGCGCCACACCGCCCAGCACGCCGCATTCGGGGTGCGCGTCGAGAAAGGCCAGCTGCTTTTCGAACCGGTCGGGCAGGGCGATGTCGTCGCTGTCCATGATCGCGATCCACGGCGCGCGGGCCTCGGCCAGCAGTGTGTTGAGGCCGGGTACGCGGCCCTTTTCGCGGGTTGGAACGATCCGCATGCGGCTGTCGCTGGCGGCGTGACGGGCGATGACCGCGCCGGTGGCGTCGCTCGATCGGTCATCGAGGACGAGCAGTTCGAAATCGGGAACACTCTGCGCCAGAATGCTCTCGATCGCCGCGCCGACATAGGGCTCGACGTTATAGGCGGTCATCAGGACGCTGATGCGGGGGAGGGCCATCGCCGGCAGATCCTCAGGCACCGACCAGCGCTGCGGCAAGCCGCGCGGCCCTGGCCGGGTGACGGTGTTTGAGCAGGCGTGCGGCGACACGCCACAAGGGGCCGCGCGCCTCGGTCTCGCGCGCGTGATCGAGCAGCAGCGGCCAGCCTTGTGCGGCGAGCAGGTCGGGCGCGAACAGCGTGCGCTCGATCACCCGGCGCCGGACTTTTGCAGCCGCGCCCGGCCCGAACAGCGTGTCGAGTTCGTCCAGCGCGGGCAGCGAGGGGAGGCCCTCGGTCGGATCGGGCTGCCCGGCCAGCGTTGCGCAATGCGCCAGCCAGGCAATTCCGGCGTTGGTGGTCTGCTCGATGATGTGCGCGGTGCTGACTTGCCCGGGATAGATGCGATAGGCGACGAGGTTCTCCTCGAGGTTGGCGAGCCTGGTCACGCGTGAGAGGCGCAGCCACAGATCGTAATCCTCGGCATGGCGGTAGGCCGCGCGGTAGCCGCCCACGGCGTCGAGCGCGGCGCGGGTGAAGAGCACCGCGTTGTGGTTGAGGAGGGGACCGCTCTCCAGATTGGCGAGGATCCCCTCGTGGGTCAGCGGACGGTCGATCGGCGGGCGCCAGAAGGGATTGCCCGCCTCGTCGATGACCGCGCAATTGCAGCTGACCGCGCCGTGGTCGGGATGCGCGTCGAGAAAGCCCATCTCTTTTGCGAAGCGCTCGGGTTCGCACCAGTCGTCGCTGTCCATCAGCGCGATGCGTTCCCCTCGGGCTTCGCCGAGCAGCCTATTGAGCGCGGGCACGCGCCCCTTTTCGCCCCTGGAAAGAACCCGGATGCGCGCGTCGCGCCCCGCCCATTCGTGGAGCACCGCTTCGGACCCGTCGGCCGAGTGATCGTCGACGATGAGGAATTCAAAGTCGGTGAAGCTCTGGGTCAGGATGCTCTCGATCGCCGTGCCGACGAAGGGGGCATCGTTGTAGACGCTCATGATGACCGAGAGCGCAGGAGCAGGGGCGGGCATGGCTCAGGCGGCCTTTCGGGAACGGAGCAGGAGCGCGCGCAGCGAAAGCGCCCCGCGCTGGTGGGTGCGCCGGCGCCAGGCGAGCATCGGGCGGGCAAGCGCGGGGACGGCTTGCCACAGCTGGAACGAGAGGCGCCACGACAGCGATTGCGGGTGTTGCGCAAGGTCCTGGCGCATTCTGGATAGCCCCTCGCGCACGCGCCCGTCGAGGATGGTGTCGATGGCTTCCTCGAAGCCGAGCGAACGGCGGTTTTCGGCGGCGAGCGCGCTGGCCAGTTCGCCACAGGGGGTTCCCGCCAACTGGCGGGCCATTTTCTCGTAGGCACGAATATTGCCGCGCAGCATCCTGCCCATGTGGCCCGAGGCCGATCCGGCGCGCACGCGATAGCCGGCAAGGACGGCGTTGATGCAGACCGCCTCGCCGCCAAGCGCCATGAGCCGAAACCACAAGTCGAGATCCTCGGCCTGGGTCATGCTTTCGTCGAACCCGCCGATGGCATCGAAGTCGGCGCGGCGAAAGGTGGTGCCGATATAGACGTTGAAGCTGCGGTCGAGCACTTGGGCGAGCGAAGCGGTAAAGCGCGTGCCGCGCTGCTGCGTGTCGGGAAGGATGAGCGTCTCGCGTTCGACCGCCCCGAAGATGCGCGCGTTGCAGGTCACGAGCCGAACCGTCGGTTCGCTCTCGAGCGGGGGCAGAGTGTGGGCGAGATAGTCGGGCGCGAAGGTGTCGTCGCCATCGAGCAGGGCGATGAGGGGCGCTGAGCAAGCGCCAATCGCAGTGTTGCGCGCGGCTGATACCCCGCGATTGGCGCAAGTCAGGAACCGGATACGCCGATCGCGGAGATAGGGCGCGACCGCCGAGGCGACATCGTCGGGGGCTCCGTCGTCGATGACCACGCATTCCCATGCGGTCAGAGTTTGCGCGAGGAGCGAGTCCAGGGCATCGCCCAGGTATTGCGCGACCCCATAAGCCGGTACGATCACGCTCACGCGCGCAGGCGCCGCGTCGTCGGGGGCGGGAAAGGAGGTGGCAGGCTCGATCATCTATCCGGGTCTCTAGCGCGATGCGGATAAGAAAGCGTTTAGCATGGGGCTTGCGTGCGCGGGGCGAAAAGTCGCTTCAAAAGGCGCGATACGTCGCGCAAGGGCTGAGAATAGGCCGAAAAACCGCCAATTTTGCCGCGCGGGTTGCGAAAGGCGGGGGGCATACCCATATCCTGTCCCGATACGGTCTGAGGTAGACGGCGGATCAAAACCGCAGAAAACCAAGCTCCTTCAAAAAATGACGATTTTTTGAAAAAGGTGTTTGACCGAATCGGAATGGT